>VGYW01000020.1 GCA_016872875.1 Planctomycetota bacterium | reverse complement strand
ATCAGGGCTTCGCCCTGGGCCGCTATAGTACGCTCCATTCGGAGCTTCGGAGCCGAAGAGAACCACCAGGACTGGGGGCCATACCCGCTTGACGGAGGCGAAGCCATGTGGCAAGCTGTGTGCTGCTGTTTGGGCCAGTGGCGGCACAGGTTTCCAGCCTGTGACTCGCGAGGCCCAGTCGCCGACAACACGACCCGGGGGAAACCGCATGCGCGACATACGGATCGCAACGGCACAGTTCGAGGCACGCGACGCGGACAAGGACTACAACTTCGGCCGCATCGAGGCCCTCGCGCGCCGCGCCGTGGAGCAGGGCGCGGAAATCGTGAGCTTCCACGAGTGCTGCATCTGCGGCTACACCTTTCTCCAGACCCTCAGCCGCGAGGAGCTCGAAGCCCTCGCCGAGGAGGTGCCGGCGGGCCAGAGCACCCAGCGCCTCGTCGCCCTCTCGAAATCCCTCGGCGTCCCGCTCATGGCCGGGCTTGTCGAGAAGGACGCTGGCCGGCTCCACAACACCTACGTCGTGGCGGCACCCGAGGGCTTCGTGACGAAGTTCCGCAAGCTCCACACCTTCATCAGCCGCTTCCTGACGCCGGGCGAGAGCTACGTGGTCTTCGACCTCTGCGGGATCAAGTGCGGGGTGCTGATCTGCTACGACAACAACCTGGTGGAGAACCCGCGCGTCACGGCGATGCTGGGCGCGGAGGTGATCTTCGCGCCACACGTCACCTGCGGCCTCCAGAGCCCCATGCCCGGCCGCGGGAAGATTGACAAGAAGCTCTGGGACAACCGCGAGCGCGACCCCGTGCCACTGCGAATGGAGTTCACCGGGCCGAAGGGCCGCGGCTGGCTCCTCCGCTGGCTCCCCACCCGCGCCTACGAGAACGGCGTCTACTACGTCTTCAGCAACAACGTGGGCGTGGACCACGACACGATCAAGACGGGGAACGCGATGATCATAGACCCCTTCGGCGAGATAATCGCGGAGTCCACCGCCCTGGGCGACGACGTGGTGGTGGCCCTCTGCACGCCCGAGAAGCTCGCCCTGTCGAGCGGCCGCCGCTACCTCAAGGCCCGGCGGCCCGACCTCTATGGCAAGCTCGTCGAGCCCCTGCCCCCTGGCACCAAGCCCGAGGCCCTCCCCGGCTGGCGACTCAAGACCACACCCTGACCCGCCTGGTGTGCTTTTCCGAGAATTGTGATTCCCGTAAACAAAACAAAACATGGCCGCCGCCCGCCCGCCCGCCCGCCTTCTCCAGGTAGAGCAGGCCGGCAAGAAGTTCCCCAACGGCATACCCATCGTCCCCCCTGCCAAGTAGGGGCTGACCCTGCTTCGCTCCACGTCCCAAGCTCGCCCTTTGGGGGGCCGCCCAAAGCGGCAGCCCCCCATACCCCCTGTGGCCTGCCGCCCGCCCCCCCTCCCGCCCCCCCGCCGCGTCCCGCGTCGGCCAGTCGGCGGGCGGCCCCCTCGTCAGACTGGCGTGGCACTGTTGGCGACAACGGGGACGGAATGTCTGACGAGAGCTCGGGCGTGGCACGGCACGCGGCGCCTCGACGCGGGACGGGGGGAGGGGCTGCACGCCCGACCCCAGGTGGGGGTATGGGGGGGCGGCGGCGGCGGGCATTGTGGCCCTCCGCGGCACCCCACGAGGCAGTCGGGCCTCAGCCCTGAAAGGGCGGCCCTGAGCCGAAGCCCCCGCCGACGTCCGCCCCCCCCAAACCAACCAACTTCGGACGCGGGGATGGCTAGGGACCGGTCTCTCAAAAGGCGGCGAGACTAGCGAGACTAGCGAGACTACAGCCGAAGGTATGTTGCCAAACGTCAACACTATGGGTGGTAGACAAAAATCGTGCCGTTACTATCGGTTTCGGTCGCCGGATATGGGCTTCCACCACATTCTGTCTTGGTCTGGCGGGCGGGCGGAGCGGGCGGGCGGGCGGCGGCCATGTTTCGTTTGTTCGGAAAAGCACACCTGGGTCATTCTGGACATTGGTCTTCCCGTGTTTCGCGCGCAGGAAGAGGGACAAGGGAATGGGGACAAGGGAATAAGAACAAGAGAGAATCGGGCGACAGGATGCGGACAGGAGGATAGAGCCTTCGGTCGTGATTTGCGCGCGTGTGGCAGAGGGAATATCGAATGCTGAACGCCGAATGTTGAATGTCGAATGAGGAACCTGGCCAAGAGCCTTCTCTGCTCTTCTCAATCGGGCGTTCAATATATTCAACATTCAACATTCATCATTCACCATTCCGGCCCCTTGGTTGCGGCCACGGGCCGCATCAAGACTAGCCCGATCCGGCCTCGGTCTTATTCCCTTGTCCCCATTCCCTCGTCCCTCTTCCGGCCTTGTGCGGAGGGCGAGAGGTCGCGCGCGGTGCGCGCGCTACTTCTCGCCCAGGCGGCGGAGGGCGATGCGGGCGGTGCGGTAGACCGTGGAGTCGGGGTCGGCGAGCTTGACGATCTGCTGGTATTGCTCGGTGGCCTCCTTGTTGCGGCCCTGTTCGAGGAGGAGCTCGGCGAACTGGAGCCTCCACTGGCAGGCGGAGGCCTCGGGCGCCCCGGCGGCGATGGCCCTCTTGTAGCGGGCGATGGCGCCCTCGATGTCCTTCCTGGCCACGAGCAGCCGCGCGAGCTCGGCCTGGAGGAGGCCCTGGTAGTAGGGGGAGGAGGCGGGGATGTGCTTCTCGGCCTCGGTGTACTGGCGGAGCGCCTCGTCGAGCCGCTCGGCGCGCTGGTAGGCCGAGCCGAGCGAGAGGCGGGCGGTGTAGAGCGCCGGCTGAAGCTCCACGGCGCGCTCGAGGAGGCGGATCGCGTTCTTGGTGTCGCCCTGGCCGAGGCAGACGGTTGCGACGTAGTAGTGGACGGCGCCGCGCCCTGTGGGGGACTGAACGGTTTTCTCGCAGATTCTGTAGACCTCCTCGAACTCGCCGGCCTGGGA
The DNA here is from genome assembly GCA_016872875.1 of Planctomycetota bacterium. The sequence continues at coordinate 34,710 of VGYW01000020.1, read as the reverse complement.
GAGGAGGGTGACGATGGGGCCGTAGCGTGGGTATTCGGATGGCGAGGCGAGGACGAGCTTCTCGAGGAGTGCGGCGAGTGCGGCCACGGCCTTCTGGCGGCTCTGGGGGTCGAGCGGGCCGGCCTGGCCGCGGAAGAGCTTGCGCAGCTCCTCGAAGAACTGGCCGAGGTCGGCCGGCGGGGTCTCCGCGCTGCCGAGCGCGCCCATGGCCCGCGCCACGGTGGCCGCCGCCTTCTCCACCTCGGCGTTGCCGATGTGGACGTGGAGGAGCTCAGTGTAGTTGCTGAGCTTCGCCGGGGTCTTCTTGATCTCGCTCTCGAAGAAGGCCTCGAGGTCGGACTCGAGTCGGACCGCCACGCGGCGGCTCTCGCCCTCCTTGAGCTCGAGCTTCTGGACGACGGCCTGGTAGAGCGGCTCCTTGACGATGCGGAGGGTGTGGGGGCCGGCCTCGACGTCCTTGAGCTCGACTGGTGTGGCGCCGCGGCGCTCCTCGTCGAGGAACACGTCGGCGCGGTCGGGGTCGGACTCCACGACGAGTGTGGCGAGCTCGATGCGGGCGAGCGTGGGGGACACCTGGGGGCTTGCCGCGGGGTCCACCAGCTCGTGCCACGGCTTGTAGCCGCGGCGCACGATGCGCACCCTGTGCTCTCCTTGGGCCACCTGGGCGTTCAGGGGCGTCGTGCCCGCGAGCTCGTCGTCAATGAAGACGTCCGCCCCCTCCGGCGTCGAGGCGACGCGGAGCGGGAGGGGCTTGGGGGCGGGGCGGAGGAGCCGGCTGCGCAGGCGCGGGGAGAGCGCCAGCGTGGCCCCTGCCGCGATGGCCGCGAGCACCAGCACGGCCACCGCCGCACGCAGCACCGGCCGGCCCCGCGGACGCGGCGATGTCCTGTCCTCAACCGTGTCGTGTTCCTGGGCGCCCATAGATGACAAGTCCCCGTTGACCTGGCTTTGGCCGCGTTTCAGCAGGGGATGAATGGATGAATGGATGAATGGATGATTGTCTGACACCCATCCATCCATCCACCCATCCAATCATCTCTCGTTCCCACGCTCTGCGTGGGAACGGCGCCCCGGACGCTCCGCGTCCCCCGGCTCACGACGCAGAGCGTCGCGGACGTGCGTCCCCACGCGGAGCGTGGGGACGAGGAGGCGGTGGCGGTGATTATATCAGAAATCCTCTTTCGGCGCGCCAGCTTTCTTTGGGGGCGGGGGTGTGGAGGGCTGGGCGGCCAGGCCCTTGCCGCCCATGCGGTAGAGGTCGCCCTCGTCGTCGTTCTTCCGCTCGTCGGGGTAGCGCTCGGGCTGGAAGCGGTAGATGACCCGCTTGAGAAGGGCTATCTCCTCGGGGTCCTGGCTCTTGAGGCGTGCGGCCCAGACGGGGGGGTCGAACTGCTCGACCGGGATGTTCGGGTGGTGGTCAGGCCCAACGCTGGTGATGAGCCAGGCGTCGGGGGGCTTGCCGTCTGGCCCTGGCTGGCCGCGGCTGTAGCCGTAGGGGCGCTCGGGCACGAAGCGGTCGTTGACGGGATTCGGCAGGAAGTCGGGCACGAGCTGGTCGAGGGTCTCGGGGTAGTGGCCGTTCTTGGCGCGGTAGGCCTCGAGCGCGCCGCCGAGCTGGTCGAAGTCGGCGTTCACGCGGCGCGCGATGATGGCGTTGCCCTGGTCGAGCATTGGTGCGGCGGCGAGAATAGTTCCCGCAGTGCCGATGTCGGAGCAAGCCTCGAAGATGATGCCTTGCGGCTCGCGGCGCAGGACTGCGCGGTAGCCGTGGAGGGAGGCGATGATCTTGTCGGCCTCGGGCAGGAGGCGCTTGGCGCCCTCTGGGAGGTCGTTGCGGACGCAGGCCAGGAGCGAGGCGAGGAGCTGGGCGTCGTTGGCCTGAAGGGTCAGGTGGGCAGGGGCGGCGGCGGGTGCGCCCGCGGCGAAGGGCTTGCCCGCCTTCCGCGCGTCGAGCGCCGCCGTGAGCGGCTCGGGACGGAGCGAGAAGAGGAACAGGTCGTCCAGGATGGCGATTGAGGGGCGGAGCTCGGGGCTGAGGGGGGTTCGGAAGGCCCAGACTGCGGCGCCCTGGTGCTCGATGGTGGTGCGCTGGATGCCCTTGTCGTAGAGCAGTTGGTTCGCGGCGATGCGGTCGGCGGTCGCCTTGAGTGTGGCGGCGTCGCGGAGCTTTGCGCCGAAGATGATGGGGAACTCCTGCGGCTTCGGGGTCCGGCCGCTGCCGTGGAACGCGGCGAGCTTGCTGAGGTCCAGGGCCAGGAACGCCTCGTCGCCGAAGGTGTCGAAGATGCCCGCCTTGGGGTGAACGCCGAACTGCTTCTGGATTTCGTTGCCCACGGTGTCAACTCCGTCGGCGGCGGCCGGTCCCTGGACCTCCTGGAGGAACGCGCGGAAGCGGTCCCACAGCCCCACGTCGCGCAGCGACATGGAGAGGAGAGCCGTGTAGCCCTGGGGGATGAAGTGGGCCGAGGCCGACGCGACAGGCTGCCCCTCGGTGAGGAGGCGGAGGAGGCCGGTGGGCGGGCCTTCGAGCTTCACGAAGACCCGCTCGCGGAGCTGGCGGCCCTGGAAGTCAAGGGCGATGCCGGCCGCGGCCGCGTTGGCCAGCCCGATGGCCTGGAGCGGCTTCAGGCGCGCGGGGTCCGCGGCCAGCCCGCTCCGCTCGATCAGCGAGCGAGCGTTGACGTAGAGGCTGATGCCGCCCACAAGGGGCAGGGCGTTGCGCGCCGCCTGATAGCCGGGCGACGCGGCGAGGCGCGGCCCCTCGCCCCCGAGCGAGGCGAGGAGGGCGTTGACCCCCTCGCGCCCGCCTGCGATGAAGACGCCTTCCCGGAAGGCGAAGGCCAGAACCGCCCCGTTTGGCAGACTGAGCTCGTGGATGGTGGCGCCCGCACGGTCGGCCGAGCCGACCGTGGCACCGAGGAGCGAGAGAATCTGGAGCTGCGCCAGAAGGGTGGTTTCCAGCTTCTTGCTATCAGCGGCCTCGATGAGGAGGACGACGGGCACGCGCTGGCGGAGGTCCGTGGCGTCCTTGAAATCGAGCAGTGCCACGGCAGCGTTGGAGCCGAGGCAGGCGCCGAGCTCATCGCCCGGCAACCCTGACAGGATCGTTGCGCCTAGCTCCACGACGGCCCCCGCCGCCGTGCGGAAGTAGCGGAGCAGTTGCGAGCCTTTGATGGCGTCCGCGAGCGCGCTCTGCTCGAACGCGGCCCCGAGCGCCTTCATATCCCGTGCCTGCGCCACGGCGATGGCGTCGGCGGGCAGCAGGCGCTCGATTGCCGTGGGTTCGCCGGCCTCGCCCCCGACGCACTCCATCGCGGCCACGGCCAGAACCAGCGCGAACAAGGAGGTCTTTCTGCCCATTGGGGCAGTCCTTTCTCTGCTCGGGCGTCTCCCCTCTCGCACCATACAGCGCGATGGGTCGGAAAGTTCCCCATCCCCCCCGAAGGCTCCAATACCTTCGGGAGGCCATCGCAGGGGTGCCCTTGGGGCGCGATGATGCTATCCCCTCTCGTTCCCACGCTCCGCGTGGGAACGGTGGCCCGGACGCTCCGCGTCCCCGATGACGACGCAGAGCGTCGCGGACGCGCGTTCCCACGCGGAGCGTGGGAACGAGAGTAAGAGGGGAACGGATTGAAAACGCGGGCGCTTGTGGCTAGAATAGGGGCATTGGGGTTCCCCGGCCTGTGCCACGGTTGGCTTGCCCAACCGTGCACGGTCGGCCTAGCCGACCGTGGCACAAATGGAGGTGATCAGCATGGTCAATCGAGTGTACACCGTCCTGTTCCTCGCCGCGACCCTCGCGGTAGTGGTCATCTTCATGGTGTGGGGGATCAGAGGCCGGCTGGCCCGGCGCGGCGAGGAGAAGAAGGCGCCGACCACGCAGACGCCAGCCGCGCCCAAGCCGGCCACGAGCCAAGCCACGAAGCCAACACCAGAACTGCCAAAGACGGACACCTCCACCCGTCCCGCCCCCGATACCTCGGACGTTGGCACCCGGACCGAGGACGAAAGCCCCTGGGCGCGGCCTGGCACCGGCACCTCCCGCCGCTCCACCACCGAGCCGTCCAGGCCCCCCGACACCACGCCCTTCGACCAGGGGCCGGACACCGGCCTGGGCACGACGACGCGGAAGCCCCCTTCTTCAGACGACACCACGACCACAGTGGCCAGGCCCGCCGAGGAGCTCGCCACGGCCTTCGAGGTCTTCGACGGCTTCGAGGCCGCCAACGCCTGGGCGGTGGAGAGCGCGGCCGACCACGCCACCCTCGCCCTCGCCGACGAACGAGTCTCCGAAGGCCAGAAGGCGCTCAAGGCGGCCTGGAAGGCATTCGGCAAGGGCAACTTCGAGCTCCGCCGCGAGGTGAAGCTCGACCTCACGAACGCCACGGCCGCCCGCGTGGACGTCTACAACGACGGCGGGCCGCTCGACCTCGCCCTCGGCATCCGAGCCGGCTACGACGCCACGCTCTTCACCACCCCGCCCCAGCACCTGGAGACCGGCTGGAACCGCGACGTCACCTTCCGCCTCGCCGACCTCGCCTTCGCCGAGAAAGGACCCTGGGGCACGTCGTGGAACTGGAACCGCGACAACGTGAACCGCGTGAGCCTGATCTTCCGCGAGCGCGCCGAGAAGGAGGGGACGGTCCACGTGGACAACCTCCGCTTCGACCACCCCGCCGCCAAGTTGGGGGCCAAGGGCAAGCCCGTCATCAAGAGCATCCAGGCATCCGCCGCCACCCTCGCCCGCTTCGACACCCTCGAGCTCGCCGTGGCCTTCGAGGGCGCCTACCAGAACTTCTTCGACCGCACGGAGGTTGACCTCCTGGCCTCGTTCCTCGCGCCCTCGGGCAAGCGGCTCGAGGTAAGGGGCTTCGTCTATGAGGCCACCGTGCCGGCCGACGCCCTGGCTGCTGCGAAGCCCACCTGGCGCATCCGCTTCACCCCCACAGAGGTCGGCCTCTGGCGCTACGACGTCACCGTCAAGGACACCGGCGGCGAGGCCACCTCCCAGACCTACGAGTTCCTCTGCCGGCAGGAAGGGGGAGGACAGAAGACAGACGACAGAGGACAGACGACAGCAGACAATCAGAAATCAGAAATCAGAAATCAGAGATCGCTCCCTCGCGGGTTCATCCGTGTCTCTAAGGCCGACCCCCAATTCTTCGAGTTCGACTCCGGCGCCTTCTTCTACCCCATCGGCCAGAACATCTGCTGGGCCGCCAACTACGAATACTACCTCGACCAGATGAAGTCCTACGGCGGCAACCTGGTCAGAGTGTGGCTCTGCCCCTGGAACCTCCAACTCGAAGACCCCAAGGAGGCCGGCAAGTACGACCTCGCCGTGGCCAAGGCCATTGACAAGCTCTTCGACCTCTGCCGCGCGCGCGGCATCTACGTCCAGCTCGTCCTCCGCTACCACGGCATGCAGGACGCCTCGTGGGACAAGAATCCCTACAACGCGGCGAACGGGGGGCCGTGCACCTGGGCGGGCGACTTCTTCACCGACGCCAAGGCCCGCGAGCTCCATAAGCGGTTCCTCGACTACGCCGCCGCGCGCTGGGGACACAGCACCACCCTCTTCGCCTGGGAGCTGTGGAACGAGGTGGACCTCGCCCGGGCGGACCGCGAGGCGGACGTCGTGGCCTGGCACCGCGAGATGGCCGCCCACCTGAAGAAGGCCGACGCCCACGGCCACCTCGTCACCACCAGCGTCGCCAGCCCAGGCCGCATGACCGCGCTCTTCGAGCTGCCCGAGATCGACTTCGTGCCCATCCACCTCTACACGCGCGACCTGGGCGAGCAGTTCCGCGCCGCCTGGCTCCGCTACCGCAAGCTCCGCAAGCCGATGTTCATCGGCGAGTTCTCCGCAGGCTTCAAGCCGGCCGACGACCTCGGCGACTCCCGCGGCATCCACCTCCACGCCGGCCTCTGGCTCGCCTTCACCAGCCCCTTCGCCGGCAACGCCATGCCCTGGTGGTGGGACACGTTCGTGGACAAGAACAAGCTCTACCCCCACTGGGCCGTCCTCGGCAAGTTCGCCAGCGGCATTGACCGCCGCGGCAAGAACTACGAGGTCGTCGTGTCCCAGGTCAAGGTCAGCGACGACGCGGCCGTGAGCCTCCAGGGCCTCGTGTCGCCCTCCGAGGCCTTCCTGTGGGTCTACGACGAGACGCGCATCGTGCGCCCCGAGCACGCCGACCGCCCGCTCCTCCTCGCCGACCGCCCGGTCCGCCTCCACGGCATGCTCGGCGGCAAGTTCCGCGTCGAGGTCTGGGACACCCTCGACGGCAAGGTGGTGAGCGAGACGACCGCGGTGACCGACGACGGCACCCTCAGCCTCCTCCTCCCAAAGTCCAGCCGCCCCCTCGCCGTCAAGATCACAAAGGAAACCCCCGGCGAAGCCCGCCCGCGCCTTGAGTGGTGATCGTATTCCTGCGGTTGCTGGTCCCAGCCAGAGAGGATGATTGGATGGCTGGATGAATGGATGATCGTCTGACACCCATCCACCCATCCATTCATCCATTCATCCCCTGCCGATACGCCAGGAGCCACATGGGAAGCCCATGACCCTCGATCGCTCCCTTCGCACCGCGGTCCGCATCCTTGCCGGCACGGGCATCGTCGCGCTCGGGCTGGCCGTGGGGTCGGCGCCGCGGCTGCTCTTGAGCCTGGGCGCGTTCACAGCCTGCGTCGTCCTCACGACGCTGCGGCCGGGCTGGCACCTGCGACGCGGGGTTGCCACGCTCGCCGTCTTCGCAGCGATTCTCCTCTTCGCGGTGGAGGCGTCAGGCCCCGATTCGTTCCTGGTCCCTGCCGCCACCTTCCTCACCATCGCCCAACTCGTCGTCCTCAGCCAGGAGCGGACCAACCGCAACCACGGCCTGAGCTGCGTCCTCAGCCTGATACAGATGGTGCTGGCCGGCATCCTGAGCGTGGACATCGCCTTCGGCCTCTGCCTCCTCGCCTACCTCCCCGCGGCCGTGGCGGCCCTGATGCTCCTCAACCTCAGCAGCGAGCTCGAGCGCCACGGCGGATTGCCGATTGCCGATTGCCGATTGCCGATTGAAATCAGAAATCAGAAATCAAAAACCAAAAATCGGAATTGGGAAAGGCCGTACCCCCTCTCAGTGTCTCCCACAGAGATCAGCGCGCGCCCGCTGGCCACGGTGGGCTTCGTGGCCGCCGCCGAGCTCGCTCTCTCCATCCTGGTCTTCCTCTACTTTCCGCGCTTCGGCCTCCAGATCTTCCAACTGCCCCCCGTCCAGAAAGGCCCCACCCTCTCGGGGTTCAGCGACCGCATCCAGTTGGGCGACCTCGGCCGCATCCTGAGCAACGCGCAGGTCGTCATGACCGTCCGCCTCCTCCAGGACGGGCAGCCCACCGACGGCGCAGGCATCCCACTCCGCTGGCGCGCCACGGCCCACGACACCTACGAGGACGCCACCTGGTCCACGCACAGCTACATCGAGGAGGGAATCTTCCAGCAGCTCCACCCTCTGACGGGCTACCGCCCGGCCATCCCCTTGCGCCGGGGCGCCGAAATCACCCAGGAGATCGCCCTCGAACCCATCAACACCCGCATGCTCTTCTGCCTCCACCCGCCGAAGGAGATAAAGTCGGCGACCCCGAACCTCGACGCCATCTACTGGCACGCCGCGAGCCGCACGATCAGTTCCACCCGCAGCACCTCGGTGAGCCTCCGCTACATCGTCACCTCACGGATTCCCTCCCCGGCCATCCAGCGGCTCCGCCGCATCGTTACCGAGTGGGAGCCCCGCTTCCAGGAGGCGCGCCGCGCGAGACAGTTGCCCCCCACAATCACCCCGCGCGTGCGCGCGCTCGCCGAGGAAATCGTGGCGGGGATTCCGCACGGCGCCTTCTATGACCGCGCGCGGGCCATTGAGGCATATCTCAAGGAGCGCTACGACTACTCCCTCCGCGGCCTCCCCTCGCGCTCAGGCGTTGACCCCGTGGAGGACTTCCTCTTCCGCCACCGCGAGGGGCACTGCGAGCACTTCGCCTCCGCAATGGCCATCCTTCTCCGAGAGCTCGGCATCCCGGCGCGCGTCGCCACAGGCTTCAGCGGCGGCGAGTGGAACGAGTTCGGCCAGTTCTACCTCGTCCGCCAGCGCAACGCCCACGCCTGGGTGGAAGCCTACATCCCCGGGGTGGGGGAGTGGGAGACCTTCGACCCCACCCCCCCAAGCGGCGAGATACCGCAGCCGACCGGCTGGCTCGCGGACCTCGACCGCCGCCTCGCTCACCTCCGCCTCGTCTGGAACGCCTACGTCGTCAACTACTCGAGCCAGGAGCAGCAGGACCTCCGCGACGCCGCCATCCGCTTCCTGTCCTACCTCTCCAGCGTCGTCCCCTCCTGGGGCAGCGGGCTATTCTCATTGGGCGGCGGCCAGGCGGGCGGGGTAGGCGCCCTGGTTTTGGTGCTGCTCGTCCTCGCGGCGGTTGTGTGCGCGTTCGCGGTCCTGCGCTGGCTCCGCGCGCGGCGTGCCGCCCGCGCCGGGGCGGGCAGTGCCATGCGGCCCTCCATAGGCTTCTATCGCAAGATGGAAGCGCTCCTGCGCCGCCGCGGCTTCCGCCGCGGGCCGGAGGCCACGGCCCGCGAGTTCGCCGCCAGGGTCGTCGCCGAAGGCGGCGAGGTCTTCGCCCCAGCCGCAATCGTCGCCGAAGCCTTCGGCCGGGTCCGCTACGGCCGCCAGCGCCTCACCCCCGCCGAGCGCGCCCGGGTCAGCGACGCCCTCGCCCGCCTCGCCGAGGCCCGCCGGCCCCGCCCGCCCCGTCCCTGAGAGCCGCACCCACCCCATTCTCCTGCGCTTGCGCGTGAATCCCACCCTGGATATAGTGGCGCGCGACCCGTTCTCCGCCCCATCTCGCAGGAGCACCGCCATGGGTCGTCCTTGCGTCCTTGTTGGTGCGCTCGTCGTCGGGTTTGCGGTGGCGGGCCTGGCCGCCGAGGTGGTTCGCGTGGAGGCGGCTGCGGGCAAGGTGACAGTGACTCGCGGGCCGCTCTCCCTGGTCTTCGACGCCGGCGGCAACGGCTTCGCCACGTCGGCGAGGCTGGGCGACAGCGAGGTCTCTGGCCCATCGCCCGCGGGTGGCCTGTTCGCCTCAGTAGCCTTACCTGCGGGCGATGCCCCGCCCCTCAAGCCCATCCGAGGCAAGGAGGTGATCGGGGCTGTCAAGGTCGCACGCGTCGTTGGCATGCAGGCGAACGGCGGCTCGGCGGCGATTGAGGGGTTCATCGCCTTCGAGGGGTCGGGCCAGGCGGCCTTCACGGTTGGCATAAGCGTACCCGAGAGCGGCCCGGCGATGGCGGCTTCGGCGAGACTGACTGTGCCGCAGAAGGCGAAGGGCTGCTGGCTCACATCGTTCGGCCTGGCCATGCCCCTTCAGCTCACGTTCCACCCGACCTCCGACGGCAAGACGAAGGTTGACCGCAAGACGGTGGCCGCGGCGATTCTGCCCCGCGTGGGCATCGAGATTCCCGAAGTCCGCTGGCTCGTGGCGGAGCAGAACGACAAGAGCGTGTGGGGCCACATGCTCTGGCAACTCGCCGGCATCCGCCAAACCACGCCGCTCACGTGCGAGGTCTGGGAGGCCTGGAGCAAGGTCAACCCTCACTTCATCCTCCAGCACAACCGCGTCCACCCCGGCTGGATGGCCGTGGCCGATGGCCGCGTGGCTGTCGCCGCGGGGATGCCGGGCATCGAGAAGGTCGCGCCCAAGGAAATCTACGTTGACAGCGCGGCGAAGGCCCTCCGCATCTGCTTTCAGTCGCCCTACGCCCGACCCCTCGACCTCAGCCGTGCTCCCGCAGAGCTCAGCGCCGGCCCTGCCTACATCTGGATTGAGCCATCGGAGGAGGAAACCCGAAACGCGCCGGCCTACCGCGACGCCAAGAAGCGCCCCGCCCTCGCGGCCATTGGCGAGGCCATCGCCAGGTTGCCGCCGATGCAGTGCAACTTTGGCACCATCGAGATGCGTGAGGTGACGGCCCCTCCCAAAACTACTGTCCTCGAACCGAATGACCCGGAGTTCACTTCCCACGAGCCCGGCTCGATGACCGAGATCCCCGTTTGGGTGGATGAGCCGAACGGGTCCGACCTCGAGGCATGGCCGGTGACTCGTGGCATCCCGCTCAAGCGCGGCGTGCTGACGAATGAGAGGCAGGCGGCCCTGTTCGATGCGGCCGGCAAGCCGGTGCCCTGCATCTCGAAGGCCGTGGCCTTCTGGCCCGACAAGAGCATCAAGTGGCTCGTCCTCGACTTCCAGACGCCGCTGAAGGCGAACGTTGGGGCGAAGCTCAAGCTCGTCGTCGGCGACAGGGCGACCCCCGCCCCCATCCCCAATCCCCTGAAGGTCTCCGAGCAGCCGGGCAGCGTCGCCGTGGACACGGGGAAGCTCAAGCTGTTGCTGTCCAACCAGAGCGGTCGCCTCTTCCTCTCCATCGCCGCCGATGGTCGGGTGGTCGTGCCCCCGAGCACGGGCATCTTTGGCTGCACGTTCAGCCACATTGCCAAGCCAGAGGACTACACCTCGCGCACCTGGGTTGACCCCGGCGAGCCCGACCCCGGCGTGGAGGAGGTCACTGAACTGAAGGTTGAGGAGCAATCCCCGCTGCGTGCCGTCGTCCTCGTTCGGGCGAATCTCAAGCACAAGCTCCTTGCCTCCACGATTGACCAGAGGCATCGGCCGCAGGTCGGCACGCCCGTGAGCCTGCGGTTCCACCTCTACGCGGGCTCGGGCCTGGTGCGCCTTCAGCACACCTTCATGTTCGCGGGCGACGTGACGCGCGACTTCCTGCGCCAGCTCGGCGTCCGGTTGCCTATGCTGCCTCAATCCGGAGAGGAGGCGCTCACCGTCGTGGACCGAGGCACGGGTGTTCAGTTTAGCCGAGAGGGCGGCGTTGTGCAGGAAGGCCCTGGCGCTTCGTTCGTCTGGAGCGATGGCCTGGGTCGCGGTCGGGCAATCACGTGCGGGCAGCGGGCTGACGGCTGGGTCGGCGTGTCGAACGGCAAGCTGCGCGTCACCGTTGCCCTTCCCCGTATGCGCGAGATGTGGCCACAAGAGATCGAGCTGGCGAAGAACGGCATCTGGACGCACTTCTACTCGCCCCGTGTGCCCCCTATGGACCTGCGGCGGTACGCCTTCCATTACGGCGATGGCGAGTCGTCCTCTACCGGCTGGGGCACTGCCTTTGGTGCGCTGCGAACTCACGAGGCCTCTTGGTCTTTCGACCTCGCGGACGGGAAGCAGTTGCTGCCACAGGTGAAGGCCATGCTCAACCCACCGCTCGCGCGCGTCAGCCCACGCTACGTGGCCGACACGCTGGCCGTGGGCCACGTGGCCGAGCACGGGGCCGCGACGAATGACGCCCACTTCGACAACGTGCTCTACCACCTCCCCCGCATGCACAGGCACAACCGCGACTACTGGCGCTGGCTCGGCTTCTGGGACTTCGGCGACGAAATCCAGGTCTACGACGCCTATCGCCACCGCTGGGCCGTGGACGACGGACGCTACGGCTGGTACAACAACGAGCCGGTCCGGGATTACAACTACCACCTCGCCTACCTGATGACCGGCAACCACCGAATCTGGACAACCGCCGAGGCCATGAGCTACCACGTCTACGAGGTGGACGTCCGCCACGCCAATCCGCAGCCGTTCATGAGCCCCAACGCCAAGCTCGCCGAACAAAAGTACCGCAACTCCACGACGAGCGGCATTGACCTCTGCGGCGGCCGGCACAACTGCCAGCACTGGTCCGACGGCTACTGGGGCCAGCGCCTCGGCGCCTGCCCGGGCTTCCGCCTCGCCTACTACCAGACCGGCGACCCCGTGCTCCGCGAGTACATGGAGCGGATCATCACCGCCGCTATGAAGACGAAGCGCAGCCAATACATGGCCGCCGACGGCGACGAGGCCATCCTCTGGGCGATGATCATGGGCCACGAGATGACCCTCGACCAGAAGTACCTCGACCGCATCAAGGGCTACGCCGACCTCCAGGTGAAGTTCGCCAAGGAACACGGCGGCTACCCCGCGGCCCAGGCCAACTGGGACTGGGCGACCAACACCCCCGGCGCCCCGCCCGCCGACCCGCGGCCCGACATCTGGATATGGTCCTTCGGCGGCCACATCGCCCTCATCGAGGTCGCTGATGTCTATGGCGACCCCGCCCTGAGCAAGATGCTCAACGAATGGACGCTTGCGTTGGAGGGCTTCGGCCCCGACAAGAAGCGCCAGACCGCCTGGTCCAACCACATCGGCGCCTGCCCCATGCTCGCCCACTACTATCGCACCACGGGCGACAAGCGGGCGCTCGACTGGTTCGCCCAGCGCGCAAAGGGCTTCCACTCCGGCATCCCCAAGGACGCCCCGACCGCCGACCTCGCGCCCGAAGCCATGCTCTCCACGTTCCCCATCTACACCCCCCACGACGGCCACGGCTGGGTTTACACTACCACCACGTTCTGGTATGTTGGCATCCCGGCCTGGCAAGGCGCGCTGCGCGCGCAGGCGGGGAGGTAAAGAGGCCGTGGGCAGACATGGCCATGGCTAAGAGCCTTTACTTGATCTCCTTTTCTTTGCGCGCTATAGTATGGGCGTAGCAAGGGAAAAGGAGACTTGACCATGCCAGTAGCCACAGTGTCATCCAAGGGCCAGGTCACCTTGCCCGCCGAGTGCCGGCGGGCGACCGGGATCAAGCTGAAGTCACGGGTGTTCATCGAGGCGGACGAGGGAGGCATCCGCATCACACCGGCCCCGGGCATCCTGAGCCTCAAGGGCTTCGCCGGCAAAGCACTTCCGCCTGAAGAGGAGGAGAGGCGGATGGAGGAGGCCGTGGCCAGGCACGTACTGGGGAAGGAATGAAGAGGGTCTTCGCGGACTCAAACGTGTTCATCCGGATCTTCACCCAGGATGACGGCGACCAACAGCGCCGCGCGGAGCAGCTGGTCGAGGACGCTGAGGCGGGCAGGGTCCTGCTGGTGACCGGGCCGCCGGTGCTCTTCGAGGTCACTTGGACCCTTCGGAGGGTCTACGAGCTTCCTCGGGAGAAGGTGCTCGAGGCGGTGCGGCGCATCCTCGCCACCAGAGGGCTGGAACTGACCGACAGGGCGCTGGTGGAGGATGCTCTTCGGCGCGCCGTGGCGGCACAGCAGGAGTTCGCCGACTCCTACATCGCCGCGAGCCTTGAAGCTCATAGCTGCGAGAGCGTCGCCACCTTCAACCGAGAGCACTTTGCCAAGCTGGGTGTCCAGCTTCACAGTTTCTGAAAGCCACCCGAACTCTCAGGAGAGCGCTGATGGCGAAGCGATCCGTCCTATCGGTCCTATCCGTCCTATCGGTCCTATCCGCCGCGGCGCGCGGCGGCCAGGTCACGCGCGAGGCGCTCCAGACGCTCTATGTCGAGCCCGTGGCCGTGGCGGCGCAGGTGGCCGAGCCGCCGGTGCTCGATGGCCGGCTCAACGACAAGGCCTGGCAAGGGGCCGAGCCGCTCCACTTCGGATTCTCCGACCCCAACACGCCAGGGAAGCCGAAAGAGACAACCCAGGTGCGCCTCGCCTGCGACGCGGCGAACCTCTACGTCGCCTTCGATTGCGTGGAGCTTCACACCATCAAGGCCAACGCCACGGGCGAATGGGACGAGAAGGTGGCCGACGACGACCACGTGAGCATCCTGCTGAAGCCGCGCGGCAACCGCTGGTGCGACGAGAGCCATCACAGCGCGTTCGTGGTCATCAAGGTGAACCCCAAGGGTGCCACCTGGGCACGCACTTACCGCTACCTTGAGGGCGACGCCCGCCCCGGCACCGCCACTAAGGTCGAGGGCCTCGCCGCCAAGGCCGCCACTTATCCCAACCGCTGGTGCGCTGAGGTGAAGGTCCCATTCGCGGGCGTCCTCAACGATCCGAGCAAGATGGAGGTCGCCTGGAAGGCTAACTTCTTCCGCAAGCGGCACTCGAACCTCTATAGCTCGGTGCAGCCCGGCGACATCGGCTACGCTAACTGGACGACCTCTTGGAAGGCGTGCGCCGACCTTGCGACCTTCTCGCCCTCGCCCGCCATGTTTGGCGTCGTCTACATCCCAACCGGCAAGGTGGTGCCCGACAAGCTCAAGGGCGTCGAGAACATCGTCGTCAAACCGGCGCCCAAGCCGCCCGAGGCCGACAAGAAGACGCCGCCGCCCGGCTTCGACCTGAGCGAGGCGGAGCTCGAGGCGCACTTCCGCAGCCCCGTGGCCCTCGTGCCCTTCGTCGAGAAAGGCCCTGAGATTCGCGGCGACCTCTCCGACCCCATCTGGCAGAAGGGCTGCCCAATCGAGCTGCGTTACCTCGACCTCTTCGTCCCTGGCGAGGTCGAGAAGAACCGCACTCGCGTCCGCCTCCTCGCCGACGCCCAGCACTTCTACATCGGCTACGACTGCGAGGAGGACTTCATGCAAGAAATCCGCGCCGACTGCGACGGCGTGGACACCGACCGCCTGTGGATGGACGATTGCATTGACAACCTGATTGACCCCGGGCGCACCGAGGACTACCGCTACTACTATCTCGCCGTGAACCCCAAGTGCGCCTACAACAAGCGGCACATGAAGAACGACCTCACCTGGCAGCCGCCGAGCCTCCAGGTGAAGACCTGGCGCGGCGACCGAGGCTGGCGCTGCGAAATCCGCGTCGCCTTCGCCGACATGGGCATCAAGCCCGGAGAGTTCCCGAAGCTCTGGGGCGCGAACTTCTTCCGCATCCGACAGGCCCGCCGCCCCACGATGGACGAGACGCCCGGCTGGCAGAACTTCGACTACGGCTGGCGGCCTAACTACCTCGGCACGGGCCACGAGCCCGAGCTTTTCGCCTACCTCTACTTCCAGAAGGGCGACGTGGTTCATCCCCAGCTCGCCCGCTACATGGCCGCGAAGGGGATGAAGCTCGATGCCGTCGGCCTCAAGGAGCAGAAGCCGAAGGTCGAGGAGCCGGCCCCCGCCGAGGAGGCGGCGGCCAAGGCCGAGTTCGCCCGCGCCCCGCGCGTCAGCCGCGAGCGCAAGGGGGCTTCGGTTCGCTTCGCCGCCAAGGCGCCCACCGACGCCGCGGTCTGGGTCACTGACGAGAAGGGCAAGATCGTCCGCCACCTCGCCGCTGGCGTCCTCGGCAAGAACGCCCCCGAGCCCTTCAAGCCCGATTCGCTTGAGCAGAACCTGACGTGGGATGGGAAGGACGACGATGGGAAGGAACTGCCCGAAGGCACGTACAACGTCCACGTTGGCCTCGGCCTCCAGGCGAAGTTCGAGCGCCTCATCGGCTGGAAGCCGGGCATCGGCCACGTCCGCAGCCTGGCCGTGGATGAGAAGGGCGACCTCTATGTCTTCACGGGCGGCGTGTCGGTGGACCACGGCTGGGCGAACAGCGGCATCCGCGTGTTCGGCCGCGACGGCCGCTACCTCCGCCAGGTCTATCCCTTCCCCGCCGGCCTCCCCGCCGAGAAGATGAGGGGCATCGCGCCCATCGCCCTGAGCGACGGCTCCTGGCTCCCCGTCCTCTACAACGCCCTCAACCACTCCTGGCTCCCCGAGTGCCCGGCCATAGAGACACAGCAGAGCGCGATCACGAAGGACGGCCAGATTATCCTCGCCAACATGTGCATGCGCGGGATGGGGCACGGCCGGCGGCTGATGAAGCTCGGCACCGACGGCTCGGCCCCCGCCGACATCCTCGGCCCGCAGATTTCCCGCTTCTCCCTGAGCGGCGAGATGTACGTGGCCCTCTCCCCCGACGAGAAGACCTTCTACGTCACCGGCCTCCACGGCCGCAGCCTCTACGACCACGGCGAGCCACACGACGTTGTCTATCGCCTCGCCTGGGGCGCGCCCGAACTGCTCGACGACTTCGCCAAGCCCTTCATCGGCGAGTTCCAGACGCCCGGCGACGACCCCAAGCATCTGAGCAACCCCCGCGGCATCGCCGTGGATGCCCAGGGCAACATCCTCGTGGCCGACACGGGGAACAACCGCATCGCCGCCTTCAAGCCCGACGGCTCGCCCCTCAAGCAGGTCCCGCTCCCCGGTGTTAACAAGGTGCTACTCAACCGCAAGACAGGCGCACTCTACGTCCTCGCCAGCGCTTCAGAGGGGGGCAAGAGAACCGTCGAACTCCTCAAGCTCAAGGGCCTCGACGACCCCGCACCCGTTGCCAAGGCACCCATCGCCAAGTGGCAGGGCGAGCTGGTCATGGCCCTCGACGCCAACGCCCAGCCGCCAGTCCTCTGGCTCGGCAATGGCGACAAGGTGGCCGACGCCGGCGACCGCTTTGATTTCCAGGGCAACCTCTACGCCATGCAGACCGGCCCCTTCGACCCCGAATCCGCCGGCTTCGAGGGCAACCTGATGACCGTGGACGACGCCACCGAGACCATCTACGCCGGCAAGTGGCGCCTCTTCGACGGCAGGACGGGCCAGTTCCTCCGCCGCCAGAAGCTCGACATTGGCAACCGCGAGGGTTGGGGCGGCGAAATCGCCATCGGGCCAGACCGCAACTTCTACTTCGCAGGCAACAACAACCTCCTCCGATTCGGCCCCGACGGCAAAGCCGTCCCGTTCGCCGACGGCAAGCCTGAGGTCCCCAAGCTCTACGGCGGGCACGGCAACTCCAACCGCGGCCACTGCGTCGCGCCCAACGGCGACGTCTACTTCGTCCAGCACTACCACCCCCACGGCAACACACAGGTCTGCATCTCCCAGGTCGCCCCCGATGGCACGGTGAAGCGTTACCAGTTCATCAACAACCAATACACGAGCGGCTCCGGCATCGCGGTGGACCGCAAAGGAAACGTCTACGTAGGCCTGGCCCTCAAGCCGAAGCGGGAGTACTGCCCCGAGTTCTTCAAGGGCCGGCTGCCCATCCACGTGGCCTGCCCGCAGCCCTGGTTCTTCTACCGCCAGATGTACGGCAGCATCGTCAAGTTCCGGCCCGAGGGCGGCAACGTCGTGAAGGACGCCGCGGGCGACCACCTGGCCACCAACTACGGCCACTTCCACGCCTGCCGCATCGAGGGCGCCGAGTGGACGTATTTCGGCTACTGCCCGATGCACCAGAAGGACGTCGAGAGCAGCCGCTGCAACTGCGAGAGCGCGCGCTTCGACCTCGACGGCTTCGGCCGCCTCTTCATCCCCGACGCCATGCGTTCCTCCGTCGCCGTCATTGACAGCAACGCGAACCCCGTCCTGCGTTTCGGCGGCTACGGCAACATGGACTCCCGCGGCCCGGGCAGCCCCGTGCCCAAGCCCGAGATAGCCTTCGCCTGGCCCCTCGTCGTCTCCGCCACCGACGAAGCCTGCTACATTGCCGACACCGTCAACGCCCGCATCCTCAAGGCCAAGCTCGACTACCAGGCCTCCCAAAAGGCCGAGGTCCGCCTGCGCTGAGAGGCGGCATCCGAAGTGCGGCGACAGCCTTTTGTAGGACGCCGCGATGGGGCGCTACTACACCAAACAGGGCTACGCGCTCCTCGCAACCGATGAGGCAAGCGAGGGCCACTGGTTCGGAGGCGAGCCGTACCATCTGGGCGCGGAGTGCCCGGTCTGCAAGATCCCGCTCATCCTTCTGGCTGACCTGAACTGTGAACCGTTTCGGTCAAGGGAGCAAGCCAAGCTCTTCCACGAGCTTGACAGGTTGCCACTGTACTACTGCTGGCGTTGTTCTGCCAACAACCTCTCATACCAGATGCCGGCCCCCGGCAGGGTCAGGATTCTGCGGAACGAGGGCCGCCCCCAGGGTAACGACTTCCCCTACCCAGGATTCCCTGGGCAGTTCCCCCGCAGGCCGGTCAAGGTGGTGCCCATACCCTACGACACGGCGAAGCTGCTCGCCCTGTCGCAAGAGGTGGACCCTGAGTGGCTCTCGCCCGAAGACCGGGACCTGCTTGCGAGCCGAATGAGAGCACTCCGGCATGAGCACTTTTCGAAGAACGACATTAACCGGCACCAGATAGGGGGCCTCCTCAACCTCATCCAGGGCCACGAGAGCGTTGCTTGCCCCAACCCGGGGTGCGGAGCACACAAGTCGTGCGCTCAAGTGTACGAGCTTGCCGTCATCCACGACGACCCAGCATCCGGGTTGCCGATGGTGGAAGCCATGGAAGAGTTCAGGGAGACCGGCAGCTTCAATGAGTGGGTGCAGGTCATCTACTGGGTCTGCGACGAGTGCCTAACGATTGCCGCATCGAACAGGTGCGATTGAGCGTGCGCCAACGTCTCCGGCGGGCGTCCCGTTTGATGCGACAGCCTGTCGGAGTGCGGCGGCTTGACGCCGCTGTGGGCTTCGCCGGAGTGAGCCTTGTGTAGTAGGGGCTTCCAATGCCAGACTGGCCTCACGCGCCGGTTCACCGCTTGACCGAAGCCGGCGTCTACATGGTCACGGCCGGCACCTACCTGCGACGGCCCCTGCTGCACGACGCCCAGCGGCTTCGTCTGGTCCGCGAAGCCCTCTTGGCCCATGCCGCCGGGTTCGGCTGGGGCCTTCAGGCCTGGGCGGTGCTCGCGAACCACTATCACTTCCTTGCCCTGTCGCCATCCGACCCCAAGACCCTGAAGCTCTTCATCTCGCAGCTCCACACCCTCACGGCAACCGCGCTGAACGGCCTCGATGGCACACCGGGGCGAACGGTTTGGTATCAGTACTGGGACAAGCACATCACGTTCCAGCGCGCCTACCTCGCGCGGCTGCGTTATGTGAACGAGAACGCCGTTCACCACGGAGTGGTGGGTGACGCCGAGACATATCCGTGGTGTTCCGCTGCGTGGTTTGCGCGCTCGGCCCCCGTGTCGTTCCAGCGCACCGTGAAGAGCTTCAAGATTGACCGGCTGGATGTGATTGACGATTTCTGAGCGTGGTGGCGCTTGCGCCGCTCAAGCCCACAGCGGCGTCGAGCCGCCGCACTCCGACAGGCTGGCGCCCGCAATGGGGGGTGGCGCAGGAAACAAGGAGCACTGAGATGATTGAGTTGAGCCAGGACGCGTTGGTGTTCCGCTTCCCGAGGGTCCACCCCCACGCGGTGCTGTGCGTGAACTTCCAGAGGACGCTGCGGATTCCAGATGACGACAAGGAGTATCCGCTTCCGCCGGGGCTCGGGCGGTTCCCGCTGCGGCTGGTGGACGCTTGCCCGGCTCGCGTGCCGCCGACGTGGCTGGAGCGCGGCGGGGTGGTGCTGCCGATGTATCAGTCGGAGGCCATGTGGCTGAGCTTCTCGAGCCCCGAGGGCTACCCGTTCGCCCTCAAGGTGGCCGCGGGCAGGATCAACGCGGTGACGGGTGAGGCCTGGCGCGACAAGCTCCACCGCAAGCCGCAGGACTATGTGGCCATCCCGACGCAGCCGTGGCTGGACGGCTACTGCGTGGCGAAAGGGGTGATTCGCCAGTTCGTGGCGATGCCGCTGGGCGCGGGCTACACGGCGGAGGAGCAACTGACGGGCAAGGCCGAGCACGGCGGCGTGCAACTCGTCGCCTACCCGATCAAGCGCGAGGTCTACCGGCGCATGCTCGCCGAGCGCCGCCGCTGGCGCGCGCGTGTGGAGTACGCGGAAAACCTGTGCATGGCTGCGCCCCCCGCGGCGGAGGAGATGGGGCTTGCCCCAGGCGGCAAGATGCGCCAGGAAATCTACGACGACCCGCAGAAGTGGGCCGACTGGGACCGCGAGCACTTCAGCCGCTGCTGCGTCCACATCGCCAACTCGCTCACCTGGCACCAGGCCACGGGCGAGTGGCCCCCGCACCCTGCGCCCACGGCCAAGGAATACACCGACGCCGGCTTCCCCTGGTTCGACTACTACAGCGACGCGAAGGCCCTCGACGGCAGCGCGGCCCTTGCCGGCCTCAAGAGCGTGGCCCAACTGGGCAAAGAGAAGGGCCAGGTGCCGCTCCCCGAGAACCAGCCCGTCGTCCCCCAGCACATCATCAAGCTCCGCAGCCGCCTGCGCCCGAACCAGGTAAGGGAGTGGTGAGGCTGAGGGGAACGCTGCGATGGATTTGTCCAGGATCCTCTATGGGCGGAGGGCCGCGCGGGAGCCGGCGTTCCGCGGCGAGCTCTCGGCCCTCATGGCCTCGCTGGAGGCGCGCTTCGGCGGCAGAGTCCAGGTCGAAGGCGAGGCCTCCATCGTCTTCCACGACTTCATCACCCATCGCTACCAGCCGCCCGCGGGGAAGCGGTTCCTCGTCTTCTTCCAGTGCTCCGTCGGCCGGCCGTTCTATCGTTCGTCGTCGCACGGCACGATTCGGCGGGCGGTCTCGACGGCGACGGGCTACGATGCCTACAAGGAGTTCCACTGCTGCCCCGTTCACGTCGTGGTCCTCGCGAGCTCCATCGGCCCCGTGCCCTATGAGCTCCAGGACGTCTACCCTGCGAACGTCCGTGGCGGGGGCGTCAAGCACTTCAGCCCGGAGTATTACGAGCAGGTGCGGCCCATCCTGGCCCGACGCATGGCCGACTACCTGACGGCGCACGGGGGCCGCTACGAGCGGATGGCGACGTTCACCGAGGGCCGCTACAGCGAGGTGATGGCCGATGCCGCGCGCCTCGCGGGTGTCGAGTTCCCCATCCTGCCCGTGAAGGATGGCGCGCGGGTCCTGCACCTCGCCGGCTCGCCGCCTCGGACCTACTGGCAGCGCTACTGGGTTCAGCTCTACCTGGAGATCGTGGGCTGGCTTGCCCCCGAGCAGCAGGCCCGCGCCGAGGGGCGGCTGAGGCGAGCGAGGGTGCAATGGACGTGACCATTGACCTTTCCTCCGTGGCGATCTCGGCGACGAAGCCGAAGGGCCGGCCCGCGCAGCTCGTCGCCCGCCAGCACTACATCTTCAGCGACGCCGAGCGACGGCACTTCGTTGACCTGGTGTTCCTGGTGGAGGAGGCGAAGGAGCTCATCCTCGTCGAGCTCAAGCGGGGCAGGCTGATGGGCGAGCACTGCCGCCAGCTCCGCCGCTATCTCGACCAGGCTCCCAGGTCGGGCCTTATCCGGCCATTCCTTGAGAAAGGGATGAAGCTCCGCGGCGTCCTGGCGACCGTGGAGGACTGCGCGCTGGACCTGAAGGACCCGACATCTCGGTTCGCATCGTGGATGCTGGGAGGGCCATCGAGGTGCTCAAGGGGTTGCGTGCGCGGCGCCTCGCCACCGCACGGCTCCGAACCAGGGGATGAAAGGACTGACGTGAGCAAGCCTGAGTGGTCGAAGGCGGCGTTCGAGGCGAGCGTGTCGAGCCGGTGCTGGTGGTACACGCCGTACGACGATGGGTGGGACAAGTGCCCCTCAACGGCCGAGGACGCGGAACTGCGGGCAATCGTCGAGATGGAGCGCGCGCTCGGCGACGTGCCCCCCTGGGCGCGACAGATGGTCGAGCTGGCCATCCAGTTCGCCTGCCCCTGCGGCCACTACCTGTTCCCGCAGCCCTACCTGGAGGTGCTCGACGCCATTGGCGCCGAGACGCCGCCGAGGTTTGTCCACGGCTGCTTCACGGTGGGCCGAGAGCGCAAGCGGGCGATGATGGACTACGTTCTCTGCCTCGACGCGTGGCTCGCCGGCGCCGCGGCGGAGGATGCCGCTCGCGAGCTGAACGCTCTCGGGTTCCGCCGCCTCGACTGGGCGGCCATCTGCTCTGACCTCTGGGGCGTGCTCGGTGAGCACACGGAGCTCAAGGAGCTGCTGGTCGAACGCCTCATCAACTCGCAGCGCTCCAAGATCAAGTGGAGCCCGTGGGACGACGACCTCGCCTCCGAGTTCGGCCGCGACCAGTTCCTCGGCCCCATCGGCAAGGGGAAGAACCCCGCGAAGCGCTACAGCTACATCGAGCGGGACGTTCCGAGCTTCGACGAAGGGGCGTCGCCGCGCGTCCAGCGGCTCGAGGCCCGCCTCGCCGAGCTGTGTCCCGACTGGAAGAAGATGCAGTTCCACACCCACTACGGCTGGCTCTGCGCGCCGAAGGCTTTTCGCTTCCTCGAGCGGCTCGTGTGGGCCATCGGCCAGGGGCGGCCGCCGAGGCCAGAGGACACGGTGCCCGGCTTCCTGCGGATCGAGGACACCCACCCGAACCAGGACGAGGCCGCGGCGTGGTGGAAGGCGTTCAGGGCCGCGCTCGACGCCTGGTGGCAGGGCCAGCCAACGACTGGCCCCGTCGCAGGCGACGTGGCGCAGAGGCTCGGAGAGGCAACGGCGGCGAAGCGGTGGCTCGTGCGCCTCTTCCGCCGCAAGCTCCGCTTCTACGCGAGCTACGAGGAGGGCCTCGACCGCCTCATCAACCCACGACCCAATGCCGCGCGCGGCGCGCGCAGCATCGTCCCACAGCCGAGGCCATAGGATGGCTCCCATCTACATCGGCACCTCGGGTTGGTACTATGACCACTGGGAGGGGGTGCTCTACCCGCCCAAGCTGCCGAAGGCGAAGCGTCTGGGAATCTACCTGCGGCGCTACAACTGCGTCGAGCTGAACATCACATACTACCGCGTGCCGCCTCGTGCGACGTTCGAGGGCTGGCATCGCAAGGCGCCGCCGGGCTTCCTCTACGTGGCGAAGGCCCATCGGGAGATCACGCACGACCGCAAGCTACGCGACTGTGCGGAGCCGCTGAAGCGCTTCCTGGAGGCCCTGGTGCCGCTCCGCGAGAAGCTGAGCTGCGTCCTCTTCCAACTACCGCCGTCGCTCCACAGAGACTTGGCGCTCCTGGGCGATTTCCTCGCAATTCTCCCCTCGGAGGGACGCTATGCCGTCGAGTTCCGCCATCCATCGTGGGAGTGTGACGAGGTCTTCGAGGTCCTGCGACGGGCTGGCGTCGCTCACGTGGTCGTCAGCCGCGTGCGGTATCCCTTCGTGGAGACTCACACGGCGCCCTTCGCCTACTACCGCCTTCACGGGCCGGACAAGCTCTGCGGCTCGCCCTACGCCGAGCGGTGGCTGGCCGCCCTCGCCGAGCGGCTTGCGGCGCTGGCCGAGCGCGGCGCGACGAGCTTCACCTTCTTCAACAACGACATCGCCGGCCACGCCGTCCGCAACGCCGACACGCTGAACGAGCATCTCACGCGGTTGGGCGTTCCCCGACAAGGGGTCGCGGCCGGCCGCCCGTTTGGCGACAATGGGTGAGCACATGCGTTGTCCCGACATCGTTCTCTCGGCTCTTTCGTACCATCCGGGCCACCGGCGGGGTGCCATCGCGCGGGCCTACTGGGATTTCGTGGCCTCGTGGCAGGATGCTCGCGGTGGCCTCCATCGCAGGGGAGGACAGTGGTATCTGCTCGAGCTGGCCTCGCGGTTCCCCTTCAGCTCCGTTCGGCAGATTCTGGCCAAGGCGCTGCCGCTCGCCGTCCGGCTTCAGCGCGCGGATGGCGGCTTCCAGGCCGACTGCCCCGGGGCGAGTGCGTGCGAGGTCGCTCTAGCCTACGCGCGGCACGGCCTGCTCAGCGGCCTGCTGGCGGAGCTACGCCGCGATCCCCTGCCGCTCATCCGCTCGCAAGATACGCCGCTGGGCGTGAAGACGCGCCGCGAGGCGCTCGGAACGCCGCGTGAGGACGACCGTGGGCTAGCTGGGCGTCTTTGCAGCATGACCGCCGGCCGTCAGCGCGCCGACGGCTCTTGGGGCGGGCTGATCGTGGCGACTGTGGACGCCATGCACGACCTACTCGACTGCGGCGCTGCCGCGGACGGCCGCGTGCTCCGCAGGGCGTGCGATTGGCTGCTGGCGCAGCAGCGGCCCCCCGAGCCGGGGCGGTTCGCCAACGTGCCGCCGCTGGACCTGCCCGGCATGTTCTGGACGGAGCGGACCCACCACGAAGTGGCGTTCGGGAGGGCTCGACACCAGGCTTGGCGGTGGAAGGCGGGGCAGTCGTGTCTCGCGCTCCTCCCGATCTTGCAGACCGGGGCCGCACTGGGCGCCCTGTGCCGCTGCGGACTCTCCGGCGCTCCTAAGGTGAGGCAGGGCTTTCGTGACCTTCTCCGCCTCCGCGGCCCGGGCGGAAGGAACTACACGCAGCACTGGTGCGCCTGCGCAGCAGCGCGCTGGGTGCGCACGGGCAAGCCGAAGTTCGCCGAATGAGGATGCGACGCTGGAGCGAGCCGTCCTGGGCCGGGTGAGCGGTTCCGATGGGCAAGAGCTTTGTTTGTGAGCCGATCGAGCCGATCATCGAGACGATGGACAGCCGCCGCATGGCGAGGGGCGAACCGGGGCTGCCGAGGCGCTTCCGATGGCGCGGCGCCGAGCACGAGATCGCCGAAGTGCTCGAACAGTGGCGCGAGACCGGGCCGTGCAAGTCGGGCAGCGACGAGGAATACGTGCGAAAGCACTGGTACCGCATCCGCACGACGGCGGGGGTGGAGATGCGGCTCTACTTCGAGCGCCAGCCCCGCTCCGCCCGCGAGCGCAAGGCGAGATGGTGGCTGCACAGCATGATTGAGGTCGAGGAAAAGGACTGACCCATGCGATCTCTTGTTCTACTCTTCGCGTTCGCAACTGCTGGCCTGGCCGGCTGCGTCAGGATCAACATTTCGAACGACCCAACGAGCTTCGACAACCCCTGCTCACGATCCCTTGAGCGGTCTGCATGCCGCGAGGATCGTCGCGGGGTTCTTCGGGATGAGCAGGCGCTGGTGACGAAGGCAAAGGCGATTGCGGACGAGCTGTCCGCTGCTATCCAGAATGCCCGTCACCCCCTGGGGTGAGGACGCCAGAGGTAGGGTGCAGCAACCTGTGGGCCAGAGGGAGACGACCGTTTCCTTGGTGCTGGGTAGTGAGGACGTCGGTGTTCCTCCGCAATGACCCCAATGCGCGGTTCCCCTATCGCTGGCGGTGGTTCGCCCTTGCGGGGGTATTCGCCGCGCTCGGCATCATCTGGATCACGTGCTTTCTCCTCGGCGGACGGTGGATGCTCGCGCATGTGCTGTTGCCGATCGTGGAGAAAGTGCATCCGGGCATGGACGCGCCTGACAACTGGGCCGTGGCACTCCAATACGCGCTTTACGTCGGCCTCGCCTTCGCCTGCTCGGGGCTCGCCTGTGTGATGGCAGGACTACTGCCCTCGTTGCGCAAGCGCAGCAAGTAGGTGCCGCTTTGTGCGGCTATCAGGGGCAATCTCCCGAGCGCGCTGAGGTAACGCGGCGCCCAGCGGAGCACCGCTCACGAACGCTTGCGGCTACAACTCGGAGTAGGGGTGAGAGGCGAGGACGGCCTGGCGCTCGAAGGCGGCGGCCTGGGCGGGGTCGCGGTAGACGCGCAGGAGGCAGCGGGGCTGGGTGCGGGAGTGCATGTCGAGGACAGCGTGAAGGCCGGAGGCTTCCATGACGGGCTGAATCCAGGCCATGCAATGGTCGCAGTAGAGGGGGGAGGGGACGGCGTCGCTGTCGAGCACCTTGCTGAGACTGGGGCAGCGGTCCATGCGGAGCTCGAGGTAGTCGGGGCTGAGGGTGAGCTGGCCCTGGCAGTTCTCCTCGTCGAGGATGCGGCGCCAGTAGTCGTGGGCGGCCTGGAGGCCGCCGGCTCGGAAGCGGTCCGCGAGCTCGGCGGTCTGGAGGCGGCCCAGCTCGCGCCAGTAGGCCACGAGGTGCTCGTGGCCGCGGTCTTCGAGCGCCTTGAAGACCTCGTTGTAGAAGCGGACGAAGTGGTCGCTGGGGATCACGGCCTGACCCTCCGAAGTGTCTGGACGCACTGGCCATCGCCAACGACCTCAGTGGTGATCTCGAAGGGTGAGCCTTCGGCTAGCGCGGCGTTGACGACGCTCGTCCGGTGGCAGAAGGCGGGGTCCGGCTCGATCCCGCGCTCGCGCAGGTAGGCGATGGCCGGACAGCAGCGGATGGTCAGGCAGATGACATCGGGCTGCCGCTCGATGGCATAGTCGCCTCCCTCGCGGTCGAGGTAGTATGTCCAGTGCTCGACAAGCTGGTCGGGGTCGCCCCGCTGGAGGTCCTCGCGGATGGAGCGATAGACCTCGCGTGCGAAGCGCCTCAACACCTCGTCGAGGAAGCCCTCGCCATACGCCTTCCGAAGGTACGCGATGGTGCCATTCGTCGTGCGATGGAAATCCAGGTGAACGTATCCCGTGTCTCGATAGCGCATGGCAGTCCAGTGTGGCCCCCTATGGGGTGTCGAGGCGCCACTCGCCGCGGCGCGGGGGGAAAAGGGGAAGCGGCGGCTGCTTCATGTCGGGGGCGCGGCCAGCCTGGATGGCCTCGAAGCAGCGGCGGAGCCAGGCCTTGAGCTCCTCGCGCTTGCGGGCGCGTTCGGCGGGCGGCGAACCATCGTCGTAGGCGAACTTGTCGGTTCGCCATGCGGCGATGGTCTGCGCCCAGGAGTCCGCTTCGGAGCACTTCAAGTCGCCTTCGGGGCCGCTCCGCGTGTACCGGTCTTCGAGATTGTCGAGCAGCTTGAGGAGACAATCGAGGCCCTCCTTACGCCCAGCGAGAAAGAGCCGCTGGATGAGCGGCGCGGTGACGTGGTCCTTTCTCGCGAGCTCCTTCCGGTCGAGTAGCGAGCAGGCCAGGCGGATGGCCCCGTCGTGCCTCGTGGCCAGAAGGTCCTCGAAGGCGCGGGTATACCAGAAGAGGTCGTCGTCCTTGTCGAGGATGGCCTTGAGCTCTGGGAGGCCCTCGGGGTGGGTCTTGTCGCCGTGGCGGATGAGGATGAGCGCGGCCCAGAAGCGCTGCTCTGGCTCGTCGCTGTGGAGCCACTGCCGCGCGGGGCCGATGGTCTCGCGGGAATCAAGGCGGTAGCAGAGCTCGGCAATCTGGCCGCGGTTCTTCGGGAAGTCGGTGAGGCGTCGGAGCAGGATGGGGAGAGCGGCAGGGGCCTTGGCTCGGACGGCCACGCTCGCTCCGAAGGCGAACTCCCTCCACTCGCCCGTCTTCTCCATCAGCTCAATGGCAAGCTCGACGCGCGTCCTATGGGCGTTGGCCTTGCACCAGGCCAGGATGCCCTCGATATGCTTCTTCTTCCCGGCGGGGTCGAGGCGGGAATAGGTTCGCAGGTCGGGGAGGTCGCGCATGGCGGCATCGCTGACAAGCCTGGCGACAATCCAGTTCGCGCGGTGCAGGGTGCGGGAGGGGTGGAAGTTGCGCCAATAGCTGAAGGTGGGCATATAGCTCTCGTCGGCCAGGAACGGCACGAGGGCGGGGAGGCCGGCCGGCTGGATGTCCATCGCCTTCAACTCGTTGTAGGGGTTGATGACCGGCTTGGCGTCGGGGCCGTCCGCCTGGCGGAATCCTGGCGCGGCGTCCTGCTCGTCGCTGTAGTGCACGTCGCCGGGCTGGCTCCACTGGTGGCAGTTGAGGAGGCGGAGGCGCGGGGCGAGGAACTCGATCTGCTGGGCGCGGGTGAGGGTGGTCTTTAGCTTTGCCCATTCGTCGGGGTTGGGCAGGACGAAGGTCTTGAAGTCGTCGCGGCGCTTGGGAAGCTGCTCAGCCAACTCCTTAGCGCGGTCCTGGTATTCATAGCCGTCGAAGAGGGGCTTGGCAAGGTGCCGCGCGATGCGAAGCGTGCCCTCGTAGTCGCGAGCGTACGAGAAGAGATCCAGCATGCCTTGATGGTAGCGGTGCCCGAGGTAGTCGCGGACGATGGGCAGGAGCCAGTCGTCGCTCTCCAGGGCGTCGAGGCGTGGGAAGAGAAGGGCTGCGGCGCTCTTCTTGTCGCCCCGGACGTAGCACCAGGCGGCGACGAGGGCCTCGGGGAGGCTGAGCGCGCGGGACTCGAACTGCCCCGTGGCGATGCCTTGTGCCGATAGGCGCTGTGCGAGCCGCTCGCGGGCGTCGTGGTCGTCCTTGCCCCCGACCTCCTGCCGGAACTTCCGGAGGTCCTCGGCCTCCTCGGCGAGCGTACGTGGAGTGAGCTTCCTAACGTCCCTCTTTTCGGGCCGGCATTTGCATGCGAAGTAGCTGAGGAGGTCGTAGCCCTTGTCGTCTTCGCGCAGCAGCCACCCCCCCAACTCGTGGATGGGCGGCTTGTCGTCGACGGAGCCGAAGGCGTACTCCACGTGCACCCAGCGGGCATCCTTGGGGACTTCGTCGAGGACCATCGTGGCGATCTTCTTGAGGGCGTCGTCGAGCCAGGGGGTGAAGGCCTCCTCGGGCTTGAAGTCGGGCACGGCGGCGACGCCGAGCTTCGGCGCGGCGGCCCGCGCTGCCGTCCGTATGCTCGCCCGGTAGTGCTGGCAGAGGCGGAGGATGTGGGGGGCCAGGTCCTTGAGGGCGCGCTCGCCGGCCTCCTCGATGGCACCCTTGATCACGTCGCCGTTGGGGTGGGGCTGGGCCAAGACTTGCTTGAGGACTTCGGCCGATTCCGGGGTGCGAATGCGCCGCAAGGCGCGCATGCCGTCGGCTTGGTTGCCGGCAAGCGGCTCATCGTGGATGAGCCAGCGGGCGGCGTCCAGTGCCTCGGCGCCCTGCGCCTGCTCGCCGAAGGCTGTGGCCAGGCTTCCACGGAATCGGCGTGCCGCGTTGTCGTAGCCGCCGCCCCACCAGGGCACCTTCTCCCATGCGGCGCGGCCGTTCGACTCGTCGGCGTCCGACTGCTTCAGGAGGGCCAGGAGATAGCCTCCGGCGCTGCGGCGGACGGCGGGATCGGCCGAGCGCAGGTCGCGGAGCGCCCGGTCGTAGTCGGGCCGCTTATCCTTGTCTCGGTAGTAGGCTGCAAGCTCGTCGAAGGCGCGGCGGCCCTCAGGGCTTCCAACCTCCGGCTTCACCACCTCACCCGCGAGCACGATGGCCGGCAAGGCAACGACGAGAGTCGCTCTCAGCATGCCGGACCTCCTTTCAGCCGCGTGGCGCGACGTGCTCCTGCACGACTCGCCTGGCATTGAGGCAGAGCACCTTGCGCTTGAGGGCGTCGGGGACGCGGGCGTAGAGGATGGGGCCGAGGCCGAAGGCGATGTCGAGATCCATGAAGTCGGAGCCGTAGATGAGCTTGTCGGGGTCGAGGGCCTGGCACATCTTCTCGAACTGGCCTTTGTGGAGGACGGCACAGGTGTTCTGAAAGACGTTGGGGAGGCGGTTGACGGCCTCCGCGAACTCGGTGGAGGCGTGGCCGATGATGAAGCAGGCGCGCGGGAAATCTGTCGCCCACTGTTTGAGCTTGGCGGGGTCGTCCCAGGAGTGGTTGAGGATGGGGCAGGCGTGCTCATCGGCCCAGGCGAGGATGGGCGTGATGTCGGTGTTCGCGGTGGTGCGGCCCTGGTAGTGCGGGATGAGCTTGATGCCGCGGAGGCCGGCGGCCCAGCAGCGGTCGAGCTCGCCGAGCCAGAGCTGCGGATAGTTGGCGTTGAGCGTGGCGAACCCGACGAAGCGGGCCGGGTGTTTGGCCACGAGTCGGATGATGGCGTCGTTGCCGACGGGGAAATCCGAGGCAATGCCTGTGAAGGAGAAGGTGAAGGCCAGGGCGATGCCATAGCGGTCCATCTCGCGGACCACCGCATCGTCGGTGCTGAAGGGGATGTGGTAGTAGGTGAAGCCCGGCTCGAAGTGCGAATGGGTATCGATGATCCCCTCCCCCACTGGGAGAATGCCTTGCCGAGCGCGTTTCAGTATCTGTTCTTCCATCGTCCTCGTCCTCGAACTCTCTCCCGAATAACCTCCCAAAGGTATTGGAACCTTCGGGAGGGGCGGCTACTTAGTTTCTGTTGCGGAAAGTGCGATCACAGGCGGGACGCCTGTGCCACCGCTGAGACAAGGGGCTTGGTGGCACAGGCCTCTGGCCTGTGACTGGGGCAGCAGCCCCCTCCCAGTTTCCGCAACAGGAACTACTTAACCCCGGCCAGGAGCGCCTCGAGGTTCCCCGATCCAATCGCGGCCTTGGCGTGGTCGGGGATTTCGGCGAAGCGGAGCATGGCGACGGGGATAGCGGGGTCGAAGCCGGGGGTGTTGGTGCCGAAGATGAGGCGCCCGGCGCCGAACTCGGCCACCACGTGGTCAATGTTCTTGTAGAGCCAGATTGCGGAGGTGCAGACGCGCAGGTTCTCGCAGAGGGCGAGCGCGCGGAAGAGCATGCGGTTGGAGCGGATGCGGTACTCGGTGGTGATGACGGGGAGGCGGGGGAAGGCGCGGCAGACGGCGATGAGGCCCGCCCAGTCGGTCTGGAACTGGCCGTAGTTGGTGTTGGACGCGAAGTCCACGAACAGCGGCATTCGGCGCTCCTGCATGGCCTCGGCGAAGTCGCCAATGGCGTGGACGCTCAGGGGGACGAAGTAGTCGGCGGGGTAAAAGCGAAGGATGCGGACGCCCGCGGCGAGGGCGGCAGTGACGAAGCGGGGGGCGTCGGACTTGCGGCCGACCGAGGGGACGAAGCTCCACGCGGCAGCCAGGCGCGGGCCGACGAAGCGCAGGGTCTCGGGGTTCCCGATGTCGGGGTGGGCCTGCCTCGCGGCGTAGTGGGTCACCACGGCGCGGGCGATGCCGTAGTGGTCCATCTCGGCGAGGAGAGCCTCGGGCGTGTCGTACCATTCGGCTGCCGGCTGGGTCGGCTTGCCGGCGTGGGCGTTGAGATCAAAGAGCTCCATGGCGACCCCGTCTCGGTCTTTCGACCCCGAACACAGAACAGAGCTCGGCCCCCCGGTTCTGGTGAACCACTCCGAAGCCCCGACAGGGGCGTCCTATAGCAGCCCAGGGCGAAGCCCTGGGAAAGGGCCACCGACAAGGTCAGCCCTGACAGGGCGTACTATGTGAACCCGGCGTCACATCCTGCCTGCGGCGGCTAGTGCGCCCCTACAGGGCTGAATCTGGCCCCTCCCCGTCCCCAGGGCTTCGCCCTGGGCTGCTATAGTACGCTCCGTTCGGAGCTGCGGAGAACTACCAGGACCAGGGGCCATCCTCCACCGAACACCAAGGAGAACCGAGGACGAGGACGACGACGAGGACGATTAGGAAGCCAGGACGGAGAAGACCTTGTTGATGGCGGCTGCGACGTTACGGCAGTCGCGGGCGGTCCACCACTGGTTGATGCCGATGAAGATGGCGCGATTGGTGAGGGAGACGGTTCGGGGGCACATGTCGGGGGAGTAGCGGGCGGGGGCGTCGCCACGGTAGTAGGGGCAGGTGTAGGGGCAGCCCTCCTTTGTCGCGGACTTGCGTTCGAGGATTTGCTCCCAGTACTGGTAGTAGTGCCAGTCGCGCCCGCCGCGCGTGCCGCGCGCCCAGGCGCCCACGCCCTCGGCGCGGAGGGCGTCGGACAGCCTGTCGGCCAGCGGCTCGTCGTCGGCGATGAAGATGAGGTTGTTGCCGATGTCGCCCTTGGGGTCGTTGGAGCGGCGTGGGACGGCCCGCTTGAAGTCGCCAACGCGGGCGAGGACGCGGCGGCAGTTGGCGTTGAAGCGTCTGGCCTGGGCTTTGGTCTTGCGGAGCTGTGCGAGGATGACGGCGCCCTCGAGCTCGCTCATCCTGTAGTTTTCGCCGCAGAAGAGTTCGCCTGGCCGCCGCTCGCGCGCGTAGCGGTCGGGGCGCCAGCAGCCCGAGCTGTCGTGGAAGCTGGTGGCGCGGGTGTGGAGCCATTCGTCGTTGGTGAGGACGAGTCCGCCCTCGCCGCCGCCTGTGATCTTGAAGGAGCTGACGGAGAAGCAACCGACGTCGCCGAGGGTGCCGAGGAGTTTGCCCTTGTAGGTTCCGCCGCAGGCCTGAGCGTTGTCCTCGATCAGGTAGAGCTTGTGGCGGCGGGCGATGGGCAGGAGGGCGTCGAAGTTGCAGGCCAGGCCGGTCATGTTCACGGGCACGATGGCCTTCGTGTGGGGCGTGATCTTCCGCTCCACGTCGGCGGGGTCGAGGGTGAGCGAGTCGTCCACCTCGGCGATTACGGGGATGGCCTTTGCTGTGACGACCTGTGAGGCGGTGGCGTAGAAGGTGAAGCCTGGGACGATGACCTCGTCGCCCGGCCCGATTCCGCAGGCGACGTAGGCGGCGGTGAGGGCCGAGGTGCCTGAGTTGACGGCGAGTGCGTGCTTGACGCCGAAGAGCTTGCGGGCGTAGGCCTCGAGCTCGTCCACCTTCGTGGGCTTCGTCGGGCCGTAGTAGCGGGCGAGCCAGGCGGAGTGGTCGGACTCCTTCTCGATGATGCGGCGGATGCGCTCGCGTGTGGCTGGGCTGTAGCCCCAGGCGTCGCAGAGCTCCATGAACTCGTCGGCGCCGATCTTCGGCCTGGCCTTGCCTTCGAGACGTTCGATGGCCTTCGGGCCGCCGTTCACCGCAAGGACGCGTTCCACGTTGCTTGTCATGCCGCGTCTCCTGTGCCGCAAGCCTTATACCACTTCGAGGCGGGCGCATCAAGCGCTTGACATCATGTTCGGCACATGCCATGATAGAAAAAGAAGGGCCGGCACACCAGAAGGAAAGAGCGAGCTTGCGGAGCGGTTCAGGCTTCGACCCAGGGGCCGGCTGCGCCCTGTCGCCCCGACTCCACGCAAGGCCAACGATGGCGTATCTTCTTGTCATTGACGACGACGAGGACTTCGCGGCCGCGGTGTCGGAGGCGCTGCGGGTGTCGGGCCACGAGGTCAGCGTGGAGCCTGACCCGGCGCGGGCGCTGAAGAGCATGGGCGAGCGGCGGCCGGAGCTCGTCATCCTTGACGTGATGTTCCCGCAAGGGAGTTCGGCTGGTTTCGAGTTCGCGCGCACGATGCGCCACGAGAGGGCGGAGCTCAGGAGCATCCCCATCCTGATGCTCACCGCGGTGGGGCAGAGGTTCCCTCTGGGGTTCGGCTCGCGCGACATTGACGAGGGCTCGCTGCCTGTGGACATCTACCTGGAGAAGCCTGTGGACCCCGACCTCCTGACTCGGGAGGTGGCCAGGCTGCTTTCGCGCGGGCCAGGTAAGGCTCTAGCGTAGCCGCAACCGTCCCGGTTGCGGTCGGCAAGCGGGACGCTTGCCGCCACCAGAAAGGAGAGAACCATGGGCCGGAAGGTGCTGATGGTGGACGACGACGAGGGCTTCCTGCTGGCAGCGGGACACCTGCTGGAGGCGGCGGGCTACGACGTGACGCCTGCCGAGAACGCCGCGGAGGCCAGGAAGCGGCTGGCCGCCGAGCGCCCCGACCTGATCGTGCTCGACGTGCTGATGCCGGGCGAGGACGGCTTCACATTCGCGGACAATATCTCGAAGGACGAGCGGCTGGCGCAGATTCCTGTGGTGCTGGTCACTGCCGTGGCCGAGAGCCCCGGGCAGATGATGTACGCCTTCGAGCATGACAAGGGGCTGACCGCGGCCGAGGTCCTCCCGAAGTCCGCCGCACACGAGCGGCTCGTGGACACCGTGACCGCCGTCCTCAAGGATAAGGAGAAATAGCCCCGCCCCCTGCGGGGCCAGCGCACGATGAGCAAACAGCCGATACTCCTGGTAGACGACGATGTGGGCTTCCTGACCGCGAACCGCCTGCTCCTCGAGGCGGCGGGCTACGAGGTGCTGACGGCGGAGGACGGCACGGCCGGCCTGGCCGCGGCCCGCGAGCACAGACCCGCGCTGGTGGTCATTGACGTGATGATGCGCCGCCCCGACGAGGGCTGCGCCCTCGCGCGGGCGCTCCGCAAGGAGGCCGGCCTGGCGGCCACGAAGCTCCTGGTCGTCACCGCCGCCGGGCAGCGATACCAGATGCTCTTCGAGCCCGACGAGCTCTGGCTGCCCGTGGACAAGGTGCTCGAGAAGCCAACCTCAGGGGACGAGCTTGTTGCCGAGATAACCCAACTCCTGGCCGAGGGCCACAAGTGACAGCGAAGCGAATCCCACCGTGTCAGGCCGCGTGCCCGGTGCGCACCGACTCCGGCCGCTACGCGCGCCTCGTTGCCGAGAGGCGTTACGACGACGCCTTCGCGGTCATCACCCGAACCAACCCCTTCCCGTCCGTGTGCGCGCACATCTGCCAGCGGCCTTGCGAGAAGAAGTGCCGCCGCGGGCAGCTCGACGCGCCCGTGGGCATCCGCGCCCTCAAGCACTTCGTCGTCGAGCACGTGGGTCACAGGCCAGAGGCCCGTGCCACCGCGCAGGCTGCGCAAGGTGGCACAGGCGGCGGTGGCACAGGCGTCCCGCCTGTGACAGAGGCCAAGCGGCGCGTGGCCGTCATCGGCGCTGGGCCGGCCGGGCTCACCGCGGCCCTCGACCTGCGGCGGCGCGGCTGCCGCACCTGCGTCTTCGAGCGCCTCGGCCGGCCGGGCGGCATGCTCAACGTCATCCCGCGCTACCGCCTGCCCCAGGAGGCCCTCGACGCCGACGTGCAGGCCATCCTCGCCGAAGGCGTCGAGCTGACCTGCAACTGGGAGGCGGGCAGGGACGGCGCGCCCACCGACCTGCTCGATAGGGGCTTCGACGCCGTGGTCGTGGCGAGCGGGCTGTCGCGCAGCCGCGGCATCGCGCTCCCAGGCTTCGGCGCCCAGCGCTTCACCGCCGCAATCCCCTGGATGGCCGACGTCTGGCTCGGCAACAGCGTGGACGTGGGCCGCCGCGTGGCCGTCATCGGCGGCGGAAACGTCGCCGCCGACGTCGCCCGCACCGCGCGCCGCCTCGGGGCCGACTACGTGGCGATGATCTGCCTCGAAAGCCGCAAGGAGATGCCCGCCGAGCCAGAGGAGATACGGCTCGCCGAGGCCGAAGGCATCCAGATCATCACCCGCCAGGCCCCCAAGCGCGTGCTGAACCGCGAGGGGCAGATCGCCGCCATCGAGCTGATGGCCGTCACGTCGGTCTTCGACGAGGCCGGCCGCTTCCGCCC
>VGYW01000019.1 GCA_016872875.1 Planctomycetota bacterium | reverse complement strand
CGCGCGCTGCCGAACTCCACCCCCTTGGCCTTGTCGGGATTGTAGCCGTTCGCCTTGAGCCACTCGACCGAGGGGTGGTAATGGGCGTGGCGTCCCTTGGGGTTGTCATGCTCCAGCCAGAGGACAACCTTCTTGAGTTCCCCAACCGCCTTGTCGGGCACCACGCGCTCGATTCGGTAGAGGTGGTTGGCGTAGCCGTTGGCGTCCACGACGATGGGCGTGCGCGGGTCGAGCTTGCGGATGTGGGCAATGACCTCGGCATGCCACTCTCTGAGGCGTTCATCCTTCACGTCGTGGGGCTCGGTGAGCGGCTCCCAGGCGGCGATGAACGGCTCGTCGCGGAGGCGGGTGAGGACGTGGGTCCACAGGTCCAGGAACTCGCGGTGAAGTTCCGGGGAATCCCACGGCCCCTGCCTGGTCTCGCCCTCCTTGCGCTCGAAGGCGTGGACGTTGGGTATGACCCACAGGCCGCGACGGGTGAACAGCCGGACCTGTCGTTCCAGGTAGTCGAGCTGCTCGGGCTCGAAGCGGCCCTTGGGCTGGTAGCCGAACATGTAGCGGACGCAGTTGGCCCCCAGTTCCTGGACGTCCGCGGCGTCTTGGGCGGTCGGCGGCGCCCACCAGAGCAGGTTGAAGCCGCGGAGACGGATGGGGCGGCCGTCGGGCGCCAGGATGTCGCGGCCCCGCACGGTCAGCCGCGGAGGGTCCTTAGCCGGGGCCGGCGGCCGCTGCGCCGCTGTCGCGCCCAGTGACGAGAAGACCAGCGCTCCCGCCGTGAAGGCCATCCGATGAACAGCGAAATCACGCAAAGCGCATCTCCTTGAGGTCTCCCTCCGCAATTCTGCCATTTGCTGCCACAGAAATCCAGCTCCGACACGGGCAGCATGGGCCAGGCATCCGCGCTCACGCAGGTAGCCGCCTACAGGAGCCGTACGCTGTTCGAAGCGATGAGTTCCCGGCGCGTTTGACCTGTGTAGCCCGATGCGCTTCACTGAAGGGAGCAACTGCCTCCTGAGTCGGAGTGAACTGTCGGTGCGCCCTTTCTTCCATAGCCGCTGGGCAGCGACAACTGCATTCACGATCCGGGCGCTGCTCGTGTTCGCGTCGCTTGCTGCGCCCCAGGTCACTTCGGCCGCAACCGAGAGGCCGGTCCGTGTCTGTCTGCCACCGGCGCCGCACACGACCGACTGGCAGAAGGCCTGGACGCCGAACGAGCGGCTGCAAGTCTGCGTTTCCCTCTACTTCCGCGAGCGGCTGGCAGCCCTGCGCGGG
Source organism: Planctomycetota bacterium (assembly GCA_016872875.1). The sequence continues at coordinate 36,784 of VGYW01000019.1, read as the reverse complement.
GTGGAGGTGATGGCCGAGGACTGGGCAGGCTCGGTGCTCTTCTTCAGCGGCCAGGAGATGACCGGCACGAAGGCGATGCCGACCCTCGCCGAGCTCCGAGCGCATGCGCCTGTGGACGTGGCGGTGCTGTTCGGCGACAGGGATGGCCCTGTCCGGTGCACCATTCTCAGCGGCAAAGGCGCAGAGGTCGTGCCTGCGCCCGCGAAGGCGGATACGCTTGCCAGGCTTCAGGCGGTGGCGGAGCGGCTCGGGCCGGCGCTGGGCCTCGATGCCGCGGCGACAGCGGTGCTGGGGGATGGCTGGCACCTCCCGTCCCCCGTGCTGGAAGCCTGCCTGGTCTCGCAGCGCATCGCAGGCGCGTGGGTCACGAACTCGGGCGAGAGCCAACTGCTCTGCCTGCGGCGTTTCATCCAAGACGTGGGCAAGCACCCCATGCTGGCCGCCGCGGTGCTGCGGGCCGGGATCGTCCTGTCGGCGGACAGCCGCAAGCCGGAGAGGCCGGCGCAGGACGTGGAGATGCTGCGGCTCTCCCTCGTGGCCGCGCTCGGCACGCCCGCCGAGGGCGACGCGGTGGCATTCCTGCGCCGAACCGCACACGGCCGCGATGCACTGGAGAAGGAACTGGCCACCCTTGCGGCGGCGCTCACCGTGGACGCCGCCGAAGCCGTGCTCGATGGCAAAGGAGCGCCCGAGGCCGACCCTCACAGCCTGGCCCGCGGGCTCGGCGCAGTGCGGTGTCTGGCCGCCGTGAACTCCGCCAGGCTCGCGCCGCTCCTGCCCAGGCTTGCGGGCAATGAGAACGCGGCGGTGCGCGCGGCGGCGGGTTACGCTCTGGCGGCGCCGGAGAGCGGCCCTGTGACTTTGGCCGCTGGGCTCGCCGCAGATCGCGGGCCGGCCGTGGCGTTCGCCGGGCACTATGCGTTGTGGCGCCGTGGCGAGAAGGCCGAAGCCGGCCTGCCTATTGCCCGCTCCCTCTTCGGCGCACCCGCCACGCGGACCTCGCTCGTCGAGGAGTTCCTCGCCGGTGCTGGCACACACGAAGACGAGCCACGCCTCCGCAAGCTCCTGGAGGGGACCACGGCCGAGCGGCGACTTGCCTTCAGCGGCCTGGCCCGCCTCGGGGCGCTCCGTGCGGAGGACTGCCGAGGCTGTCTCCAGAGCGCGGACGATGGAGTGCTCGCCATCGGCCTGAAGGCGATGGATGCGAAGACCGCGGCGGCCTGCCGCGATGCCCTGGTGGCTCTGGCCAACGGCCCACACGGCCCGGCCGCGGAGTCCGCCCGCCGGGCACTGCGTCCCTTGCGCCCGACCGACCTCCCGGCCCAATTGGCCTTCGATCTGGAAGTGGAGCACCTATACCTGCGGTTGCGCGCCATCGAGCAAATGGCGAAGCAGCCAGAGCCCTGGGCTGCGCTGCTGCTCGAACGCGCCACGGCCAACCCTGATCCCCAGGTGCGCGCCGGGGCGTTGATGGCGCTGCACGCCAAAGCGCCTGAAGCGGCCCTCAAGGTGCTTCCCCGCCTGCTGCGGGACCCGATGGTCTGGGTGCGCGTCCATGCCTCGTCGCTCGCTGCGAAGCTGCGCGCGCCGGCGTTGGGCGATGCCGTAGCCGCGGCACTAGCCGCGGAGACCGATGCCTCCTGCCGCATCTACCTGGAGGCCGCCCAGGGCAAGCCGATGCCAAAGGCAGTGAACGCCTTCGACCTCGGTCGCACGCGCCTGGGCCTGTGTGGCTACGGTCGCGGCGCCGCCGAATCGCCGCTCGGCTGGTATTACTGCCTGTACCCCAAAGTGGACGACGTGGGGCGCAAGGCGCATGAGAGCGGCAAGACCCTGATCGGCCGCACGAACACGACGGCGGGGAACCCCGTGCAGGTCCTCTTCCACCCCGTGTGGCGCGACCTGTGGTGGACGAATCTCCGCAAGGAACTCACCGACCTGGCGCATCTCGATGGCCTCGTCGTGGGCGAGGAAACGATGTATGCCCCCGCCTGGAGCCTTTGGGCGGACGGCTGGCGCTGCTTCTGCATCGAGGCCGGCATTGACGCCGAGAAAGTGGCCGGCGATCGCACGAAGCTAAGCCAGCCCGAGGCCCGCGCCTTCCTCGACTGGGAGCAGGAACGTGTCGTGGACGGCTTCAACCGCATGTACGACTTCATCAAGCTCGACCAGGGGGCGCAGCGGCCCGGCTTCCTCGTCGGCACCTACGTGCCCAGCCAGAACGGCCCGAACGTGGCCGAGCACCGCTGGAAGTTCGACGTCGGCGGGGCCTACTGGTACCAGGCGGACAACCGTGTCCGCTACAACATGATCCGCCGCTTCCGCACGGTCTGGCCCGGCCGCCCGCTGATGTACCTGGTGTCGGGCAACGCCGGCCTGCCGCTCCTCGCTCACGTCAACTACAAGCTCCAGGTCCCCGATGGACTGGTCTTGAACCGGGCTTGCAATGCCTACGCGGACGCGGCCTGCGCCTGGGCCGCCGGCGCGGAGCCGGGCTTCTTCGTCGCCTGGCTGTTCAGCGGCAAGGACGTGAAGCCCGGCCCGAACGCCAGCGGCGTGTGGGTCTGGCTCGAGGACATGGCGCGCGACAGCAAGCCCCTCGCAGACGGCCTCGAGAACGTCTGGCGTGGCGTGGCCGGCCAGTATCGCCTCGATGCCGAGATACGGAAGACGAAGGGGCCGAACGCGGTCCCGGAAGACATAGCGAAGCAGGGGGACGCAAAGGGCATCGCGCTGGATGAAGCGGACCCTGCGAAGGACCCCTTCGCCCAGCGCGCGGCCGCGGACCGCGAGCGGTCCCGCCTCGGTTTCTTCCTCGAGCAGAAGGCGCTCTATGATGTCGCACGGGCCTTCGCGGGGCTGCCGCGCCCGCGCGAGGACTTCGCGGCCTTGATGGTGGGCGGCGCGACGGCCCTGCCGCAGTTCGCCGCGCTGGATGGCTACGACGCCGTCGAGCTGCTCAACCTGCTGCCCCACTGCAAGCTGGCGAAGTACCGCCTGATCGGCATCGAGGTGTCCGCCGAGGCCCCCGTGCGCGACGCGACCATCGCCGCCGTCCGCGCCTGGCTCAAGGAGCAACCCGGGCTGCTCTACGTGCGGGGATTCCTGTCCACGGACAACGCCAACGAGGCGAGCACGGCCTCCGACCACGATGGCCGCCTGCTGGAAGACTGGCCGTGGGAGGCCGACATCACGTTCGTGAAGGACCACTACGTGGTGCGGGGCTCGGGGGCGAAGCCGCTCGCAGGCGATGCGGCGGCCTGCACGCGCGCCTCGTGGCGCGACGCCGGCTTCAAGGGCGCGGTGCTCTTCGACTGCGGCAAGACCTCGGCCGAGGAGTTCCAGTCGCTCCTCATTGCCCTGCACAAGGACCTGGGCGTTGGGATCAGAGCGGACGGCGTGCCGGGCATGATCCGAGCGAAGGGCGATGGCGTGACGGCCTGCATCTCGAACGGGAGTGCCGCCGCGGAGGCCACGGTGCTAGGCGTTGACCTCTTCAGCGGCGAGGCCAATCCCGTCGTGGGCAGGGGGCGCTCGGCGGCCATCACAGTGGACAACTACCGTGGCGCCTATGCCGCATCCTACAACGGCGTGAGCATCCTGTGCGACGCGCCCATCGAGGAGGTGAAGCCGGTGGCCGGGGGCCTGGAGGTCCGTTGTGCCGGCCTCATTCGAGCCGCCGCTGCGCGCGGCGACGTGACGGTCCGGCCGCAGCCGCCCGCCGTGGAAGGCCAGACCGAGACAATCCTCAAGTGGGTACTCTTCGGCGACACGGGCGGTGTGGCGCGCCTTCCGGGCGCGGGCAGCCGCCTCATCTTCGTGCGTGGCACTGGCATTCTCACCTTCACCGCAGTGCCGAGCAAGTGACCATCAGGAGGCCATGAGTCAATGACGAGCTACACGAGGCTATGGGTGTGCGCACTCGGGGCGATGGCTGTCACCGCAGCGGCCGCCGAGCGGGTCTTTCCGCTGAACCTCGCGACGCAACGGGAGGCCACGGACAAGGTGCAGGTCCAGGAGGTCGGCAAGGACGAGTACGAGTGGTCTTTGCCCGACGGGCTCCCCCAGAACCTCAGTTTCGACCTCCGCAAGCTGGGGGCGGACCCAAAGGAGTACGACGAACTACGGTTCGATCTCAAGCCGCTCGGCTCACAGGTCCGCCTGCACGCTGTGCTCTTCGGCATGCCGACGGAGAAGGAGCTGAGCAGTTGGTACTCGAAGTTCAGGAGCGTCACGGGGGTCTGGGCGGCCGGGCGCTTCGACCTGCGGGTGGACGACGACGGGTCGCAGTACCCCGAGCGCTTCGGGGACTTCCGGCCGGGCATCCTGCGGCTCGCGCTGAGCCGGCGCATCCTGGGATTCCCCGGCGAGCCGCAGTGGCGCAAGGCCATAATCCGCAACCCGCGGCTGGTGAAACGGGTGGTGTCGGCGGAGTTCGAGCCGCGCGACGTACAGTTCGTCTCCGACGCCGCCGAGGTGGCCTACACCTACGGGCTGAAGGTGAAGAACCGCACGGACAAGCCGATTGCCGCCAAGCTCGACATTGACGCCGACCGCACGTTGCACTTCTTCCGCGCCGAAGTGCCGGCCGGGCCTGCCGCCTCCGCGTCCATCGCCCTGGCAGCCGGCGAGGAGAAGGTCATCCCCATACGCCTCTCCATCTCCCGGACGAAGGCCATGTCCCTGCCGCCCGGCTACTCCGAGCCTGTGTGCCCGAGGGTGTGGGTCGAGGGACTGGCCGACTCGGACGTGCAGCCGCTCATCGGCTACCGGCGGATGCTCATGTGGGGCGTGGTCCCGGTCAGCCGCCAGCCGTGGACCCCTGCGTCGTTCCAGGCGCGCGTGGCGGCGGCAGCCAAGTTCATGCCGCTGGATGCCTGGAAGAGCGGCGTCATCCGCACAGCCGAGGAGACGCTCAAGCACGATTGGCCGGCGTTCGACTGGCTGACGCCTGGGCACAAGGCCACCGCCGTGCCCCACTGGGGCCAGTCCTACCGCTGCCCGGCGTGCAAGCAGTGGATGCGGTCGGACCCGCCCAACGACATCCACCGCCACGTCTGCTCCGACCCGAAGTGCGGCAAGACGATCGAGAAGGACCCGTTCTACGACCAGTGCGCGCGGCAGGAGTACTTCGCGCGCCGCTTCGCGGACATCCGTAACCTCGCCCTGGGCTGGCTGCTGACGGGCGACGAGAAGTACGCCGGCAAAGCCGTGACGATCGCGCTGGCCTACGCCGATGCCCACCCGACTATGACGGTGGCCGGCTACCGCTCGACCGGCGGCGGTTCGCGGCTGGGCAAGGCCACACTCGTCACCGCCTGGAACTTGCACAAGCTGGCCGAGGGCTACGCGATGCTGGCGTCGTATGCGGGCCTGGACGAGCACAAACGCAAGCGGATCGATACGCTGCTGATAGACGAGGGCCTGCGGCTGGCCCGCCACTCGATCGAGTACACCAACATGCAAGGCGAGCACATCCGCGCCTACGGCAGCGTGGGGCTGGCGACCGGCTACTGGCCATTGCTCGGCGAAGCCGTCTACGGCGAGTTCGGCTGGCACGAGATGGTAGAGTACGGATTCTCCGAGGAAGGGCTTGCCCACGAGGGCCAGGCCTATCACAACATGCTCTTCGACGCGATGAGCCACTTCGCCCTCTTCGCCTCCGAGCGGGGCGTGGACCTGATGACCCCGCGCTTCAAGCGGGTCTATGACGGCTCACTGACGCTGGGCCTGGGCGGGGCTTTCTACGAACTGCCCTACCGGCAGTACCGCGACCCGGCCTATCTCGCCGCACTGGAGGCTGCCCGGAAGCACCCCTCTGAGATCTCCATCCTTCACGGCGAGCTGGGGCTGGCCAGCCCGGCCAGCTTCCCGGCGATCTCGAGACTGATGGACGGGATGGGCTACATCTTCCTGCGGCGCGGCACCGCGGCCGACTCCTGGGAGATCCGCATGAACTACAAGGAGCAGTTCGACCGCGGCGAACACGACCGCTTCACCACCTTCCTCTACCGCAACGGCCAGCAGGTGGACTCCACTGTCGGGCGGATGTTCTACACCGTGCCTGGGGCCGGTTGGATGGAATGGACCGCCGCGCACAACACCATCGTCATTGACGGGCAGAACTCGCGGGAGGTGACGGGAGACCTGGTGGCCTGGCGGGGTGCGGGCGAGACGCCCTTCGCGGTGGTGGCCACCGACCCCGCGGCCCCGCTGTACGAGGGCGTGAGCCAACTGCGTGGCATCGCACTGCTGGGTGAGGCCTACGTGGTCTTCGACCGGGTGGTCTGCGACCGTCCGCTGACGATTGACCGCTACCAGTACGGCAAGGGCAAGGCCACGCTGGGCCTCAAGGCCGAGCCGCTCGCCGCTGCGCCGCCCAAGCTGCCGGCAGCGGGCCGGTTCACTGAGATCATCGGCGGCGCCTGCGGCAAGGAACTGCGCGTTGATTTCGGAAACGCCCTCAAGATGCGCCTGGCCTGCGACCAGGAGATGGCAGGCTACAAGGCGCTCACCTTCAAGGGCGACGGCCCGATAGAGGTGACCTGGGCACGCGCCGACAACGCCAAGGAAGCCACCTTCCTCGCCACCTTCACGCTGGGCAAGGACACCGAACCGCCCGCGGCGAAGATCATCAAGAGCACCGACGACGAGGTCATGCTCGATGTGAAGGCCAAGGACCGCGGCTGGACCCTCACTGTCCATCCGAAGCAAAGGAGGGCAGAGGTAATGGCCCGCTGAAAGGAGAACATGCGTGAGGACGCACTGGACACGTGCCTGCCGGCTGATGTCCGCGGGAGTGGCGCTGGGGCTGTTGGCGGCGGCCGCCGGCGACGCGGTCGCCGAGGTGCCGCTGGCCAGGAAGGGCCAGGCGACGGCGGCCATCGTCCACAACGGTTGCCTCCAGCAGGCGAACGATCTTCAGGCGTATCTGAACCAGATCACCGGCGCGGAGCTGCCCCTTGTGGCAGACGCGGCCGAGGCCGAAGCGCTCGGCCTGCCAGGGCGGATCGTGCTCGAGAAGGTGGACAAGGTGCCGGGCGCAAGCGACAAGATCACCGGCAGCCAGGCGTACCGCATCAAGACCGACGGCAGCGCGCTGCGGCTGATCGGCACCGCTGAGTACGGCTTGACCTATGCGGTGTGGGGCCTGCTCGAGGACCACCTCGGCTGCCGGTTCTACACGGGGGCCTTCGAGGTGGTGCCGAGCAAGCCGACGCTGGCGCTGGGCAACATTGACGACTTCCAGGAGCCGGCCTTCATGCAGCGGATGTTCATCTGGTGGCCGGGCAGCATGCCGTGGGTCGTCAAGAACCGCGGTGGCGGCTACCCCGGCGACAACAGCCCCGGGAGCTATGGCTCCCATATCTACGGGCGGCACAACTTCTATCAGTTGCTGCCGCCCGAGGATAAGAAGGATGTCAAAGGGAACGTGACCACCAAGGGCTGGTTCGCCGAGCACCCAGAGTGGGCGCCGCTGATCAACGGCAAGCGGGCGCCCAACTGGGCAATGGCGTTCTGCTACACCAATCCCGAGCTGGCCAAGGCGCTCGCGGAGGCGCTGAGGCGCGACATCGAGGGCACCAAGGCTAGCCAAGGCGCCAAGTATAATCCAGCGCTCGCGGTTTCCGTCACGCAGGGCGACGGCTTCGCCGCCTGCCAGTGCGAGACCTGTCGGAAGGTCGCCCGCGAGGAGGAGTCCGAGGCCGGGCCGATGTTCCTGATGATCAACCGCGCTATCGAGATGCTGGAGAAGGACTACCCCACCCAGCAGTTCGTGACGCACGGCTACTTCGAGACGCTGCCGGCGCCGAGGAAGCTCCGGCCGCACAGGAACCTGTGGATCAACCTGGTGTCGAGCGACCTCTCGCAGAACGCCGCGGGCGACCAGGTCGGGCGCATCGCCGGCAACCCGGCCAACCGCGCCTACGCGCGGGCGCTCGAGGAATGGCCAGAGATCGCCCCCGGCCGCGTCACCGTCTGGCACTGGACGCCCTACCAGCCGGAATGGCCGACGATCTTCTACACGGCCGACAACGTGCGCTACTGGCAGCGCTGCGGCATCATGGGCGTCTATCCGCAGGTGTGCGGCGCGAACTGGAGCCGGATGTTCTGCTGGGTGTTCCTCAAGCTGGCCTGGAACCCCCAGGCGGACGCGGACAAACTGATCCGCCAGTTCCTCGATGGATACTACGGGCCGAGGGCCGCCCCCCACTTCTGGGAGTACCTCAAGCTCGCTCAGGCCGCGTATGAGGACAGTTGCCACGTGCCCAGTGCCGTGCGCTGGAGCGGTTGGACCGGCATCACGCACGCCAAGGTCTTCGCCCCGCACATGCCGAAGATGGTGGCCGCCATGGACCGGGTGCTCGCGGCAGCCAAGAGGGAGGCGAAGCCTGTCTACCTCACGCACGTCACGGAGGCGATGGGCACCTCGATTGACCCGGTCCGCCTGACTGTCGCGCGCGAGACGGGGGCCTTCGGCGTGGTGGCCAACCGGGCCGACGGCAAGCGCTGGTGGGTGCCTGCTCCCGATGCCGATCCAGGCCTGCCCGCAGTGCTGCGCCGCGTCACCGACGGCATGCAGCTCAGCGGCGGCGGCGAGCACGGCGTGCTGCGCCACATCTCCTGGTTCGTCGCCAACAACGGCGGGCCGGTCATCGATCTCAGGTCAAAGGCCTGCTCCGTCGGAGTCTGTCCGGACCTCAAGGGGCAGGTGGTCAGCATGAAGCCCTCTACCAGGGGCAAGGAACTACTCGCCTCCGAGGGCGCGGACGCCGGCTATCAGGACCAGTTCAAGTACAGCTCGGTCATCTGGCTGCCGCCCAACGTGCCCGAGGATGATCTCAGGGGCGGCTTGGGCAAGCGTGTCTGGTCGGGTCTTTGGAGCGACTACAGGAACCCGGTTGCGGACAAGCTGGACACGCTGACGATTCTCTCCCCGGCCTACTGGGGCTTCAGCCCCGACCGGCGCCTGCGGCGCACGGTCAGCGTGTCGGATGCCGGGATGACGGTCGAGCGCAAGTTCGAGACCATGCAGAAGGACAAGTTCGCCCCCTTCGACCACCGCTTCAGCACGCAATGGCTGTTGGCATTACCCCAGCCAGAGCTGGCCAGGGTGGCAATGACGGGCGGCGGCATCGCCAAGCTGCTCGACCTCCAGTACGCCGTGCCCGGCGGCATCAAGGGCGTCAAGGCCGGCGAGCGGCTGCCCGGCGCCGACTGGATGGACCAGCACTTCGACGACGTGTTGGCGGTCTCCGACGCGGAGGTAACCAAGCTGCCCGTCGCGCCCAATGCCACGGGCGACATCGTCATCCAGCTCGACCGCGGCGATGGCCTCGCGGCAGTGCTCACCACACCGGCCGCAGGCTGGGAAGCCGTTGAGATCAAGCCCGTCGTGGACAAACACTACCTGCACGTCACGCTCGTCGGCACTGTGGTCAAGATCACCCCGGAAACGAAGGCCGCCGCACTGCCAGCGCAGACCCTGGCCGCCAGGAAGGTGCCGGCGCGGAAGCTCACGGCCGGTAGGCCCGACAAGCTCGACACCGCATCCCCAGCGGCGAAGATCAAGCTCACCGGCGCGACCACCGCCATTAACGAGCCGGACGGCGCCGAGCTGGTCTGGATTCCTCCGGGCAGCTTCCTGCGCGGCAGCCCGCCGGGCCAAGGCGGCGGCGACGAACGTCCACAGAGGAGAATCCACCTCGACGGATACTGGATCTACAAGCACCCGGTCACCCTGGCGCAGTACAGGAAGTTCTGCGAGGCCATGGGCAAGAAGTTCGAGCCCACCTGGGGCCAGGGCATGCACGCGGAACCCAAGGGGGACCCCGATGCCTACGCGGCCCAGGCGAACTGGTACGAGGCGGCAGCCTATGGCCGGTGGGCAGGCGCGGCGCTGCCGACAGAGGCCCAATGGGAGAAAGCGGCCCGCGGCACGGACGGCCTCCAGTACCCGTGGGGCAACGACTGGGACCCGGAGAAGTGCGTCAGCTACGAGCGCACGCTGGGGAAGCTGACCTACGGCTTCATGCCCGTGGGCGTCTGCCCGCAGGGCGCCAGCCCCTACGGCGTGCAGGACGTGGCCGGCAACGTCTGGGAGTGGGTCGCCGACTGGTACGACCACTCCTACTACAGGGCAGCTCCCGGCAAGAACCCGAAGGGGCCGGAGAGAGGCGCCTACAAGGTCTTGCGCGGCGGGTGTGCGTTCTTCGACGAGCGCCTCAGCCGCACCGCGGCCCGCATGGTTCAGCCCCCGCAGGTCCGTGACTGGACGCCCACAGGCTTCCGCTGCGTCGTCACGGCCCCAGGCCCGGGCAAGGAGTAGTGTGGTGCCGTCGAGTCACAGGCCACTGAAGGGACAACCCCGTACGGGGTCCTCCCCTCGGTGACGTGTCAACGGAATGAGACAGATGAGGCAGATGGCTCATTCGCGCATTCCGAACCCGCTGCAACGAAAGGACGAGGTATGACCAGGTTTGCACGCGCCTTCACGGCATGGTCCGTTTCCGCTTGCGCCGCCTGCGCACTGGCCGCCGCTCCCAAGGCGCCTGCTGCCGAGCCGTGGCGGGCGAAGCTGCTGAAGGACTGGCGGGCGCTGCCCGAGCCGCCGGTCACGCCCTACGGGGGGCCCTTCGGCGAGGAGGCCCGCGGCTTCGTCGGCAAGCTCGACCGGGGCAGCCAGGACCCGAAGGTCCGGGCCGCTCTCGCGGGGTTCTACGACTGGGCACGGCTCGGGCTCTACGAGCCTGACAAGGACCCTCGCCCGATTGACGGGGAGCTGGAGGCCGCCATGCTGGAGGAGTGGCGGCGCATGGGCTACAACTGCGCCTACAAGGGCTACGCCTTCACCTTCCGCGTCGGTCGCTTCCTCAAGAAGCACGGCCTCCTCGGCGCCATTGACCAGACGCTCTGGGCCGGCAACGGCGAGCCGTATCTCCAGTACGACGGCACACCGGGCAACCGGGCGGGCGGCGATGGCAGCGGCAGCTTCCTCCTGAAAAAGCACTACGACGCCGGCGTGGGCCTGCTCGTGAACTATGTCCGCAACTTTGGCGACCTGGACATGTTCAAGGTGGGCGACGTTTACATCACGTGCAGTTGGGACGAGATTGGCATGCGCGAGCGCACGGCGCCCGACTACCGCGACGAGAGCATCGCCGAGTACATCGCGTTCCTGTGCGACGTCTGGTTCCAGGACAAGTCCCCTGCGGAGGACACGAACCAGGACGGCCGCACGTACAACGCCTTCACTGGCGAGAAGCTGCACTATTGGTGGGAGGTGCGGCCCCCGGTCCTCAGCCACCGCTGGTACAACGCGCCGCAGCCGGTGGACGAGCAGTGGACCCGCCAGGGCGCTTACAAGCTGTGGATGGACTACCACCGCTACTACACCTTCGAGTACTTCCGCCGCGTGAGCGCCGAGGCATCGGAGCGCCTGGCCGCAGAGGCATACGAACGCGAGCATAAGCGCGCCGTTGCCGCCGGCGAGCCCGCCAACGCCCACCTTCTGCGGCAGCGGACCGCCATGCGCGTGGACTGCTACCCGTTCCCAATGGCCTTCATCATGTGGCCGGGGATGAACGTGTTCTGGGGCCACAGCCTGTACTGGAACCACCGCCAGAACGCCATCATCAACATCGAGCAGTGCTGGCCCGAGCACCCGGCGATGATCGTGAACTATGCCGCCAGCGACCACCTGGCCCGCAAGCACGGCAACGTGATTATGGGTTGGAGCTGGTTCTTCCCCCGCCAGTTCGGCCAGGGCCACCTCTACGACGGCCCTGGCGACATCGAGCGCGCGCTCGCCCGCATGATGGGGCACACGGTGGACGGCATCCACCACTGGCTCTACGCGGACGAGTACCGCGGCCCGGCCGAAGGCCCGCTTCGCCAGCGCCGGCAGCTCGCCTACTGGCACAACTTCCTGCGGCACCACTACGCCACGTTCCTCGCCAGGTCCAGCCCCGTGCAGCCCGAGGCCGCCCTGCTCCTGCCCGACTACACCGGCTACTTCCACACGATGTTCCAGTACAACACCCACGACTTCGCGTGGACCGCGGTCGCCTTGGCCGCCGCCCAGATTCCCTTCGCCATCATCACCGAGGAGGAAGTCGAGCTGGAGCCGGACGCGCTCAAGCCGTTCAAGGCCGTCTACGTCATCGGCTCGGAGTGGAGCACGCCCACGCTGCGGGAGCGCTTGGCCGACTACGTGGCCGGCGGCGGCACGCTGTGCGCCAACGTGGATTCCCTCTCGCTCGACATCACAACCGGTGCCCGCACCGACTTCCTCGAGAAGGTCTGCGGCGTCAGGCTCACCCATAAGCACAAATCCTCCTTCAGGCCGTCCATGCAGACGCCCGAGGAGCGCGCCTGGGCCGCCCAGGTCGCCCTGCCGCAATTCCAGGGCACCAACGTGCACGAGACCGAATCGAAGCTCTGGAAGCGCGAGGGCGACAAATGGATGGCGGACGCGGATGCCTGGGCGAAGCTCGACGCCTCGCTCGCCGGCATGCCGAAAGCCGCGCGCGGCGGCATCCCGCAGAGCGTGCTCGACATGCGCAAGCCGCCCGTCATCCGCTACGCCGAGCAGCTCGGTGGCGGCACGGCCTCCTCGTACGGCGATGTCTGCACCGCCGAGGCCCTGCGCGGCAAGCCGGTCGCCTGGTATGGCGACAAGGTCTGCGCCATCGAGACCGAGCGGACCGTCTGGCTTGGCGACCGCCCCGGCGTCTCCATCCACGCCATCTTCCCGCGCCTGGACCTCTCCCGCGGCTGCGAGCCCGTCAACCCGTTCCTCACCCGCGGCTCCGACGACTACGAGAAGTTCCGCCCCCACGTCAGGGTCCTCGCCCGCGCCGCCGACAAGGCGGGCGTCAGGCGCCTTGTCACCCTCACCCGCGACGGCCAGTTCCCCTGCAACCTCGAGGTGCTGCCGCGCCTGGACGCGGCCGGCACGCTCATGGCCGTGGTGGTCAACCACGACGGGACCGATGCGGCCTACGATGTGACGATCGCCCCCGAGCACATGGCGAAGCCTGGGCTGAAGAACGCCGAGGCGTGGGACATGCTCCGCGAGCAGGTGCTCGAGGCCCCCACCGATGGCCGGTTCACCCTCAAGGTCGAGCCCTGGCGTGCCGCCGTCTTCATGGTCGGCACCGCTGAGGCACTGGCCAAGATCAAGGAGGCCCAGTCCAAGCTCAACGCAATGGACTTGAGCGTCCCCGCGTACTTCGCAACGCGAGGGAAGGCGAGCGGGAGGTGAAGGGGAACAAGCAAGGAAGATGCCCGTAACGCGGACGCGGTGCCGAGCCCTGATGACTGCATCTGTTCTCGTTCCACGCTATCCGGGCGATGCTGGTCTTGGAGACAAGGAGTAAATCACGCGGCTCAGGGTTCGCCATGTGGACCGCCGGGCTGAGCCGGAACATACCGGAGGGCCAACCCGATGCCGCCGGCGGAGGTCGAGTAGTTGAGCAGCAGGCGGCTGCCGGCGAATCTCAGCAGCTTCGTGATCAGCTCGCCGCCGGCATGAAGAAGGCGCCTCTGGTGGAGTTGAACGGCCGACCTCTGGACCGGAAGCTCTCGAGCGCCAGCGTGGATGGTCGCGACGCCTGGGTCGTGCCGCTCTTCCACGAAGCCAAGCTCACCGACGCGGCAGCGAGGCTGATCGAACGATACCGCCTGGCAACCGGCGAACTCGGTCGATCTGCGAAACAAGGCAGGTAGAAGGGGGTAAAAGCCGGATGGCACGCTTGTGTTGGCGGGTGTTCGTCTACAGCGAGTACGGCGACGCCGACCGCGACGGCCTGCCGAACTGGTTTGAGATGTACTGGTTCGGCAAGTGGGGCGACCTCCGCACCGCCACCGTCGCCGACCCCAAGTGGCCGCACCCGGAGGCTCGTATACGGAGTTGGCGCCCCGAAGCGGCCACGCTGCGGGGGGATTGGGGGGACGCGGATGTCCCCCCAAGGGGTGACAGTGGAGCGGTGCGAGCCGGCGCAGCACAGCGACACGCCAGAGGGGCGATAGCCCCTATGGAAGTGCGTCGTTTCGGCGGCTAACACACGTCATGGGAACTGCGAAACGACGCACTAAGGGCGACCCCCACGGCACCGGCAAGACCAACCTCCAGCACCACCTCGGCCAGACCGACCCCACCCTGCCGCCCGCCGAGCGTAAGGCTGTGGAGTGAAGCCCGAGGCAGCGCAAAGCGAACGCGCTACTGCCGCGGCCAAGTGGCCGACGGCGCTGGCATAGGAAACCCGCTACCGGCGCTCAGCCGGCCAAAGTAGAAAACTGAGGTCTGACCTCGCGCCTCCCCGCCTCCCCGCGCCTCCCGACATGCCCTCAATGCTGCTGGGTCTTCGTTAAAGCTGCCCAGTACGTGGTGCCAACGCCAACAGTGTAGTCCAAGTCGTAAGTCCTCGGTATCGGGTAGGCGTACCACGTACCGAGAAGATACCTGCTCAAGGCAAAGATGGATGTGCCAAGTATGAGCGATTTAGGACCGAAGGGATACAGCATGAGTCGCATACCTTTTTTCCGCGCGTTGTCCGAAGTAGCATCGACTATCTCCTTTAGGCGCGCCATGTCCCATATGGCCACCCGAACCAGTGAGACCGGAGCGGGATCCTTTTGGCGAGCAATATCGTCAAAGAGCCATCGGTTTTGCGCTTCGGTAACGAGACCCACCCGGGGGTCATCCGACTCAGTGACCACTATCACGCCTGCGTCAAGCGGCACGTCGTGAAGTGCCAGCCTCAATCGATCCCCCTGATGGCCCGGCAAGCCAATGCCTACCACACCTCTAGCCTCGGGCTCCGGATCTATGTCAAAAGGGGCGACAAGAACCTCCAGCCAAGCTCCCTTGTCCCAGACTTTTCGGATTGGGCTACCATAGTCCTCAGGCCGGCTATAGGCCAACAGTACACGACCGAGTTTCGGGGTTGTGGTGAGCCAGTAGGCCAAGGCAAGTGTATGGAGCTTCGTAAGGCAAGTGATGTCAAAGATGTACTGCACCTCCCGGCCGGCTCTGTGGTTCGAGGCATGCACTTCATCAAGTATTCCGAGCAGCGGTCCAAAGCGATAGCTAGGGATACGACGCAGTTGACATTCATCCCCCAGCAACTGCATCATGACATCACGGTTCTGGGTTTGCTTGAACTGGCCCTCGCGCTCAGGTTGTATCCGGGTGGGGTAGTCGAGCACGATGCCTTGCGATGCGCATATGCCTAAGCGTGCAAGCATGTGGAGGGAGCCGCAGCATCGGTCCTCAAAGCTGGCTGCCCCAACCCATAAGAGCGGGGCTCCGTCATGCTGACCAGCGAGTTCCAGGGATGTTGAGAAGTTGGTCAACTGGGCACGGCTACTCATTTTGTCTTTCTTCTGGCTCCGGCGGCAACCCAGTCCTTCACCGCCTTTGCCTGAGCGACCAGCTTAGCGCCCAGATGGTCTAGCGACGTGGGAAGTTCAACCCGTGGATACGACGAAAGCAAGTCTGGAATTGCCTCGGCCCGAGGTAGCGCCGAAGCGTTGAACAGGATCAACTGCCGCCGAAAATGACGGTGCGCCATGTAGGCTCTGTCCTTTGTGGTGAAGATCCCGCCGGCAAGGCAGGTGAGATAGTCGTCGGAGGTCCCTGTAAAAAGGAGCGCCAGTGTTCCGGCCCTGCGTGCCCGCTTGATGGCCTCAAATAGAACAGCAGAATGATCCTCTAGCGCGAAGGCCTCGAATTCGACCCCATATTCTCTAATCTTGTCGGCACACTTGCGGCCTGTCTCTTGTACCAATGGGCCTGCCCCCATCAGCGTCACAATCGTGGGCTTTGGAGAGAATGCCATGTCGATGGCAGGGGGTTGGTAGATCCACCTATCCACCCGATCCGCGGGTTCGTTCAGCAACCGAATCACGGACTTGAAGAGCTTGTCGCGCTGCTCTTCGGTGTCGTAGAACTGAAACTGCCTCGCGGTGAGCCAGCCAGGGTAGGTCCCGATAGAATCCTTGACCTTTGAGACCAGCACCACTGGCTTATTCAGACCAACAGCCCAGCCGTACTCGACAAAGATGTTTCTGTTCCCTGTGCTCAGGTCACAGATGACCATGTTGCACGATTCCACCTTCTGGAGTATCTTTGGAGAGAATTGTGGGGAGCCGTGGATCTCCCCTTGGACGAGGGTGACCGTGTCAAGCAAGCGTTTTCCGAGATGCACGGCCACTTCTGCTTCTGAGGTCTCCCGATGAGGGTCACTCATCCAATAGGAGATGAAAATGCGTTTTGTGCGGACCCCACGGGGTTCGGAGGGTTTGATCCAGCGCTTCAAGTCCGTTTGGCGTACGTCACACTGCACACATTCTTCGGGAACGTTCGGAGAGAGTCGGCTGGTGTCCGATACCAGGAGGAGTGGTCCGACCTCGAAACTCTCCGGCAACTGATCCAGGACGTACCGTTCGTTAGCACTTGGAAAGAGAATCCCATGTTTCAGCGCTACCCGAAAGAACGCCGCCACATCCTCGTCCACACTGGCGAAGAGGTCTCGCCTGAGCAGGCGAAGGGTCGCTCGGATGATGCGGTCAGCACCGTGTGAAACGCGCTTCAACGCCTCTTTTCGCCATTCGCGCAGGACTTCCGACGGGTTGGCACACCAAGCGCGAAGTGCATCCTTGACGATATCTTCGTATCTATGCGAAACTCCAACTATCGCGTCGTGCCAAGCCGTGGGACTCTTGCCGACAAGGATATTCTGCTCGTACACCTGACAGATTTGAATGGCCAGCCTGAGAGACGGCCATGTTAGCGCAGCCAGTGCTCGTGACTGGCTGGCAAGCTCCTTCCCAGGGATCCCCAGAAAAGGCAGCTTCTGCAATACCGCCGTGATGAGAGATTCGCGCAGATCAAGCTCGAGTTCGCGACCGATGCTGAGGACTTGGTACGTTTCACCGGCGACCACGTCTCTTGGCATGACCGCTTGTTCAGGAGCCGTGGGGCAAGGTCTGCTCGCCATTATGGTTGTGTACGAGGCGGTACGCCTAAGGAGGCTGGCGATAGGTTGGAAGACCGGTGCGGGCACTTGGTCAACCTGATCTATTAGCAGCACCAGAGTCTTGTGGGCCTCGCGCCGAACTGAATCCCCAAGTGACCCCGCCACCACATGGACAGGGGGCATCTCGTCAGTAAAAGGGGCGCCGGAAACAAGCGCTTCCCTCAGCCTCCTGCGGGCCTCCAGTGTCCAGTCCTCAAAGGTGCGTGTCCGACGATGCCATGGAAACAGTCTCTGGGCGTCTGTTGTGCTCTCAGGGTGTAGCACAGTGGCCACATTGGTAACCAGCGCGAGACTCACTGCCAGGCTCATGCAATCAAGCATCGCCCGATCGCGCGGGGAAAGCGGCTCATGGCCGTAAAGCGGCAACTCGCCGGCAATCTTAGCGATCCAGTGCTGCAGTTCCACATAGACCGGTAGCAGGTCTGGAGCGGCCCTCCATTCAGTGCAGAGGGCCTTGAGCATGATTGTCTTGCCTGCACCTCGGGGACCAAGCACAAGCCAATGCTCGGTTGGTTGTGGCACCCCGCCAGGATGTTTGACGTAGCGGTTGGCGGCAACATCCGTCGAATAGCGGTCCGCGTCAATCTGGATGGGCGGCACTGGGTCAGTGTCTGCCATCTTCCATCCACCTTAGCTGGGTGACCCGCTTTGAGGAGCAAGATCCCTCGGGTCGTCCACCTTTCCACTGACATCAGCAGTGACCCGTACACCAGGCATTGTATGCCGGCTCGCTTGCGTTGTCAAGCGATTTTTCCTCGGGGGCCAGCGGGCCACGTGTGTCGCAGCTTCAAATGTCAATTGTCCCGCCCTGAGCCAACTTGGAAGCGGTCGGGGGCGTTGAGCTTTGTGCCTCGGCAGTCCAAAGCGGTTTCAAGCGACTGGACCGCTCGCCGGCTCGCGGTGCCCCCAACGGGCTGCCGCATGTCCTTCAGTGCCTCGCCTGGGCGATGGGGCGGGGTCTTTGCCTTCTACCTCGCGGCTTGACGGTCGGAACCGGGGCTGCTATCTTGACGGCATGGCAAGGCCGCTACGGATCGATCTGCCGAACGCCGCTTACTATGTGACCAGCCGCGGGCTGGAGGGCCAGGGGATCGTGCGTGATGAGGAGGACTGCGGGAGGTGGCTGGCCCGGCTCGATGCGGTGGCGAGGCGGCGTTGGCGGGTGGTGGCCTTCGTGGTGATGCAGAGCCACCATCATCTGCTGGTCGAAACACCCGAGGCCAATCTGTCGGCGGGGATGCACGATCTGAATGCCGGCTATGCGATGGCGTTCAATTGCCGCCACGGGCGCCACGGGCCGCTGTTCGCAGGGCGGTTCAAGGCGATTCTGATCGAGCCGGGGTATCGCTACTGGGAGATCAGCCGCCACATTCATCTGAATCCCGTGCGGCTGGGGCATGCGAAGCGCCCGCAGGACTGGCCGTTCGGGAGCTGTGGGGTGTATCTCGGCACGGTGCTCGCCCCGACGTGGCTGGCGTGGCGGGAGGCGATGGCCGGGCACGGGGCGACGGTGGCGGAGGCGCAGGAAGCCTACGGGCGGTTCCTCGCGGAGGGGGTGGAGAGGCCGGGCGTGTCGCCGCTGTGGGCGGCGACAGTGGGGGTGGGGCTGGGCTCGCCGGAGTTCGTGTGGCGGCTGGCGGAGTGGCTGGAGGGCCGGATGAGACGGCGCGGCCTTGCGGCCGCGACCGAAGACGGCAGACGGCAGACAACAGACGACAGCGAGGTAGGGCGTGCATACTTGCACGCGGAACGGGCTGCCGCACGGGTGAAGGTTGACTCAATCGAGCGGGCGGTGTGCGCGGTGTTCGGGGTCGAGGAGGGGCGGCTGCGGGAGAGGCGGCGATGGCGGAACGAGGCGCGGGCCGTCGCGCTCTACCTGTGTCGGAAGTGGGCGGGGATGACGCTGGAGGAGCTTGGGGAGCGGTTCGGCGGGGTGAGCGCGCAGGCGGTCAGCCGGATGGAGGCCCAACTGGCCCGCGACCTGCTCCGGGACACGGGGCTGGGAGAGCGGGTGGGACGGTGCGAAGGTGAGTTGGGGTTGAGACAAGTTGAAAAGGTCGGGGCCTGACCCTGGCTCCCCGGGAACCCGGCGAGTCTGGCGAGTGTGGCGAAACTCAGCGGGTTGGGGTGAGATGTGGGAATGGCCCCAAGATGTAGGGGGCAGGAAGCCCCTCATTTTTCCAGGAGAGCGATGATGGTGCGTCCGCGGCTGCGCTCGACCCGCCCACGCTGATGCGCAGCCAGGAGGCCCAGGGCACCGCTGTCGTCGGCAGCTTCCCCCAGGGCGCCAGCCGCGATGGCATCCTGGACCTGGCGGGGAACGTGGCCGAATGGTGCGGCGACTGGTACCAGCTCTACCCAGCCGAGGCGCAAACCGATCCCCTGGAGGTCCGCGAGAGCCACAGCCGCTGCATCCGCGGCGGCTCCTGGGGCTACTACGGCCACAGCCAACGCAGCCGCCACCGCGAGTTCAACAGCCCCGTCTACATGGGCTACATCTACATCGGCTTCCGCGTCGCCCTGCCCGAGGCCGGCTACAGGAAACTCCGCCTCAAGGACTAGCCGCCGGTAGTGGTTGGCGAAGCGGCGCTCGGTGAGCCCATCCGCGCCACCCCTGCCGTGGCCGGCGGCTGCGTCTGCGTCCGGATGGCGAAGGCGGGACATTGCATTGCGCCGGCGGCGCGATGATGAAACAAGCAGGTGAAAGGACAGACACGATGAAGACGACGATGACGACCGAACGGACAATCGGCATGATGCTGTTTGCGGGTCTGCTCCTCGCCGCCGGGGCGGCGCGGGCGGCGGATGCTGCCAAGACTGGCGCCGGGAATACCGAGCCCGATCCGAACTACAAACCCACGCGGAATCTGTCGCGATTCTTCGCCAAGGTCAAGTCGGGGCAGCCGGTGACGGTGATGGGAATCGGCGGCTCGGTCACGGCCGGGAACAGTTGGGCGCCCATGAGCGTGGAATGGCTGCGGAAGCAGTGTCCGGGCAACCAGATCCACTACGTGGACTGCGCCTTCGGCGGCCTGCCGCCCTGGCTGATGGTGTTCCGGATGCGGCGCGACATCCTCGCGCACGCGCCGGACCTGGTGTTCATCGAGTACGCGGTGAACTCCTATGGCGACAGGGAGCGCAATTGGCTGGCGGAGGACGGCATGGTGCAGCAGCTCCTGCGCGGGCCGAACCAGCCGGAGATCGTCTTCGTGTACGTGGGGGCCGTCGAGTCGCTGAAAGACAAGAAGCGCACGCTGGATGCGGTCAAACCGGTGGCCCGGCACTACGGCTTCCACGAGGTGGACGTCTTTGCGCACCTGCAGAAGAAGATCGAGGCGGGAGAACTCAAGTGGGGCGACGCCATCGGGGACATGGTGCATCCCAATCGGCGCGGCCACGCCATCTACGCGGAGGCGGTGATCGACCTGTTCAAGCAGCAGATACCGCTGGCCGACAAACCCACCCCCGTGCCGCCGGTGCCGGCCCCGTTCTTCGGCGACGAGTTCACCACGGCAGTCGTGTTGCCGATTGCGGCGGCCCAGGTGAGTCCTGAGTGGAGTGTCAAGCCGCAACAACAAAGCTCTCCGCCGCTGATGGACGAGATTTACGAGACCGACCGTCCGGGCGCGACGATGACGGTGAGGGCAAACACGACCATGTTCGGCCTGTTCCTGATCGTCAATGAGGCGTCCGGCCGCATCGCCTGGTCGGTAGACGGCGGCCCGGAAACGGAATTCGACCTCTTCAACGGCTTCCAGTACTACTCGCTCAATCTTCTGGCCAGGGGGTTGCCGCGCGGGGAGCACGCGTTGAAGGTGAAGGTGCTGCCCAAGTCCGAGAGGTCGAAGGGCAACCGCGTGATCATCGGCGGGATCTGCGTGACGAACCCGAAGCCGTGACCGACGGAATTCTAACAAATTCCGCTCTGGGGAAGGACGGGCGAAGGGATGAAATGGGAAGGGATGGGACACGATGAAAACGACAAGAAGAATAATCGGCACGATGTTGTTTGCGGGGTCGCTGGTCGCCGCCGGGGCAGCGAGGGGGGCGGATGAGGCCAGGCCGGCGACGCCGGGCGCGGCTACGGCGGACGGGCAGGACTGGCCCTGCTGGGGCGGGCCGAATGGGAACCTGCAGGTGGACACGCCGATCAAACTGCTCGACAGGTGGCCGGAGGGTGGGCCGAAGGTGGTGTGGAAGGTGAACTACGGTGAACTGATGCCGCTGGCCGGGAACGAGAAGGGCGGCGGCTACGGCTCCAGCAGTCCTGTTGTTGCCAAAGGTAAAGTGTATGCATATTCGATGCGACAACGCACGTTGACCGAGTCGGATCAACCCGATAAATCATGGCAGACCGACCACGTGTTCTGCTTTGACGCGAAGACCGGGGCGAAGTTGTGGCAGGCGGACCTGGGGATGGGCATGTATTATCCGGTATGCCAGACGACGCACGGCGGGGGCGGGCTGAATTCCCCGACGCCGTGCGTGGCGGACGGGCGGCTGTTCATCAACGGCAGCGGTTCGCAGACGTATTGTCTGGACGCCGACACCGGCAAGGTGCTGTGGCAGGTGAAAAACGGATTGCCCTCGAACTATCTCGTGTTTGTCTCGTTCGTGGTGGCGGACGGCAAGGCGATCACCTTCGATCACGACCCGAGCAGCAAACCGCCTGGCCCGCCCACCGGCGACTGTGAGTACGATCTCTGCCGGTTGACCGCCTATGACGTGAACAGCGGCAAGAAACTGTGGAAGACCGCATTCAGCCAGGGCGCATGGAACAATCTCGGTGAAAAGACGCCGATCGTCTGGCGGCCGGATGGTCCCACGGGAAAGACGTATATCCTGGCGAACCGGCGATGCGTGGACGCCTCGGACGGCAGACTGTTGTGGGATTACGGGGGTGGCAGATGCAGCCAAGGATGTGCCGTGGACGGTGGTATTCTGGTGACCAGGACATATCCGCATACTGGCAACGGGGCTCGTGCGTATGCAATCACAAAGGATGGGTGCGCACAGTCTCCTCTCTGGCTGGTGCCCACCGGCGGCGAGCGCGGGGGGTCGCCGATCATATGCAAAGGCTACGTCTATCTTCTGTCCGGTTATGAGTCGTTCTGTGTGGAGGCGGCCACTGGGAAGGTGGTGTGGAAACTGGAACGCAAGGAAGTGCGGAACAGTCCGTCCTGGGGCGAGTGCTCTTCTCCCATCCGGGTGAACGACAAGTTCATCAAGTCCGTTGCCGACGTGCATGGATCTCGCGGCAAGTATACGGGTTGCATAACAATGGTCCAGGCTTCGCCTGCGGGTTGGGAATTTCGCCGCGCCTTCCAACCGTGCGGCGGGTTCAGCACTCCCGCTTTCGCTGCCGGCAGACTATACGTTCAGGCGAGTAACATGGGCACGCTCAGTTGCTACGATCTTACGGAGGCAGGGAACCAGGGAGCACCGGCATTGGTGACCACCAAGCCAGCGCCATCCGCCAAGGAGGCGCCCGGCGCGATCGTTCCGTCGCCGAACGTCACAGGATCGGCCGAAGGGCTCCTCGCTGCGGGCTCGGCTGGCCAATGGCCCGCCTTCCGCGGACCCGGCACTCTGGCGGCGGTCGAGGACAAGAATACCGCCGTGACGTGGAACACCAAGACCGGCGAAGGCATCCGCTGGAAGGCCGAGGTGCCGCTGGGCGGCAGCAGTTCGCCGATCTTGTGGGGCGAACGGGTATTCCTCACCGGCGCCGTGGAGGGCCAGGCCGCCGTGTTCTGCTTCGATGCCAAGTCGGGCAAGCTCCTTTGGCGGCGCGATGTCCGCCTGACCGGCAAGGTGCAGTTCATGAGCAAGGACACGGGCTATGCCGCGCCCACCCCGGCCACCGACGGGAAGCGGGTCTTCGCCGTCTTCGCGACTGGCGATGCGGCTGCGTTCGGCCTGGACGGGACGCCGGCGTGGACAATGAGTCTGGGCGTGCCCGACATCCCTTACGGCTACGCCTCCTCCCCTGCGCTCTTCAAGGAACTGCTGCTGATCCAGTATGACCAAGAGTCGAAGGAAGGGGGCAAAGCGGTCCTGGTGGCGCTGGACACGCAGAGCGGGCAGGCCGTCTGGCGCGCGAAGCGGTCCTTTGGCCCGTCCTGGTCATCGCCGCTCGTGATCGGGACGCGCGGCGGCCCGCAGATTGTCGCCACCGCCTGCAACGGAGTGGCGGCCTACAATCCGGCCGACGGCAGCGAGATCTGGGCCGTGCTCTACGAGTCGCGGGACCTGGCTCCCTCCGCGGGCCTTGCCAAAGGGCGGGTCATCGTCCCGATCGCCGGCGGCGGAACCCTGGCGGTCTCCCCGGACGGCAGGGGCGACGTGACGAAGACGCACGTGGCGTGGCTCAACGAGGACGCCTGTTCGGAAGTCCCGTGCCCGGTCGGCTACGGCGATTGGGTCTTCCTTGTGTCCTACGGCAAGCTGATGTGCCTGAGGGCGGGCGACGGCAAGGAAGTGGGCTCGCGCGACCTGGACGCCCAGTTCTGGGCGTCGCCGGTGGTGGCGGGCGGCAAGCTCTACCTGGTGAGCCGCGAGGGCAAGGCGACGATCCTCAAGGCGGGTCCGGCCTGCGAAGTGGTCGGCGAAGCCACGCTCGGTGAGCCTGTCTGCGCCACCCCTGCCGTAGCCGGCGGCTGCCTTTTCGTTCGCACGGCGAAGACTCTGTACTGCATTGGCCGCCCGGCGCTATGACGAATCAGCCAGAAAGAAGGAAATCACGAGATGAACACAACCAACCTTCCGCGTCGGAGATTCATCGGGTACGCCGCCACTGCAGCCGTTACAACCACGGCAGCCCGGCTCGTAGGCGTTCGCCGCCAACACCCCGTCAGCCGGGCCAAGCCCGCTGAAGACGCAAATGGAGGAAGGCATGAACAACAGGTTCCGAAATGACGGCACGAGATATCAGGCTACGGTCCCCGATACCCTTGACCTGGCGGAACGGGCCGCGCTGGCCATCCGCGGCCTCGGCGGCATCATGGACCCGGCAATGGGGTATATGCCGTTCTGGAGTATCCAATACGCGACCCGTACGCCTTACATGTATCACTACGGCTCCGCCAGCATCACCTGCGATCCGAAGACCGGTCAGTCCTGGCCCCTGCTTCGGCTCATGTCCGGCAGCCGCGATTTCGAGGAGGTCGAGACGCTGAACCGGGCCGGCATGAGCGCCCGCGTCGAGGAGGGGCTGTACTGGGACCGTTACGACCCCGCGCGACCCTGGCGGAGCATCTACGGCGACTCGGAATCCCGTTACGGGAAGGGCCGGAACGAAGATTTCTGCGTGGTGGGGGCGGCAGGCATCATGGCCCGGGCGGCAATCACCTGGTGGGAGCAGACGCGCGATCCCCGGTTCGAGCGCTTGGCCGCCGAACTGGTCGCCGGCATGCGGCGCGTGGCAATCCTCAAGGACGACTACGCCTACTACCCCGAGAAGGGCGGCTGGGGTGAGCCATGCACCTATCCGCGCAGCGGCTGGCTGAACACGGACGAACCGCAAGGCGCCACCGACGGAGCCGAGGGCGACATCGCGTGCTACCAGGCGAACCAGATGTATGCGGCGGCAGAATGGTACGCCATCACTGGCGACCGCGAGGCCCTAGACTTGGCCACCCGCCTGGCCCGCTTCTGCATGAAACCGAAGCTCTGGGGCGGTGTGCCCGACCCGGACCGCGAACACGCCAAGGCCCAGGAACTGCCCGGGCATGTGGCGGCCGGCCTCCCTGACCCGGCGTGCACTGCCGGGGCGGAACTGGGCCACTGGTTCAGCCACTTCCACGCCCGCGCCATCACTCTGCGCGGGCTTCTGGAGTACGGCCGCGCGACCGGCGACGAGCGCACCCTCGAGTTCGTCCAGCGCGCCTACGAGTTCACCCTGAGCCAAGGCATTGCTCGCATGGGCTGGATCAACTGCTACCCCGCGGCCACCGACACTTGTGAGGGATGCGCGCTTGGCGACCAGGTGGCCCTGGGTATCCGACTCTCGGACGCCGGCCTTGGAGACTACTGGGACAACGTGGACGCCGTGGTCCGCAACCAGCTCGTGGAAGACCAGTGGACCCGGGCCGACCTGCTGGAGAAGGTCGCGGCGGCTTCGCCCGAAGGGGACAGCCGCACAAAGTTCCTGCCGGGGCAGGCCTATTGGGACAACGTGATCTCCCGCAGCCTGGGGGTCTTCGCCGGCGTGTCCAAGCCGGACTGCATCCCCGCTGCCGCTTACGATTGGACCGGCACCGGAGGCTTCGACTCGGTGGAGAAAGATGGGCTCCAGTTCAACAACAACCGGTGGGCTGGCGAGAAGGGCAGCATGTTCGTGAGATTCGGCCCTCCGACGGTCACCTGGTGGACGACGCACAGCGGCAACCGCCGCGATTTCCCGGTGTCGGCGCCCAATGTGGCCGTTGGCAGCAACTGGGGGCACGTGACCAGGGGTTCTCCGTTCCCGATGAAGCTCAGCGAGATCGAGGCTTTCAATGCCTCGTGGTCCGTAACGCTGCCGCCTAAGAAGGACGGCCAGATGTTCCGGGTCTACTATCAGCTCTACTTCTCCGACGGTCCCAAGGGGAAATACAACAAGGGTGACTTTGCCCCGACCCTCTACGCGGTGAATTGTTCGCCGAACTTCTGGGCCAAGGACGCAGGAACACACGACATTGCAGGGAAGAAGTGGAAGATCTGCGACAGTGCGACGAGTTCGGGAATGGGGCGGTACATGGTTCCGCTGCTGGTGCCGTTTCTGGAGCCTGACCGGAACGGGGTGATCAGAATCGAAGACCTGGACCTGAAGGCTCTGATCGACTGGCATGTCGCCAAGGGGTACTACAGCCCGGATTCCCACTGCATGGTCGTCCAGGCAGCCTGGGAGATCTGGGTCCTGGGAGAGGATCTGAAAACGAACGATACGGTCTTTGTGATCAAGAAGAAGGGCCAGCCGGCGGTCACGATACCGGCGTGGTCAACGCTCGTAAAGAAATAGCGGTTTGGAACTGAAGGGCAGGAGAGTTCGGAAACATGCTCACAAGACGACGTGAGTTCCTTCACTCCCTGTCGGCGCTGGATGGAGTCGGCCTGGCTGCCCGCTATGACCCGGGTGCATCCGCTTGCGCAGGCGTGAGCGGACGTCATGATTGTGTGAAAGGGACACCATGAAGCGAGCAGGAAACTCTCTACCAGTGGCAGTTTCCTTTCTGATAATGGCACCGGCATGGCCCGCTTTGGCCGAGAACTGGCCGCAGTTCCGCGGGCCGACTGGACAAGGCATGTCCAGCGAGAAGGGCGCGCCGGTGACGTGGAGCGAGACCGAGCACATTGCCTGGAAGACACCAGTTCCCTATGCTGGTTGGTCCTCGCCCATCGTCTTCGGCGACCGTGTCTTCGTGACTGGCACCACCCGTGATGGGGTGAGCTGCCACATCATCTGTTTGGACCGCCGGACGGGCAAGATCCTCTGGGACACGGAGGTCTTCCTGCAGTCGCCGGGCACCTGCGACGGACGGAACTCGCACGCGACGTCAACACCCGTGACCGATGGCGAGCGCGTCTACGCCTTCTTCTCGAGCGGGAGCGCCGCCGCCGTGACCTACGACGGCAAGGTGGCATGGACCAATCGGAGCATCAAGTTCCATGTCGTCTACGGCATGGCCTCCTCGCCCATGCAATACCGAGACTTGCTGATCATGAACTTCGACGGGACCGACCCAAGGACCGACGACGGGCACACGCGGGCCTGGGACAAATCGTACGTCCTGGCGCTCGACAAGGCTACCGGGAAAGAGAAATGGAAGGCGATGCGTGGGATGTCGCGCGTCGCCTATACGACACCGATCGCGATTGATTCCCGCGGTACGCCTCAACTCATCACTTGCGCCGGCGATGTTGTCCAGGGTCTCAATCCGATCACCGGGGAGAAGATCTGGTGGGCCACCCACCGGGGTGAGGGCCTGGTTCCGTCGCCGGTGTCGGGCGACGGGATGGTCTTTGCCACATCCGCGTTTCCCACCAGTGTGCCGGAGGGAGAGGCGGTCCGGGCCTTCCGCCTGGGCGGCCAGGGCGACGTGACGAAGAGCCATCTGGCGTGGTCCCACAGCAAGGACATGTCGAAGATCCCGTCGCTGGTTTGCGCCAACCACGCGTTGTTCCAAATCAACGAGAGCGGCGTGCTGACGTGCCTTAAGAGCAACACCGGCGAGGTTCTCTGGCGGGAACGTCTCCGCGGCCCGTTTGGCGCGTCGCCCGTCTGGGCGGATGGGAGAATCTATCTCCTCTCCGAGAAAGGCAGGACCACGGTGGTGGAGGATGGCCCGCAATCCAAAGCGGTGGCCGAGAACGACCTGGGCGAGAAATGCTGCGCCAGCCCGGCCATCTCCCAGGGGAAGATCTTCATTCGCTCCGAGAAGCACTTGTTTGCCATCGGCGGACAATGAGGCTGCCCACCTGGCTGGAGCGAACAGTGCGAGGCCGTCAATGCCGACCTCTTCGTCGAACTGCACGGCAGCCCCGAAGGGAACTCCCGGGCCATGGCCTGCCTCCTCCACGCGCTTGCTGGCGAGCCCGACGGGCGGGACGCTGCTGAAGGCGCCCGGGATCGAGATCCAGGCCGCGGCGCGCGAGTACACCGGCAAGGTGACGGCGGCGGACTTGACCCTGGCCGACGCCCGGCGTATCATCGCGGAGGCGTTGGCCGCGGCGCCGTCACGGCCATGAGCATGCGCAGCGCGAGTGGCGCACAGCTTCCTGCGCGCGACCGACAGTCACGACTGCGGCCGCGGGCGGCGCCTACAAGGCGGGCCATTTCCTGCGGCAGCAGGGCCCGCGACCCGAAGGCACGGACGAGGAGGTCCGATGCGCCGACCTTGCGCAGAACGGCAACGTCGCGCGGCATCGCCAGGCACAATGATCGGAGAGGAAGGTCAATATGACGGCGACGCCGAAGAAGGTCAGGGCAGTAGTGATGACGGGGCCGGGCGCGATGGAGATCCGGCGGTATCCCTATCCCGCGAGTGACAGAGATTCGGCGGTGCTTCGCATCGAGATGTGCGGCGTCTGCGGCACGGACAAGCACATCTTCAAAGGGGAGGCAACGACGATCCGCGGCAAATCCATCTTCCCCTACATCGGCGGACACGAGATCATCGGCACGGTCGTCGAGATCGGAAGCAACGCCGCGACGATCAAGGAGTACGACCACAAGCCGCTTCGGGTTGGAGACCGGGTGGCGGTGGCGGTGGAGGTGAACTGCGGGAAGTGCTGGTACTGCCGGAACCAGTACAACAACATCACCTGCGAGAACCAGGTGATGGCCTACGGCATACATCCGGGCTCCGAGGCGCCGCCCCATCTGCGAGGCGGGTTCGCCGAGTACATGTACATCGCCCCGGGCACGTCGCTGTTCAAGGTCCCCGAGTCCGTTCCGACGGATGTGGCGGTCTTCGTTGAGGAGATGGCTGTCGCCTACCATGCCCTCGCCCGGGCCGCCCAGCCCTTTCCCGCGGTGAAGGAAGGGTTCGGGCCCGGCGACTCGGTGGCCATTCTCGGGAATGGACCGCTCGGAATCCTTCACGGTATCATGGCGAGCATCCAGGGCGCGGGCCTGAGAATCGCCACGGACCTTGCCGACCGGCGGCTCACCAAGGCCAAGGAACTCTATGCCGACGTCACGATCAACGCCTCCCGGTCCCCGGCGGCGGAGAGGGTGCGAAGGGCCAGGGACCTGACGGAAGGCGTGGGACCGGACTTGGTGATCGAGTCGGCCGGCGACCCAGCGGTGTTCCTCGAGGCGCTGGAGATGGTGCGGAAGGGCGGGACCGTGATCGAGGTCGGCAACTGGGTGGATACCGGCCAGACCGTACCGTTGAATGTGATGCAGCACATCGCCAGCAAGAACGTGCACATCCATTCCGTGTTTCATTGCGGCGCCAACTGGGGTCCGGTGTTGCGGGTGATGGCGAAGCACGCCGAGCGGTACCCGTTCGCCTCGTTGATATCCCACCGTATGGGGTTGGAGGAACTGGCGGCGGACATGGCCGTGGTCGTGAATCCGGATGAGTGCATGAAGGTGGAAGTGGTACCGCATAGGAAACGGAGGTAAGCCGCGATGGGCATGAAGAGCGTGGACGACCAGGTCGAACGATGGGGCGTCTTCGAACTGTCTGCAGACGGTCCTGACACCGGGAATCCGTTCGCCGAGGTCATTTTTGGGGCCGTCTTCAAGTACGATCATCGCGAGGTCCGGGTCCGGGGGTTCTACGACGGCGACGGGACCTACAGGGTCCGCTTCATGCCCGACCGGGAAGGCGCATGGTCGTTCCGGACGGTTTGCGCGCGTCAGGAGCTGGACGGGCTGCGCGGGGAATTCACCTGCACGCCTCCTTCGCCGGACAACCACGGCGTCGTGCGGGTGAACGATATCCATCATTTCGCTTACGATGACGGCTCGCCGCATTTCTCCGTCGGCACCACCTGCTATGCGTGGGTACACCAGTCCGAGGAGCTTCAGAATGCCACCCTGGCGACGCTGAAGACCGCGCCCTTCAATAAGCTGCGGATGTGTGTGTTTCCGAAATGGTATGACTACAACCGCGGCGAGCCGGAGCACTTCGCGTTCCCCGGCTCGCCGAACGCCGGCTGGGACTTCGCGCGCTTCAATCCCGCGTTCTTTCGGCGCCTGGAGCGGCGCGTCTTGGACTTGATGAGGCTGGGAATCGAAGCCGACATCATACTCTTCCATCCCTATGACAAGTGGGGCTTCGCCAAGATGGGAATGGAGCGGAATGTCGGCTATCTGCGCTATCTCATCGCCCGCCTTGCCTCCTTCAGGAACGTCTGGTGGTCGCTCGCCAACGAATACGACTTGATGACCGACCTGACCATGAATGACTGGGACGAGCTCTTCAGGACCGTGCAGGAGAACGACCCCTACGGTCATCTCCGCTCGATCCACAACTGCCACGCCTTTTACGACCACGCCAAGCCGTGGGTGACTCACTGCAGCGTGCAGCGCAGCGACGTGGGGGAACAGGTGGACCTCTGTCGCCGCCAGTACGCGAAACCGGTGGTGGTTGATGAGTGCTGCTATGAGGGCAACGCCGAGCACGGCTGGGGCAACATCTCCGGCGAGGAAATGGCGCGCCGGTTCTGGGAAGGCGTCGTGCGCGGCGGCTACGTGGGCCACGGCGAGACCTATGTGCGGCCGAACGACAGGCTCTGGTGGTCCAAGGGCGGCGAACTGGTCGGAACGAGCCCGGCGCGCATCGCGTTCATGCGCGAACTCGTGGAGGACAGCGTCGGCGCCGCTTTCCGGGAGAGGGACCCCCGGAAGGGGAAAACCCAGGGCCTGACGCCCTTCTCGGGTGAGTGCGGCGGGATCAAGGACAGGCTTTACCTGTTCTACTTCGGCCTGAACCGTCCTTCGTTTCGCGAGATGACCACGCCCGGCGAAGGCCAATACGCGGTGGAGGTCATAGACACCTGGAACATGACCATCCGGAAGCTGGACCGCGTGGTCCAAGGCAAGTTCCGGGTGGAACTGCCTGGAGAGCCGTATATGGCTCTGCGCCTGCTGCGGGCCGATTGACCGGGCGAGACGGCCGGCCGCTTTCCCTCGGCGGTCACGGCGTGCGCCGGGGAGAGCTCCCTCTTCCCGGCTTGACCGCCGGGCCCGAACCCGGGCCAGGCGATTCTGAGGCCTTTTGGTCAGGAGTGGAGAACTACGAGACGGCGATGCGGCGTGTCGGACAAGGCAGTCCTCGCACTCCTGTCTCTGGCGGGTGCGCCGGACAAGCCCATCGTCGTCCGCGCCTGCCCACCTGGCTGGAGCAGACAGTGCGAGGCCGTCAATGCCGACGTCCTCGTCGAACTGCACGGCAGCCCCGAAGGGGACTCCCGGGCCATGGCCCGCCTCCCGCATGCGCTTGCCAGCGAGCGTCGGGCTGCCGCGGAGCAAGCGAGACGCTGGGTCGGCTGCTCGAAGGGGACATTCCGGAAAAGCGATCTCTGAGGAGTGAAGGGGAAAGTGGGATATGAAGGTGCTCATCATCGGCGGTACGGGTAATATCGGAACGGCAATCACACAGCAGCTCCTGGACCGGGGCGGCTTCGACATCACCCTGTGCAACCGCGGCTCGTCGGACGAATGGCCCGGCAGGACCGAGCGGGTCATCTGCGACCGCCACGACCGTGCCCGATTCGAGGAGTCCGTCCGCAGGGCCGGTCCATGGGACTGCGCGATCGACATGATCTGCTTCGGACCCGAGGAGGCCCGCAGCGATATCCGGGCGGTGGGAGGCCGAACGCGGCAGTTCATCTTCACCAGCAGCGTCGACGTCTACACCAAGGGGAAGACCTATCCGATGCCGGTGGACTTCGAGCGCAAGCCCGTGCTGGGGTACGCCTACGGATACAACAAGGCGCAGGCGGAGTTCGTCTTCGAGGAAGCGGCGGCACGAGGCGAGTTCGCCCTGACCATCATTCGTCCTGTGGCCACCACCAACGACACCTGGCTCCCCCTGACGTTCGTGGCGCCGGTCCACGGCTATGTCATGCGGCGCATCCGCGACGGCAAGCCGATCATCATGCACGGCGACGGCACCGCGGTCTGGCCGTTCACGCATCGGGATGACGTGGCCGTGGCGTACGCCAACGCGATCGGCAATCCCAGAGCCTACGGCAGGGCCTACGTGACCTCGCCGGACGTGTACCACTCTTGGATGGAGTACTATCGGGCCGCGGCTCGGGTCCTGGGCGCGCCCGAGGTGCAGTTCGTGCACATCCCTTCGGCGCTCCTCGCGCGCATGGTCAGGGGATGCGACTGGATCGCCGACAACATCCAGTACAGCAACGTCTACGACAACACGCCGGCGAAGCAGGACCTGGGGTTCAGGATCACGGTCACGCTCGAGGACATCATGCGCCGTTGGTTCGCCAATCCCCGGGCCCGCGAGGTGATCGAGACCGCCGCCGACTACCCGGAGTACGACCGGATCATCGCCGCATGGCGCGAGCATGAGGAGGAGATGGTGCGTCAGTGCCGGCAGTGGAGGCTGGCGCCCGAGCGGGACGCCATGGCGCGGGTGGAAGCCACCCGGGAACGAGCGGCTCGCGCCGCGCAAGGAGGACATCCATGACCATTAGCACATGCGTAGGGCGGAGAGCCGCGCTGTCGGCGGCGCTCGTCGTCGCCATGGCCACCCCGATGAACGGGGACGACAAGGCGGCCACGAAGCCCGGAAAGGGGCTCCGCATCTTCCACATCGGCAACAGCTTGACCGATCAGGCCTATGCCATGCACGATATCGTCAAGGGAAAAGGTCACACGGACGTGGTGTGGGGCAGGTTCATGATCCCCGGCGCTCCGATCAGGCATTTGTGGTCCAATCCCGGCGGCGGTTGGACCGATGTGACCGGTGCGAACATCAAGGGGAAAGCATCGCAAATCCTCCAGGAAAACAAGTGGGACGCGCTCGTGCTTCAGCTCTTCCCGCAGAACGGCGACACGGCCCAGACCATGACGGAGAGCGGCGGCAACTTCGCCGAGGCCGCCTACAAGGGAAACCCTGAATGCCAGGTGTACGTGTTTGGGAGTTACCCGGGCCAAGAGAACTTCGGCAAATATGCCGAGACGGTGGCCAAGTACGACGCCATGGCCGTCGAAGGCGCCAAGGGAATCTCCAAGCGATCCCCGAAACGGAAGCCGGTGCGGGTCATTCCCGTGGCGCAGGGGTTCCAGGCGATCGGGGAGAAGATGGGCGGTGTCGCCAACCTATACAAAGATGATATCCACGCCAACAGCGAGGGCAAGTACCTGGAGGCACTGATCCATTTCGCCACAATCTACCAACAGGACCCACATGGGGCTATCACGTCCGGGCTGTACTCTTGGGAAGGTTCGTACTCGGTTTCGGCGGGATTTGCCGCCAAGGCCCAGGACGTAGCCTGGGACGTCGTCCGGAAACACCCTTTGTCGGGGGTAAGCGGACCAATCCCCGGTACTCCCGCCATGGAACTGGGCAGCAACTTCTGGAACATCGGCTGGCACAAGCCGAGCGACTGCTTCACGAATTGGCAGAATGTCCAGGGCGACCACCCGTGGAACCCCCAGTTCCTCAAGGACATTGCCATCTTCAAGTCGCTACGCTTCATGGATTGGGACGAAACGAACAACTCTCCCCGGTCCCGATGGACCGAGCGGAACCGGAAGGAGAACCACAAGCAAAACCCCGTGGCCTACGAGTGGATGATCGACCTGTGCGATCGGATGAGCGCGGACCTATGGGTGACGCTCCCGCACAAGACGGTCAACCGCAACACGGGCGATGAGCCGTGCGACTACGCCCTGCGACTGTGCATCCTGGTGAAGACCGGGGTGGATATGAAGGGTGTGGACCTGAAGCCGTTCCTGGAAAGTCTGGCGAAAATGAACGCGGAAGATCTGGTCAAGGCCGGTGGCCAGAAAACCTGCGAGCCGCTGAAGGCGAATCTGAAGCTGTACGTCGAATACTCCAACGAGACCTGGAACGGCGTGTTCCAGCAATCGCATTATTGTTGCGACGATGGTACGGCGCTGGGGCTGGACAAGAACCGATGGACAGCCGGCTTCCGTTTCCATGCCTGGGCGGCTTTGCGGCTGTTCCGCGCGGCCGACCTGGCGTTCGGGGCCGACAGCAAGCGGGTGATCCGTGTGCTGGCGACCCACACGGCCAACAGTTGGATCGCCGGCCAGCACCTCGACGTCGTCAAGAACCCGAAGTACAACCCCTGGCAGGTCAAGGCCGACGCGATTGCCACGGCGCCCTATTTCGGCCACGACGTGCAGGGCGATGCCGCCGATGCTGTGGCGCGGATGCGTGCGGCCATCCGCCGCTCGGCTGAGGATTCGGCCAAGCACAAGAAGCTGGCCGACGCGGCCGGGCTGGCCCTGATCGCCTACGAAGGCGGCCAGCACTGCACGCGCCTGACGGCCGTCTTGAACCGCAACCCGGCGATGCATGATCTCTATACCGAATATCTTCGCGAGATGGCCCGCTACTTCAGCGTGTTCTCGCACTATTGCCACGTAGGCCAGGCGGGTGACGGCGGGGCATGGGGTTCGATGGAGACGACCGGACAACCCGTTGCCCAAGCCCACAAGTACCGAGCGCTGGTGGAATTTGCCAAAGGGGAAGCGGTGGAGCCCAAGCCGCGAGAGGGTTCTGCGACGGAAGCCAAGCCCTCGCCGGACGGCAAACTCTCCGTCGAGCTCCCCGCGTCGACGATCGTCACGCTCTATAGCGGCAAGCTGAAGCCGATCGGATCCGCCCCTGCGGCGAGCACTAGCAACCGCGACAGCGCAGGGAGCCGTCCGTCCACGCAAGGCAGCACCACAGGGCTTTCATCCAGGCAGAGCAAACCTCCAATGATCATTGACGATTTCGAATCCTACAAGCCAGGAGAGGCTCTCCCCTGGCACAAGGCGCCGCACGGCAACCAGGTGAAAATCGAAATCGGGCCAAGTATTTCCGGCAAAGGCCGTCAGAGCATGAAGCTGACCTATACGACTCAACCCGGCCCCGCCAAGAAGTACGTCGCCATCATGTGGTACCGGAAATTTGGCCTTTCCGGTTACAACGCATTGAGCTTCTGGATCAAGCCGGATGGACATGGACACACTGTTGGCCTAACCCTCAACATGCTGGACGATCAGGGCCGTCAGCACTGGAATCTCTGGAACGCCTCGTTCGACAAGCTCCGGACACAAGTGGGTGAGACCCAGGCCCGTCGTGTGATTGTGCCGTTTTCCAGCTTGAAGCAGGACCTAAGGTATTCCCCCAATAAAGATGTCAGCAACGTTTTCAAGCCAGCCAACGTCACCGAGATTGTCTTTCTTCCCGGCCTGTGGCATGGCCAGGAGAGCTACGGCGAAAGCGTGCTTTACATCGATGATGTGGAGGCCGTCTTCATCGACGCGCCGGCCAAGCAAGAAACGCCCAAGGACAACCCAAAGAAATAGCGGTGTCAGAAGGGGATAGATCGTGTCAGTTCAGTTTTCTGGGCACCAATGCGGGAAAGAAACAGATCTGACACCATTTGCCCGGCCATTTGCCGCTAGAACAAAGTCCGGTGCGCCGGGAAGGCGGACCGATTGGGGCTTCGGGTCAGGCCGCGCCGGCCCCCAATTCCCATCCACTGCGGCCTCAATGGAGGTGGGACTATGAGGTTATGGATCGCTGCAGTGGGTGTGGGGCTGTGGCTGCTGTCAACTGCGCCGTTTGCCGGCGCGGTGACGCCGGTCGAGGCCTGGGGCCAGCTCCGCGTCGAGGGCAAGAACATCGTCAGCACCAAGACCGGCCAGCCGGTACAACTTGCCGGCATGGACCTCTTCTGGAGCCAGTGGTCCGGCGAACTGTGGAACGCCGACGTGGTCAATTGGCTCGTGGACGACTGGAAATGCTCCGTGCTTCGGATATCCATGGGAGTTGAGGCGGGCGGATATCTCGAAAACCCTGCCAGGGAAAAGGCGAAGGTCATCACCGTGGTGGACGCGTGCATCAAGCGGGGCATCTACGTCATTATCGACTGGCACGATCACCATGCCGAGAACCACCTGGCACAGTCCAAGGCATTCTTCGCGGAGATGGCCAAGCGGTACGCCGGTAAGCCCAATGTGATGTACGAGTTGTACAACGAGCCCGAGTGGACCTCGTGGGATGCGATAAAGAACTATGCCAATCAGGTGACCGCCGAGATCAGGAAGTTCGATCCGGACAACATCGTGTGCGTGGCCACGCCGAACTGGGACCGCACGATCGAGGTGGTCCAGAATAGCGGACGGGTGAACGACAAGAACAGCGTCTACGTCTGTCATTTCTACGCCGCCACGGACAACCAGACTCTGCGCAACAAGGTCGAGCGGGCGGCCAAGGCCGGGGTGCCGATATTCGTGACCGAGTGGGGCACGTCGGAAGGCACGGGCGACGGCAGGATAGACTTGGCCTCCACGAAGGCGTTCTGGGACATCCTTGACAGGCACAAGATCGGGCACGCCAACTGGTCTATCGTGCATAAGAAGGAGAGCAGCGCCGCGATCACGACCAAAGCCCCCAGTAATCCGACGGCCGCAAACCCCTGGACCGACGCCCACCTGACGCCGTCAGGCAAAGTGGTGCGCGAAAAACTGCGATCATACCCCCCTCCGGGCAACGCCGCCTCAAGAGACCCGGAAGCGAAATCAGAAACGCCCAAACCACCGCGGAAACTCGTCATTGTCAGGGCCGTGTATGGCGACCTGGCGGGCGACAGAGTCGCCGACGTGACCGCAAAGGTCAAGGACCTGGCAACCACGGCAGG
Organism: Planctomycetota bacterium; assembly: GCA_016872875.1. The sequence goes on along the minus strand of VGYW01000019.1, from coordinate 395 downwards.
TCTGACTGTCGTGGCAAACAACGCAAACTTCGGCGACCCGGCTTTTGGTGCCGTCAAGAAACTCAAGGTCGAATATACGCTGGACGGCAAGAGGCTTGAGAAAACCGTCGAGGAGAACGAAACGTTGACGATTGAACTCGCCGGGGCGCCGGAGTCCGCCCCCGCCAAGCCGGAGGCTGCCCCAGGCTCGCCTGCCAAACCCGAGGCTGGCCGCCCCGCCGCCAAGGCGCCGCGCGTCTTCCATATCGGCAACAGCTTGACCGATCATGCCTATGCCATGCACGATATCGTCAAGGGAAAAGGTCACACGGACGTGGTGTGGGGCAGGTTCATGATCCCCGGCGCTCCGATCAGGCATTTGTGGTCCAATCCCGGCGGCGGTTGGACCGATGTGA
>VGYW01000018.1 GCA_016872875.1 Planctomycetota bacterium | reverse complement strand
GCCCCCTTCGGGGGCTTGGATGGGGGGGACGCGCGATCCCAGGGCTCCCTTCGGTCGCCCTGGGCTACGGCTGGGTCGCCCGCGTCGGCGGGCTACAAGGCCCCGAGATGTGGGCAAAGATCAGGGCGTTGCCCTGGGCTTTACCATTACGGCCTTTCAGGCCTGAGGAAGAGCCGACACCTGTTCACGGAAAGCGGAGCTTGGCTTCGGCGAAGACCTTCTGGGCGGCGGGGGTCTGGAGGAAGGCGGCGAGGCGGGCCGCGGCGGGCTTGTTGCGGCCAGTGTCGAGCACCAGCATCTCGACCGGCTCGAGGACGTTGTGCTCGGGGGGGATGGGCACAAGCTCGACGTCGGTGCGGCCGATTTCGAGGACGACGGAGCCCCAGACTATCGCGGCGTCAATCTCCTTGCCGTCCACGCTGCGGGCGATGTCGAACTCGCCGGCGATTCGCCGCGCGATGTTGGGGGCGGCCCGCTCGGCGATGCCGGCCCTCATGAGGATGTCGTCGCCCGCCGTGCCCATGCAGCCCTTGGGGTTGCCGAGGCAGAGGCGGAGGCCCGGCTTCGCGAGGTCGGCCACGGAGGCGATCTGCTTGGGGTTGCCCTTCATCACCACGATGGCCGGGATGAGGTGGCCGATGGTGGCTGGCTCTGCCGAGGCGATGCCGGCCTTCTTCACCTCGGGCATCGTCTTCGCGTTGCTGTTGATGAAGAGGTCGCCATCGCGGGCCTTGATCGCCATCTGGTGGAGGTTGCGGCGGCAGGCATAGTGTGCCTCCACGCGGATGCCGCTCTCGCGCTCGAAGGCGTCGGCGAGCCTCTGGAAGGGCGCCTGGGCGAGGTGGACGACATAAGCCCGCAGCGTCTCGCGCCTCGGCCCGAAGGGCCGGCACGCGAACAAGCCCACGGCAAGGAGCGCCAACGCCACAAGGGTCACACATCGCTTCGCCATTGAGCGGTCTCCTGAGTGCCAGGCTGGAGCGTTCCCTCTATCTCTGCTCCATTATGCGTACCGCGTGGCTGGCGTTCAAGCGCGTGTCCGGAATGGCACTAACTCAAGGGCGCGGGCCAGCCCGCAGGGCGGCAGCGCGGTAGCCACGGGGGTAAGCCCGTGGGGAGGATGGTCAACCCCACCCCAGCCCCCGCAGGGGGCGGCAGCCCCGCAGGGGGCGGCAGGAACCGCAGGACGGGTGCCAGTCGAGGTTTCTGCCGCCCCCTGCGGGGGCTGGGCACGCGGCAACGCCGTGCCCCACGGGCTTACGCCCGTGGCTACCGCGCTATCGCCCCCTGCGGGGGCTGGGCACGCGGCAACGCCGTGCCCCACGGGCTTACGCCCGTGGCTACCGCGCTATCGCCCCCTGCGGGGGCTGGGTTGGCGCGAGCCCTTGAGTTAGTGCCATTCGCGCGTGTCCGCCTGTTCCACTATGGCTCGCCGTGAGACTGGCCCCCGATCTTGGGGTTCCCAATCGTCGTCGTTGTCGTCGTCGTCCTCGTCGTCGAACTCGGAGGGGGAAAGAGCCAGAGATTCGACGACGACGAGGACGACGACGAGCACGAGCGCGGGGTCTGCGCCAAGACCGGAAGCCATACTCCCTCGCCGTCCTCATCTTGACTACTCGGGTCCGGCTTGTTACCATGCGTCCGGGATCAGCCTTTCCTACAGGCCAAAAGGAGGTCAGGACATGGGTGGCTTCGCAAGGGCGTTGTGCGTGGGCTGTGCCGCGGCGCTGACTCTGGCCACCGCCTTCGGGGGCGAGGGCGACGACGTTCGCCAGCGGCTGAAGGCGCTCGAGGACGAGAACAAGGAGCTCAGGAAGCAGGTCTTGGAGAGCGCCGAGCTCCGCAAGGAGGTGGAGAAGCTCGGCACCGAGCTGCGCCAGCTCCTGGCGAGGGTGGACAAGTTCGACGTCGCCGTGCAGAACCTGGAGAGGGTGCTGGGAAACGCGCGGAAGGACCTCGAGGCGCGCCTGGCGGAACTGGTGCAGCAGGAGCTCCAGGCGGGACGCCGGCCGCGTTTCGCCCCCGGGGTGCCGGCGCGATTCGTCGAGAGGCCGTACCTGGGCTTCGACGGGCAGGACATCGAGCCCGACGTCGCGGCGGCGCTGAACCTGAAGACCAGGAGCGGCGTGCTGGTGACAGAGGTGCGCGAGGGCGGCCCGGCCGCCGTGGGCGGCCTGAGGAAGAACGACGTCATCGTCGGCCTCGACGGCGTCGAGATCAAGAGGTTCCAGGGCTTTCGCGACGCGCTGGGCGCGCGCAAGGGGGGCGAAGCCATCACCCTGACAGTCCTGCGCGGCGAGGAGAAGCTGGAGGTCAAGCTCACCCTCGGCGTCAGGCGAGTGCCACAGGAGAACTGAGTGTTCGATGCGCCTTGCCCCCGGCCAGCCGCGGCCAGGCGACGTGATGAAGAAGGTGAAGTGAGAGGATGATTGGATGGGTGGATCACTGGATGAATGGATGATTGTCTGACACCCATCCACCCATCCATTCATCCTCGGCCGGTTCACGCGAGGCCGTCGCGAGCGGCGATGGCCTCGAGGCGGGCAATGCGGTCGGCCGTGCGTGGATGGGTGCTGAAGAGGCCGGCAACGCCCTGGGCGGAGAGCGGGTTGACGATGAAGAGATGGCTTGTGGCCGGGCTTGCGGGCATGGGGGTGCGTCCCGCCGCGACTTCGAGGCGGCGCAGGGCGTTGGCGAGGCCGAGGGGCTGGCCGGAGGCCCTCGCACCCGCGGCGTCGGCGGCGTACTCGCGCGAGCGCGAGATGGCCATCTGGATGAGCACCGCGGCGATGGGCGCGAGGATGAGCACGGCGATGCCCAGGATGGCCCCGAGGGGATTGCGGTCCTCGTCGTCGCGCCGGCCGCCGCCGAACATCATGCCCCAGCGGCCGATCGAGGCGATCATCATGATGGCGCCCGCGAGCGTGGCCACGAGGGTGCTGATCAGGGTGTCGCGGTGCTTCACGTGTGCGAGTTCGTGGGCGATGACACCGGCGAGCTCGCGGCGGCTGAGCGAACGCAGGATGCCCTGCGTGGCGGCGACCGCCGCGTGGCGCGGGCTGCGGCCCGTGGCGAAGGCGTTGGGCGCATCCTGCGGAATCACGTAGACCTTCGGCATCGGCAGGCCGGCGCGCCGCGACTGCTCCTCCACCGCGTCCCACAACTCGGGGGCATCGGCGCGGCTCGCCACCGGCTGCGCGCCGTACATCGCCAGCACGATGCGGTCGCTGAAGAAGAAGGTCAGGAAGTTCATCCCCGCGGCGATGGCGAACATCGCCACCGCCCCGCGCGGCCCGCCGACCAGTTGCCCGATGAGCACGAGCAAGGCGGTCAGCACGATCATCAGCATGCCTGTCTTGAATCCACTCATCATTGCCTCTTTCCCCTCATGGAATGGGTCTCAATCCCCACTCCCCCATTATACCAAAGCCTGAGCTAAAACCCTTCTACTGAACCAGCAGTTCGGGCGTCTCCACCCATAGGGCGAAGTAGGGGAGCTTGGCGTCGGCTCGCTGGAGGAGCATGAGGAAAGGCTTGTCGAAGATGAGGTAGTGGGTTGGCCCCACGTCCTCGGCGCACCCGAAGCCCACTTCGGTCTCGGACCGCAGGCGGACGCCCCGCTCGTCGAGCTGGCAGCGGATGTTCTGAACTGCCGCCAGGATGCCGATGTCCTTCGCCACCTTCGGGTCGGCCACTTTCAGCGTCTGGCCATAGAGCTCGCGGTACTCGCGCGTGAGGTCGAAGTTCATCAGAGGAACCATCAGGATGTCTTCGGCCAGGACCCGCGCCGGCGTGGCCTTCGCCACGCGCGCCTGGACGCTCGCGATTGCCTTCGCAAGATCGGCCTCTGGTGTCACTTTGGCCAGGAGGAACCGGTCGCCCTTAGACTTTGTCTTCAGTTCGATGACGAAGTCGTCCCTTGACCTGTACTCGATGAGGACCACCTGGTCGTAGAGCGGGCTGTGACTGTCGCTGTGGCCCTCGAAGCCGAAGGAGCGCACCGGCGTGCCGCGGAAGACGAGCGGCGTGTCGAGCCGCTGGAACGGCGTGGGAAACTCCAGGTGCTTGAAGAGATAGCAGTAGGCCACGAAGTCCTGGGGGCGGACGGGCGCGTGCATTGGCCTGTTGTAGCGGGGCGTGGCGGAGCCCTTGAACCTGTCAGCCAGCGCCTTGTCAATCTTCGCGTAGATGTCCTCGCCCACGAAGCCCGCGAGGGCGACATAAGAGGCGTCGTCGAGGTCGCCCTTCGTCGCCGACTTCTTGTTCAGGAGGCCGACCAGCGGCGGGTCGTTCTGGAGATGTATGTCCTCGCCGATGAGGGTGCAGGCCTCGTTCCAGGCCAGTTGGAACGTCGAGCACCAGAGGACGTTTCGCCCCGGCGCGATCGGCTCCTCCAGGTGGGCCGTGATGGTGGTGGACTTCAGTTCCTCTGCTCGCGCGGTGAGGAGGCCCACCTTCGTGAAAGCCGCGTCGTGCGACTCCCAGAGCTGAGGGAGACAGAAATACCCTGTGGCAAAGAGCGCGAGGAGAATGAAGATGAGCGCGGACCTTGCCGCCCGTCCGAAGCGTTTCTTCTCCTCCCCGCCCGCTGACGGCCTTCGCCACGAGACCACAATGACCACCACGAGCCCGACGAAGAGCCCCGCGGCCAGGCCCTGCGTGAGCCCCAGGCCGACTCCGAGGGCGGCGGGGTCGAAGCCGGGCTGCCGGCCGCCGGGGAACACTTCACGGTAGTATCCGGGCGCGAGCTTGCCAATGGCGAAGCCCACGCCCGTCCCCAGCAAGCCGCCGGCCAGCGTGGCCGCCAAGACCGCCAGCAGCGCGGTCCAGAGCTTCATTTTGCGCCCTCCTGCCCCCTTGGGGCGCACCTCAGCAGATCCGACCGATCCGACGGATCGGACCGATCGGACGGATCGAACAGGCGCTCTCTTGCACGCGGCACGCGGGACGCGCCCCGCTTCTCTTCTCACGCGTCACGCATCACTTCTTCTCTTCGGCCGGCAGCTCCTTGATGTAGATGTTCCTGAACCACAGCGGGCTGCCGTGGCTCTGGAGCTCGATCTGGCCGCTGGGGTAGATCGGCTTGTCGCGCTCCCAGTAGTTGTCGAGGGCCACGTTGTCCACGACCAGCTTATCGTTGAGCTTGATCGTGACCTTTTCGCCGACCATCTTGATGTAGAAGGTGTTCCACTCGCCCACCGGCTTGTCGGCGGCCTCGAGGGGCTTCTTCCCGTCCTTCTTGTTGTTCCAGAGCGCGCCCGAGCCCTCCTTGTTGTCCCATATCTGCACCTGGGGGGTGCCGCGGAGGTAGATGCCGCTGTCGCCGCCCTTGCCGATCTTCCAGTCGAGGTAGAGCTCGAAGTTCGCGTAGTCCTTCGCGGTGCAGAGGTGGCCGCCCTTGCCGTCGAAGGCGATGACGCCGTCCTCGGCCTTCCAGTGCGTGAGCGCCGCTTCGGTGGCCTTCTTCTCGGCGGCGGCGAGGGCCTCGGGCTTCATGGCCGCGCGGCTCTTGGGATTGCCGACCAGGCCCTTCCAGCCCGTGAGGTCCTTGCCGTTGAAGAGCGCGGTGAAGCCCTCGGGCGGCGTGTTGTCCGCCGCCAGCGCCACCGCCGCCATCCCTAGCACCGCCACGCCCAGCCATTTCAGCCGACGCATTCCGCTGTCTCCTGGAGAAAGGGGTGAGCGGCCACACCAACGAACGCAAGTATGTCCATTAGGGGCCGCTTTGTCAAGCGGCAGCGCCCCTGACACGCCCCCAGTTTCCGGGTTCGGCTGTCTGAAGCCCTGCAAGGGCGTCATATAGCAGCCCAGGGCGGAGCGAAGCGGAGCCCTGGGTCCGCGGCCAGAATGGTCTTAGCCCTGAAGGGGCGGCATAGGGTCTGGCGCGCCCGCCTATCTCGCCCCTTCAGGGCTATGGTGGGTGGCCCACCCCACCCAGGGCTCCGCTTCGCTCCGCCCTGGGCTGCTATAGCTCGCCCCGTTGGGGCTCAGGACGGGCCGCGAATCAGAACTGGGGGCGTGTCAGGCAGCGCCCACACTCTCGTTTCCACGGTCTGAGCCTGTGAGGAAATGACACGGACCTACACGGACGGACACGGACACACGCCCGTCGCCGGGGAATCCGCCCGTCCGTGCTTGTCCGTGAGCGTCCGTGTGATTTCCTCACAAGCTCGGAGCGTGGGAACGACAGGCCGCGGTATCGGCCCTATGCCTTGATCGGCGGCAGGCCCAGGCGGCGGCGGCACTCATCGAGGATTTCGGCGGTGCGGGACGCGCCGACGCGGCTGACGCCGAGGGCGCGCACCTCGAGCAACCGGTCGAGGGTGCGGACGCCGCCCGCGGCCTTCACCTGGACGTGCGGCGGCGCGTGCCTGCGCATCAGCCGCAGGTCGGCGTCGGTTGCCCCGCCGCTGCCGTAGCCGGTGGAGGTCTTCACCCAGTCGGCGCCCAGCTCGCCGCAGAGCTCGCAGAGGCGAATCTTCTGGGCGTCGTCGAGGAAGCAGTTCTCGAAGATGACCTTGACCTTCTGGCCGCGGGCGTGGGCGAGGGCGATGATTGGCCAGAGGTCGGCCCGCACGTAAGCCCAGTCGCCGCTGCGCACCTTGGAGATGTTGACCACGGTGTCGAGCTCTTCCCCGCCGTCGTCGAGGGCTTGCCGCGCCTCGGCGAGCTTGACGGCGGAGGTGTGGCCGCCATGTGGGAAGCCGATGGTCGTGCTGGCCCTCACCGTGCTGCCGCGCAGGACCTCGGAGCAGCGCTTGAGATAGTAGGGCATGATACACACGCTCGCCACGTCGTAGGCGAGGGCAAGGCGGCAGCCGGCCTCGAGCTCCGAGTCCGTGAGCGCGGGGTTCAGGAGCGAGTGGTCAATCATCTTCGCAATGTCGGAGTAGGCGTAGTCCATCGCGGGTTGCTCCTTGGGGCTGGGGCAATGATAGGGGGTGGGCGGGGGGAAGTCAAGCGGGGGAGGGTGGGTGATCCGTGGGATCGATTGAATCGATTGAATCGATTGAATCGATTGAATCGTTGGGATCAGTGTCTGAAGCCCGGCGCCTTGTTGGGCACGTGTGGGTCGCGGCGGGGGTCCTCGAAGCCCAAGCCGTTCCAGAGCGCGTTGTCGCGGTAGGCAGCCGCAGGCTCGATGGGGGCGATGTGGGTGTCCACGAAGCAGACGTTCGCCCTGCCCGCATGGCGGGTGGAGAGGTAGCTGAAGGCGTTCCCGTCGGCATAGGGCTCTTCCTGCTTGACGCTCCAGGTGGGAATGTAGGTGGGGTCGAGGACGTAGCCGTGGTTGCCGATGCGCCTGCGTCGCGCACCGCCCGACAGGGCGGAGCCGGCCTGGTGTGGCGGGAGTGGCTCGTAGGGCTCGTCGAGCCCCGTGCCGTCCGAGCACCCGAAGGCTATGGTGTGGGTGGAGTTGCTCACGTGCCGCACGGGGAAGCGCTCGAAGGGGGCATAGGGGCTCTCGGCGTTCTCGCGGGCCGAGCCGAGGTACTTGTAGTTGTAGCCGTAGGAGGCGTTGCGGCCCGCCACCCACTCGGGCACGGCCGGGCAGTTCTGCACCCGGTAGTCCTTCAGGTAGGCCTCGCGGAGGTTGAACCAGCGGATGCGGACGCTCGCGCTCACCTTCCACTGGTGCGGGGTGAAGAAGTCCCAATCCTGGCTGTAGCACATCCACGCGCGGGCCAACTGGCTGAGGTTGGACTTGCAGGAGGCGTCCCTGCCCAGCCGCCGCGCCTTGTGGACGGTGGGCAGCAGGAGCATCCCCAGGATGGCGATGATGCCCATGACCACGAGCAGTTCGATGAGGGTGAAGCCGAAGTGCCGCCCGCGCGGGCCTCTTCTTCTCATTGCCTAGCCTCCAATCCATCGGTCACTATCGGCCAACCGTCTTGGGCAGAGAGCAACTCGCATGCCGGCTGTTCGGATGGGGACAAGTCGCCGCAAGTCCTTCCCGTGCAAATGCTTAAGGCGAGGAAGGACGATGGTGGGAAGCAGAGGCCCGGACAAGCAATGTCCAGAAGCCGGTCATTGGGTGCGCGCCGTCATTCTCACATTCTCAAGAATGTGAGAATGACGCGCGGGCGAAGCGCTGCCAGAGCCAGGCCAGGTCCTGGGCGAGGATGGCCTCTTTGGAGTCCTTGGCGGCGGGGAAGACGTCGAGGGTGTAGATTTCGCTCTCGAAGTGCTCGCAGCCGGCGGCCAGCGCGGCGGCCAGGAACGCCGCATCCACCTGGTCCGCCGTGGTGCCAATCGGCCCCTGGCCTGGCCAAGCCAGGGGCACGTGGAAGTGCACGCGCCACTCCCCCTGGGGCGGGTGGCTCATGCCGAGCGGCTCGGGCAGGTCGTTGAAGTAGAGCTCCTGGCCATCGGGCGTCTTGACAACCGTCTGGTGCAGATACACCTGGTCCTGGAAGGCTCGGAGCGCTGGGGGCGGGCCTTCGGGGCCGACCTGGACGCGGAGCGCGGCGCCGAGCTGCACCTTTGCCACGCGAATGCCTGCGGCGGCATACTTTCGGAGGGCATCTTTGGGGTCCTCGCCCATCACGCCGGTGTGCACGGTGTCGAGGCACACGCCGACGTGGCGGCGGAGGGCGGCCTCGGCCTCCGCCTCGCTAATGTCGTTCTCGTCTGCCAGCGTCTCGCGTCCGAGCGGGAGGAGCTGGTCCTTGAAGTAGCGAATCACGTCGTCCGCCCGCTCCAGGTAGCAGCCGGGCTCGGGCTCCAGCGCCAGAGCGATGTCGTTGCCCATCAGCCCCTTGATGAAGCGGAGTTGGCCGGCGACCTCTACGAGGTAATCGGTCGCGGCCTCAAGCCGCTCCGCATTGGCCCAGGGCTTGAAGGTGATCGGCAGGGTGCTGATGCTGGCCCGGCCGTCGGTGCGGAGGACGTCCGAGACAATCGTCGCCAGCGCCATCGTGTAACTGAAGCGCGTCTCATCCGCCCAGTCGGGCTGGTAGACCTTCTCCTTCACCCGCATGCCGTGGAACCGCCCATAGGGGAAGCCATTGAACGTCAGGGCGTAGAACCCGGCGTGGTCGAGCTTGGCGCGGAACACGTCGTTCTTCCACGACTCGTCGAGCGCGCGCACCGCCTTGGCCGAGAGCCAGATGCCCAGGCCGTATGGCCCCTTGGCGCCCGTCAGGCGCGAGAACTCGGCGAAGACCCTGGGCGCGTGCTCGAAGATAGCCGTCTCCGCCTCGGCCAGCGTGCCGCCGGGGTGGACGTTGAGGCAGTAGGTCAAATGGGCGTTGGTGCCGGGGATTCGCATTCTCGGGTTCCGTGTTCTGCGCGTAGGCCAGCAGGCCGAAGGCGCGCAGCGCTAATCTCTGAGGAAATGCACCGCTTGCCGGTCCACGGCCAGGCAGAGGCTCGCAAGCCAGTCCAAGCCGAAGAGATTCCGCTTCAGTTCTTGGGCGAAGGCAGCCTTCAGAGGGAAGCGGATGGTCTGGCCTACGTCCACAGGGATCTCGACGAACACATCGTGCAGGTAGAAGGCAAAGGGCTGGCCCGTGGCGGTGCGCGCAAGACCAGTCTCTCTTGACGACTCTGGGTGCTCGATGCCCAACGCCCTAGCTTGCTCGAACGTCAGCACGGTCCGCGCGGCGCCCGTGTCCACTTTGCCAACCACGCCGTGTGGTGGCCCGGAAGGCCGCCGCATCCTGACCATGACGAACGGCACCGGGTAGCCTACGGGCGGCGAACACCTGCAAGCCAGCTTGAAAGCATGGCCGTTCTGGAAGAGGCTCATTCGACGGCCTCCACGTCGATCTCGGGGAGCGAGATAATGGTCGGCGCGGTGGCGGGGTACTGGTCCTTCATGCGCGCCGCAAGCTCCGCATAGGTGGTGCCGTGCCCTACCACTCTCTCGTCGAGTACGGCCACGACCTCTCCCGCGTGTTCGCGCAGCAGTTCTCCGAGGTGCTTCTGGGCCCAATCAAGGTCTGGGATCGTGCGCCCGGCCTCGGGGTGGGCGATGCGAAACTCGCAGGCGCGCCGCAGCGAGGTCAGGAGGTTCTCATATGGGTCGCTGCCGTTCGCCGGCACCTTCTCCAGGTAGTCCCACGCTCCCGCCCTCATCGACTCCACGCAGTTGGGGATCGAGGGATAGGCCGTCAACACGATCGTGATGGGCGACTTGTTGGTGAGCTTCTGAAGAACCGTCAGCCCCTCGGTTTCGTCATGCCCCATCACCATGTCCACGATCACCACGTCGAAGTGCTCTGCCTCGAGCCGTTGGAGCGCCTCGCGGTGGTCGGCCAGGCCGGCCACCTCGTAACGTCTGCCGTGCGGGCCTTCGGCCGTCGCGATTGCTTTCTCGATCTGCTTGAGCACCTCGGGCTGATCGTCTATCGCCAGCACCTTCATGGATTGGTCTCCTGCTTTGGCGCCGCGGGCAGCTCGACCTCGAAACGTGCGCCCTTGCCGGGCGTACCTGTCTCGCGAATCCTCCCTCCGTGATTCTCTATGATCTGCCGCACGATGGCAAGTCCGAGTCCGCTCCCGCCCGGCCGCGTGCTGAAGAACGCCTCGAAAAGCCGCTCCTTGTTCTCCGCCGGCACCCCCGGCCCGGTGTCCTCGACGGCCACCAGCACCCCCTTGCCCGAGTCCATCGCCGATGCCTTCACCACCACCTTGCCACCCGGGGGCGTGTGGTGAAGCGCATTCTCAAGCAGCTCGCCGAACGCCTGATCGATCTGATTCCGATCAACCTGGCAGTGCGGGAGACTCTCGGGGGCCTCAATAGCAACCTCGACATTTCGGGCAACCCTCTGGTATCGGCGCACCAGATCGCCCAGCAACGGCCTGAGGTCCGTTGGCAGGAGGGCCGGCTCCTCATTCACGCTGAACCGCTGGAATTCCTTTACAATCGTGCCGACTCTCTCAAGGGACGCTTCGATGTCAGCGACCGCCTCCACCGCCTCCGGAGCATCTAGTCCCCTGAGTGTCCGCAAAGCACCCAACGACGCGAATAGCTGGTTCCCAATCCGATGCGCCGACCGAGCCGAAAGGCTTCGCCATGCATCGAGCTTGATCTTGCGTTCTCGCGCTTGCTCCACAAGGTCAAAGAAGGGCCTATGCTCGGACCGCATGAGAGCAAGGACCACATCGTACGCTAGGGCGGCGTTCCTGTCCTTCGCTTTGATAGCCCTATCCATCCCGGCGGTCAACAGCGCTACACCCTCGTCCAGCCTGCCGCTGTCGAAGAGCCCAAGCGCTTTCTTAATGTCTGGCAAGTGCCAGTCTTGGTCGAGCATGGCTACTGAGTCCCACGTTTGTCTGCGTGCTGGAGACAGTATCGCAAGGGGTGCCTCAGTGTCAAACGCTGCGTTCTTTGAGACACCCGATAGCTTCCTCGATCAGCGCCAACTCCATCTCGTGGACCTCGACCCGCCGGCCAATGCCCTTTGGCAGGGTGATGGAGAGGCGGCCGCCCAGGTGCTCGCGGAATTGCTCGATGCCCTCGAGGATGACCAGGCGGCCGGAGGCGTCGCGCTCGGCAAGGAGCGGATGCCACGTGGGCAGCCCGCAGCGGCGAAAGGCCCAGAGGATGCGATCCAGCTCGTCGCGCGAGAGGAGACCCTTGCGCCAGGCGTAGACCGAATCGAGTGCGATGCCGATGGCGACGGCCTGGCCGTGGCGGAGGGAGTAGCCCGACAGCCCTTCGAGACGGTGGGCGGCCCAGTGGCCGAAGTCGAGCGGCCGCGCGTCGCCCATCTCGAACGGGTCGGCCCCGTCGCGGATGTGCTCGAGGTGGAGCACGGCGGCGCGGCGAACCATCTCCTCGACGGCCTCCTGCTCGCCGGCGGCCAGGCGCTCTGCTGCGTCGCTCAGGAAGTCGAACAAGGCGGCGTCCTTGATGATCGCCACCTTGAACGCCTCGGCCACGCCGTCGAGCATCACGTCGCGGGGGAGCGTTCGCAGGAAATCGAGGTCGTTGATCACGGCGAATGGTGGGGCGAAGGTGCCGATGAGGTTCTTCACATCGCCCAGGTTCACGCCCGTCTTCACCCCCACGCCGCCGTCGTTCTGCGCGAGGGCGGTCGAGGGGAGGCGCACGAGCCGCACGCCGCGATGGACGAGCGAGGCGGCGAAACCGACCGCGTCGAGGAACGCACCCCCGCCTGCCGCGACCACGTAGCTGTGGCGGTCGAGGCGATGGCGGATGATCTCGTCGAGCACGGGCTGAGCCACCGCCCAGCCGTCCTTCGCCCCTTCGCCGCCGGGCAGGACGCGGGGTTCGGCGAGGAGTCTGATCGCGTCGGCGTGGGCCTCCGCGTAGCTCACGACGGCCCGCGGCAGATAGTCGTGCGCGGCGACGAGGCCGGAGTCGAGGTAAACCAAAGCCGATGCGTGCCGCGTGCCGCGTGCCGCGTGCCCAGACTCCTGTGGCGAGGCTGCGCGCGGCCCTCCAACGACCTCTGCAAGGACTGGGTTCTGTGGCGCCAAGACCCCTCGGGTGAAGTAGACGGGGTAGGAGAAGGGAACGGAGATCTCTTCGATGTAGACGCGGGTCGCGGCTGCTTCAGAAGCGGCTTTCAACATCGGATCCTGTTCTCTCTTGGCACGCGGCACGCATCTCTCCTCACGCATCACGAATCACGGATTGTACCGCCTTGGCCAAACCAATCAAGTCGCTCGGTTCGGCCCCCAGGTCAAAGGAGGCCGCCCAGGCCACTTCGCGGCCTTTGCCGATGCGGCCGTGGGAGCCTTTGACGCGCGTGGGGTCGGTGCTGACGGCGAAGGGCGGGGGCCAGCCGAAGAAGAGTTCGCAGGGGTCGAAGCCCGGCTTGTTGTGGATGTCCACGTGCGTCGCGTAGTCGGGCTGCTCGCGGCGCGCGGACCACCACGGATAGGCGAACCAGCAGCCATCGGCGGCCACGAGGACCACCTCGCCGCTGTTCGGGTGAGCGATGCCCTCCGCCGCCAGCGCCTCGCCAGTCAGCACCTCGCCCACGCCGTCCATCGCCCCAAACGCTGCGGCCACCTCCGACACGTCCCTCGGGTTGCGGACGCAGACGTGTGCCACCTCGTGGTCCACCACCGCGAAGGCGCGGGAGTAGTGGAAGTCGGGGTAGAGGCGCCCCCGCACGCTCCGCGTCGCCATCAAGCCCCGCTCGCGCAGAAGGCGGTTCGGGTAGACGGGGCGCGACACGCCGGCGAAGGCGTAGTCACCGAAAACCACGATCTCGTAGCCGTTTCTCTCTGCCGCAAGCCTCAGCTCGCCAAGAAGTTGCATCAGGCCAGAAAAGACTCCAGGAGTCTTTTTTCCCGCCGGGCCGTGGCGGAGGAGGGCGTAGTCGAGCTCGGGGAGATAGGTCAGCAGAAGGTCGGGCGCGATGTCCTTCATCCCCATTATCTCGACCGTCGCTGCCGCGATCCATCGGCTGGACTTCGCCGAGGCCAGCGGCCCCCAATAGCTCATCAGCTTGAATGGGCGCCCCACGCGGCGGATGAGTTCCCCGTACAGGCCGGGCGGGCGCGCGTACACATCCTCGATCATCCCCCCGTGGTGCTTGTGGATGGGCGCGGGGGAGAGAAGCACATCCACGCCCTCGCCCAGGCTCTGCTGCCAGAAGATCAGGCCGACCTTCCTTCCCCCTCTCCCCTGGGGAGAGGGTTGGGGTGAGGGTGCTTCGGCCTCCCAGATTCGTGGGCCGGCGACGAGGGCGGACGACTGCTCCCAGAAGAGGGGGCGGCGAAGCTCGCGCGACCAGACGCCGTTGAAGACCATCCCGTGCTGGCCCGGGAGCGACGCCGTGCGGAAGCTGGCCTGCACCGGGCACGTGAGGGCTGGGAAGACGCTCTGCGCCGGCCGAAAGCGCAGCCCCTCCCACGCCTCGCCGCCATTCTGTCGCACGAAGAAGTCGTAGCCGAAGCCGGCGACCTGGATGATGAGCAGGCGGGTGGGCATTGGGTGTGTCCTGGTTCGATCGATTCGATCGATTCGACCGATTCGATCGATTCGATCGAACCGATCAGTTGTCGGTCATCGCGGCATGCACGCGCGCGAGCCAATCGGCGATCTTGATGTGCTGCGGGCAGCGCTCCTCGCACTCCCCGCAGGCCACGCAGGCGTCGGCTCGCCGCTCCTTGGGCAGTTGCGCGTAGAGGTTGCGATTGAGCTGCCCCACCCCGTCGCCGTGAATCCGCACCTGATTGAGCAACATGAAGTTCTCGGGAATCGCCACCCCATTCGGGCACGGCACGCAGTAGCCGCAGGCCGTGCAGGGCACGGCGGCAAGCCCCTTGTACGCCTCGCGCACGGCGGCGATCAACTCGTGCTCGCAGAAGGTCCCCGCTGGCTTCTCCGCGCTGGCGAGGCTGCGTTTGACCTGCTCGAGCGTGCTCATGCCGCTGAGGACCGTGGCCACCTGCGGCATGTCCCACAGCCAGCGGAGCGCGACGTCGGCGGGGTCCTTGCCCGCGGCGTCCCAGAGGGCGCGGACGGCGGGCGGCGGGTTGGCGAGCGCCCCGCCGAAGAGCGGCTCCATCACCACCACGGCCAGCCCCTTGCTCGCCGCATACACCACGCCCGCCGTGCCCGCCTGCACGTCTTCGCAGGCGAAGTTGTACTGCACCTGGCACACCGTCCAGCTCGGATAGGCGGCGAGGACCTCCTTCAACACGTCGAAGGAGTCGTGGAACGAGAAGCCCGTGGCCCCGATGCGGCCCTCGGCCAGCTTCTTGTCGAGCCAGGCGAGCACCCCGTGGTCGCGCACGTTGGCCCAGAAGCCGGCCTGGACGTTGTGGAGCAGATACAAGTCAATGCGTTGGGTCTGGTAGCGGATCATCTCGATGGCCTGGGGCTCGACGATCTCGCTCCACGGCCCACGTGTCGGCAGCCGCATGCACCCGAAGCCGAGGGCGGAGACCTTGAAATCCAGCTTACCGAAGCTGCGGTAACGCATGCCTTCCTCGTTCGGAAAGGGACCCAAGGGACCACAGGGACCAAAGGGACGAAGAGGTCCGGCAGTGGCGCTGTCCCTTTGGTCCCTTTGGTCCCTGTGGTCTCTGGCGTCTCTCCTTCGCCGTGCCTGAGGGCATCAGCTCCCGTAGAACCGCCGCGAGGCCAGGCCCGCGAGCCAGCGCACAAGGAAGTGCGCCCCCACGATTGCGAGGGGCAAAGCGTGAGGGCCATGAATGCCCTCTCCGAAGCAGGGCCTCACCGCCCACACGCACCAGGCCGCCTGGACCGAGACCATGATGCGGATCAACCAACCAACGAAAGGCGGGATGCCAAGAACGCCGCGCCGTGCGCGGATCGCGGCCGCCACTGCCTCGATGCCGACCAGGAGCATCAGGCCCGCGGCGACAGGCCCCGCTTCGTCGAAGCGCGGGTCCTCGACCCAGATGGTCTCCGTCACCCGCATCCCCTCCGACCCTATCGGGTGACTTGACAAGCTTGTGACGACTTCGGGCTTCCGCCAAGTCACTGTCAGTGACAGCCAGAGCATCATCGCTCCGATGACGAGGATGGCCGTAGCGGGAACATAGGCCATCCTCCCAGGCTTGCCGCCGGCGGCCTCGCGCGCCGCGATGGCGCTGACCACCGTGATGTAGAGCCAGATGATCACTGCGGCAGCTACGACATCCCGCGCCATCGGGCGGGCGACAAAGGTCGCGCCCAGGACCACGCTCGCCGCGCGGCAGCAGCCCATCACGGCAGGGCCGAGGCACGGCACCCGCTTGAGCATGGCGTCGTAGGCCACGATCGTGAGGGCCAGCACAACGGCCACGGCCCTCACGCCGCCGTGCCCGACTGCAAAGGCGACAGCTACCCCCGCGACGAGCAGGGCAAGGCCAGCGGCGAGCACGGCCCGCGCCGACACAGCGCCCGATGGGATTGGGCGATCGGGGCGTTCGCGGGCGTCAACGTGGCGGTCAAAGTAGTCGTTGAGGAGGAGGCCGGCCGAATAGAGGAGGAGCGAGGTGGCCATGGCGCCCGCGACCCGCCAGTCGAGCGCCCCGCCCGTGGCGAGCATGAAGCCGGCCAGAGGATCGCCAGGAACCGTGAAGAGGTTGGGCAGGCGCAGGAGGCGGCACCAGGTGGTGAGGGGGGAGGGCCTGGACATGGGGCCGGCCTTGAGGGACCTGAGGGACCACAGCGACCACAAGGACCACAAGGACCAGGAGAGCCAAGGCTGCCTTTGCCCCTGTGGTCGTTGTGGTCCCTGTGGTCCCTTCCGGGTTGAAACCGCTGCGCATGAGCTTAGCGCTGGAACTCGCGCGGGTCAACCGGCACGAGGTTGAGCTCGGGCTTCCAGCGGGGGGAGTGGGCGTAGAAGGCGTTGGCGGTGTCGTGGACGAGGCTCTGGATGGTGGCCTCGGGATGGCCGTCGCGGCGGAGGAACTCGACGACGCGGATGAGGCTCAGGGGGTCGCTCACGCCCCAGTCGGCCGAGCCGTTGACGAGGACCCGCTCGGCGCCGTGCTGGCGAATGATGTTCGAGACCCGCTCGGGCGTGAGCTTGGAGATGGGATACACGGTCAGGCCGAGGTAGTAGCCCGTGCCCCGCAGCAGCGGCATCGTGTCCTCGGTGTTGTGATCGATCAGGATCATCTCCTCGGGGATGGCCATCTGGCGGAGGATGGGGACGATTCGGGCGACGCCCTCGGGCTTGTGGAAGTGGGGGAGGTGGATGATGATGGGCATGTTGCGCGCCTTCGCCACTTCGAGCTGGGCGATGAAAACGGTTTCCTCGTTGTCGGTGATGTTGTTGAAGCCGATCTCGCCGAGGGCCACGCAGCGCGGGTGGTCGAGGTATTCGCCCATGCCGGCGATGACCTCGCGGGCGAGGGGGACGTTCTCGGCCTCTTTCGGGTTGACGGCGACGGCGGCGTAGTGGTCAATCCCGAAGCGGCGGGCGCGGACGGTTTCGAAGTCAAGGATGAGCTGGAAGTAGTCGAAGAAGGTGCCGGCGTAGCGTCGGTTGGTGCCGAGCCAGAAGCTCGGCTCCACGCACGCCCGGATGCCCGCGGCGTACATCCGCTGGTAGTCGTCGGTCGTCCGCGAGACCATGTGGATATGGGGCTCGATTATGACCATCTGGCTCTCCTCTGTCGCCAGGGCGACGTCTCCCCCCGGTGGCAAGCAAACAGCATGCCGCCCCACCAATATACGAGGTAGGCTCTTGCCAGTAAAGGGATGGGCCGGCCCCTTCTGCCCACCAGGCGTGCGCATTGGCAAGGGTGCCGCTCGCGCCCGCAACCGGGACGCGAGACAAGGGAAGCTGCGATGCCTGAGAAGCGGCCACGCGCCGCCGAAAAGGGGCGTTACTGAGATAATTGCAGAGTCATATGACTCTGCAATTATCTCTCCGCCGCGGCTCCGGTAGCCGGGGATGCCTTCGGCGTCCGAGACGGTCTACGCCCCAAAGGGTCTCCTTCGTAGGGTGGTGCCGGGCAGGGGGCATCCCTGTTGGTTCGCTGGACACGCCGTGTCCGGCCGCTGGGCGCGACGTGTCCACGCCACCATCGGCACTTGACGCCGGGGCGGGAAAATGCGCTAATGTGTGATTGGGACCGCGGCCAGTAACACCACCAGTGCAGGAGAGAACCAGGCGTGGGGAAACGCGAGCCGTTCGATGTGAAGTCGCCCGAAGCCCAGGCGCTGCGCGACGAGATCGTTCACGGGACGTTTGTGAAGGAGGGGACGTTTGTGGCCTTCCCCCTCTGCTTTCCGGGGTGCAGCGTGCCAATCGCGGCCGACGAGAGCCACGTGACGGCGCTCGACATGGCGGAGAACTGGATGGCCTACGGCGCCACGAGCGGGCGGGCCGCCCACGTCTTCGTCGGCATGTTCCACGGCGCCACGGGCATGGTCTTCGACCTCGGCGTGGTGAAGGACGCGACGCACTGCGCGGCGCTCTGCTGCGGCAGGAAACGCTTCGTGGCCTTCACGAACGGCCCGGGCGGCGGGCGGGCCGTCGCGCGGGCGCTCCAGGGGCTGCCCTTCGACCTCCTCCAGGAGTGGGGCTTCGGCCGCCAGCCCTTCGATGACCTCGGCCCCATCGCCGAGGGCGAACGGGTCCTCCACGCCGTCCGCACTCCGGCGCGCGACCTCATCGTGGGCGTGACGGAGCGCCACCTCTTCACGATGAACCCCGACGAAGGCAAGCCCGAGCTGGTGGGCGAGGCGCCGGGCGCGGCTCGGCTCGCTGTGAGCTCTAAGGGGAGCGTGTTCGGACTCGATGAAGGGAACACCCTCTGGCGTTACAGCCCGCAGAGCCGACGGTTGAAGCGAAGGGCGGTTCGGCTGCCCGAGGGCGCCTGGGGCGAGGTTCACAGGCAAGATGCCTGTGCCACCATGCTCTGGGCGCGCGAC
Organism: Planctomycetota bacterium; assembly: GCA_016872875.1. The sequence continues at coordinate 19,841 of VGYW01000018.1, read as the reverse complement.
CCGAAGAGCGGCAGGCTCTACACCGCGGATGACGAGGGCAATCTCTACGCCTTCGCAGAGGGGCGTGGCTTCAGCGAGCGATTGGGCAGGACCCGCTACGCGCCCGTGGGGCCGATGGCCGTGACCGCCGACGGCCGCCTCTACGGGCCGTGCGGCGACGGGATCGCGCGCTTCTTCCGCTACGACCCCGCCACGGGCGACCTGGCCGACCTCGGCTGCGCCGTGTCGGTCATGGAGCGCCGCCGCTACGGCTACGCCTTCGGCGACGCCGCGGCCGGCCGCGACGGCCAGCTCTACTTCGGCGAGGACGACGACCTGGGCCACCTCTGGATATACTTCCCCAGGGTGCAGCCACGGCGGGCCGCGGCACGCGGCGGATAGGATGGATTCGACAGAATCGACAGATTCGACGGATCCGACCGATCCGACGGATCAGGCAGAGGCCATCATGCCCAAGCCCCACGGCTTTTCGCGTGAGGAGAGGCTCCGCAGCAAGGGGGACTTCGATCGCGCCTTTCGCGAGGGCACGCGCGGCTGGGGGAAGTGGTTCTCGGTGGCTTACCGGGCGAACGGCTTGGAGCGCTCGCGGTTGGGGGTGGCGCTCCCGCGCGGCTGGGGCAAGGCCGTGGCCCGCAATCGCGCGAAGCGCCTCATCCGCGAGGCGTTCCGAACCCACAAGCACGAGTTGCCGAGCGGGATTGACCTGGTGGTGGTGCCGGCAGCGAACTGGCAGGAGCCCCGGCCAGACGAGATTGCGGTGGAACTGATCAGGCTCATCAGCCTGGACCAACGCGGTTCTTGATCCCGGGGTTCCCGATCGTCGTCGTTGTCGTCGTCGTCCTCGTCCTCGAACGTTGAGGATGCGAAAGCGCAAGAGATTCGACGACGAGGACGAGGACGACGACGAGGACGAGAAGAGGACAATGTTGAAGCGCCTCGCAATCTTCCTCGTACGCTGCTATCAGTGGTGTCTCTCGCCGCTCATCCCGCCCTGCTGCCGGTTCGAGCCGACCTGTTCGAACTACGCCATCGAGGCCCTCCGCAAGAAGGGCGTCATCCGCGGCAGCCTCCTGGCCGCCTGGCGCATCCTCCGCTGCAATCCCTGGAGCAAGGGGGGATATGACCCGGTGCAGAAGCCGCCTGAGAAACCGAAGGGGGATGAATGGATGGGTGGATGAATCGGCGGTCAAGGTAGCGGATGAGTGGATGTATGGATGAATGGATGAATGAAGGAGGCATCTGCTTTGACATTCATCCACCCAACCAATCATCCATCCATCCAGCACACTTCCCACCCATCCACCCATCCAATCGGCGATTCATCCCCCTTGCGGAAAGCGGGGCGGCCGGTTCAGGAGACCTTCACCTGGATCTTCTTCGGCTTCGCGGCTTCGACCTTGGGAAGACTGACCCGCAGGACGCCGTCCTTCACCGTGGCCTCGATGCGCTCGGTGTCGATGAGCTCGGAGACTGAGAAGGAGCGCTCGAAGTCGCCCACGCGGTACTCGCCGTAGGTGAGGTCGTGGCCGGGGAAGCCTTCGGGCTGCACGCGGCCCCTGATGGTCAGGACGCCATCCTCGACGCGGATGTCCACGGAGCCTTCGTCGCAGCCGGGGAGGTCCACGAGCACGACTGCGCCCTGTGCGGTCTCAAAGACGTCGGCTGCCGGGGCGAAGGCGGGCACTCGCTCCACCCTCTCGGCCTGGACAGGCTGCTGGGCCTGACGAACCTCGATGTCTCTGGTCTCGGTCGCCATGGGTTGGTCCTCCTTCCTCAGGCGCTGGCCTTGACGGCGATCTGCTTGGGCTTGTCGGCCTCCAGGCGCGGGAGCTTGATCTGGAGAATGCCCCTGGCGTAGGTGGCCTCCACCTTGTCGGCCTCCACGCGGTACGGGAGCTGAATGGTCCTGGTGAAGCCGCCCGATTCGCGCTCGAGGCGGTTCACGATGTGGCCGTCGCCCGACTCCGGCTGCTCGCGTTCGCCGCTGAGGGTCAGGGTGTCGCCGACGACGGAAATATCGAGCCTCTCGGGGTCCACGCCTGGCAGTTCAGCGGTCACGATCGCGTCGTCGCGGCCGGTCCAGACGTTCACGGGCGGGAACACCCGCGGGGCGGCTGAGGGCATGAAGCCCGAGAACAGGCGATGCACGTCCCTGTGCAGCCGCTCCATGTCCTCCAGGGAATCCAACAGCCCCCACTCTCGCATTCTCCGTGGCCAGAGCATTGCACACCCTCCTTTCCACAGGGTTCTCCCTCCGCCACACTCACCGCGCGATGCATTTGCAACCAGTGTGCCAACGGAGGCATTCTCCACCAATCTCACACCATAAGTGAAGGTATGTCAGCCTGTTACGACCAGGTCGACGAGTCCGCCAGGGGCATGGTCCATGCCATTGGGGCGAGCGGGGCGCCCTGCCAAAATGGCAGGAAGGCAGGAGCGCGGGCTAGGGTCGGGTGGTGGCGCTCGGGTGGGTGAGGAGCTCGGCCAGGTCTTGGTGGGAGGCGGCCAGAGCCTCGTCGCGCGGCGTGCGGCCTGCGTCGTTCGCGGCACGGGGGTCGGCGCCGCGGGCGAGGAGGAGCACGACGAGCCCTCTGTGCCCGCCCCTTGCGGCGTCGTGGAGCGGGGTGGCGCCGCCGCCCACGACCGTGCTGGTGCGGGCGTTGACGTTGGCTCCCCTGGCGATGAGGAGCTCGGCCACCGCCCTCTTGCCTCTGGCCGCGGCCTCGTGGAGCGGGGTTCGGTGGCCGTAGGAGTTGGCCAGGTCGGGGTCCGCGCCGGCCTCGAGGAGCACTTTGGCGACGGCCACGTGGCCGCCGGCCGCGGCGAGATGAAGGGGGGTGAGGCCGTCCGAGCTCCAGGAGTTGATGGGCGCCTCGATGTCAACGAGAAGCTCGGCGGCCTCTTCGCAGCCGTTGGCTGCGGCGAGGTGGAGGGGCGTCTGGCGCCGCGCGTCGCGCGCGCCCACGGCGGCGCCGCGGTCGAGAAGGAGGAGCGCGAGGGGGACGTTGTTGGTGGCGGCGGCCACGTGGAGCGGCGTCCCGAAGCCCAGGTCGCCATTGGGATTCGCCCCCTTGTTGAGGAGCAGCAGGGCGATCTCGGCGCGGTCCTCGATGATGGCCACGTGAAGGGGCTGAAGGCGGCGGCCCGACTTGTCGGCGGGGTCCGGCGTGTCCCACGCATTCACGTCGGCCCCCTTGGCGAGGAGGGCATCGACGTCTGCCCGCTGCCCCTGCCTGGCCGCGGTGTGGAGTGGGGTGAAGCCCTTCGCATCGTCGAGCTTGAACGCCTTGACGAGTCTGCCCTTGCGCGGGATGCGGGCGACCTTCCTCGTGCCCTTCGCCGTGAGCGGTTGGACGAGCGGGGTTTCGGCAGGCTTGGTGGGCTCGCCCTTCGGGCGCCTGAGGAGGAGGATGCCGGCCAGGCAGGCGAGGAGGGCAAGCGCTGCCATGAGTGCGAGCGCCGCCTTGCGGGCGGAGGCCCGCGGCGGCGCGGCCACGCTCACCGTCGTGGGCTCCCTCGCGGCTGCCGGGGCTGGCAGGGGAACGGTCTCGGCGGCCATCTCCGGCAGCGGAGGCGGCTCGGCCGGCGCGCTCGCCGCCGGTGGCGAGGCGGCGTCCGAGGGGGGCCTCAGGCTGAACTCGAGGACCACCTTGCCCAGGCGAATGGCGTCGCCGTCGCTGAGGATTTCCGTGCTCACGCGGCGGCGGCCGATGAAGACGCCGTTGCTGCTCCCCAGGTCAGTGACCACCCACTTGCCTGGCGGGGCGAAGATGAGCTTGCAGTGCGCGCGGGAGACCGATGGGTGGGCCACCAGGAAGTCCACCCCGTGGGAGCGCCCGATCGTGTAGCTCTTGCCCGGCTCGAGGATGCACTCCGCGCGTCCCTCGAGGCCGCTCGTGGCCACGAGCCTTGCATTCATCTCGTCACCTCGGGTCTGGGGCATGAGGCGGGCTTGCCTCCCGCCGTCCTCTGAGCATCCTAGCGCCCAGGGGGGCGGATGTCAACCGCTCGTCCTCGTCCTCGTCGTCGAGTGCGAAGGGGATTCGACGACGACGACGAGGACGACGACGACGAGTGGGAAAGCCAAGATCAGGGGCCAGACCCGGGGCCGGGGTCCAGCTCGCGGGCGAGGAGGGAGGGGGTGAGGGTGGAGGTGAAGTGGCGGACCTGTGGGGCGTCGAGGAGGGCGCGGGTGGTGGGACTCTGCGTGAGGGCTTTCAGTGCGGGGAGGCTGCCGTGGGCAGCGCGGTCTATGAGGTCGAGGTAGGCGGGGTCCGAGAGGGCGGCCTGGACTTCGGGGAGGTCGGCGAGCCCGGCCAGGCCCTGCCGCTCGGCGAGGCGCTGGAGCTTGTCGCGCGGGGCGTTGAGGAGCCGCACGAGGGCGCGCAGCTCGCGCGCGTAGGCGCCCAGGCGGGGGACGTGGTCGAGGATGCCGAAGGAGGCAACGTCGGCCACGGCGGTGCAGGCTCGCCCGAGTCCCTCCACCCATCGCGGGGTCGGAGCCGTGGCCCCCGCGGCGCCGTTGGGTGCAAGCGCGTAGGCGAGCGGGATGGTGCTGCCGACGGTGGCGAGGAGAAGCGAGAGCATTGCAGCGGAGCCGAGGCCGAGAAGGGCGCCGAGCAGGCGGTTGAGGAGCCGAAACTGCGGATTGCGGAATGAGGATGGATGGTGGTGGAGGAAGTGTTGGGGTCCGTGGCGGTCGGAGTGGCGCCTGGCGGAGCGGATGGCCCAGAAGCAGACGATGAGGGTGGCGACGGTCGCGACAAGGGCGACGGTGGCGAGGGCGATGAAGTAGGTGATGGCGACCCAGGCGAGCCAGAGGCCAATGATGAGGACGGCTCCAGCCGCCATGAGTGGGAGCCAGCCGAGGAGCGTGCGCAGGCCCCCACGCCGCCAGCCGCGCCAGGCCATCCAGGCGGCGAAGAGCAGGAAGATGGTGACGGCGAGGATGTGCATGGGCACGCAGCCTACATTCGCCTCCCTCAATCGTCCTCGTCCCTCGTCCTCGATCTTGCTGTTCCCACGCTCCGTACCGCTACACCGGCTCCAGTACGCGAGCGTTGGCGATCTCGCGGCGGCCGATGGGGCGCACCTGCTCGGCCAGAAGGGTGACCACTGCAATCGTCTCCCCATCCAGCGTGGCGAACTCCACTTCGTACCCCTTGCCCTGCCCGTGCACCAGGACCACGGCTCCGATGTCTCCCCGCCTCAGCCCCTCCTCGGGGAGTTCGGCGAGCAGCACAACGTTCTCGAGTTCGCGGATCATAGCGAGCTCCTCTTGAGTGGGTATGCCGTGACGAACCGCGGTATGCTTTCTCCCCACTCGATGAACCAGACGGTGCGTAGGCGAGAGGAGGTACTCGGTGACCTTCTCTCGCGGAACGAACGCCCTATGGCGGTTTGGGAGCTTCATGAATGCTGCTTGCGGAGCATGGGAACGGGGGAAGAGTCGAGGACGAGGGACGAGGACGAGGACGAGGACGATTGAAGAAGCCGAGTACTGAGAGGGTCACTTCGGGACGTCCTCGACGTGGAGCCAGGAGTGGGTGACGACGCGGCCGTTGCGGAGGGTGGTGGTGGAGCTGTAGGAGCGGAGGGCGCCGAGGGAACGCCAGAGGGCGTCGAGGTGCATCTTCACGAGCATGGCGTCCTTGTGGTCGTCCGGGCGCATCCGCCTGTCGGCGGTGATGAGTGCGAAGATGGCGTCGGAGGCGCCGCGGAAGAGGCCCCAGGCGCGCGACAGGTCGGCGCCGGCCACGGCGCCTGCCGCCTTGTCGGGCGACGTGACGGCGCAGGTGGGCATGGGGACGGTCTGGGTCATGTCGCGGGCGAGGTTGGAGGACGAGGCGAGGATGAGGAGCCGACCCTTGAGGAGGGCGCAGGGGAAGACGTCCTGGCCCAGGTTCCAGGGGAGCGGGTAGTAGACCTGTTTGCCGGCGGCGGTGTCGGCGACGACGGGCGAGGGGATGGCTATCTCAGGTGGAATGTGCTTGGGGTATGCCTTGCGGGCGTCGGCGATCAGCTTGCGGGCCGCCGCGACGTAGCGCTCGATGGCCTGGGTGAACTTGTCGGGGTCGGCGAGCTCGATGGCGATGGCCAGGCGCGGGATGGGGATGGCCTTGGGCGGACGCGTGCCGTCGGGAAATGCCGACAGGGTGCCCTCGCCATCCACGACGAGCAGGTACTGCGCGCCGTCGAGGGCGGGGATGAGGAGCGTGCGGGTCGCGTCGTCGAGCTCCGTGAGGAAGGGGTTGGTGAAGGCCATGATCGTGTCGTAGTGCTTGCGGACGTCGGGGGGAGCGGTGGGGAGGACGTAGTCGAGGAAGTAGCCGTAGAAGGTCTTGAGCCACTTGACGAGCTTGGGGTAGGCATCGGGGGACGCCTTTGCGGAGCGGCTGGCGGAGAAGAGGATGGGGTGCTTGGTGCGGTGGGCGAGGATGGTGAGGGGCTGGGAGAAGTCGAGCGAGCCGCCCGGCGGGCCGCCGAAGGAGAGGCTCTCGGTGCCCTTGTTGGCGAACGAGCAGGCCGCGGAGGCGGCGGGCTTGGGGAAATCCACGTCCTTGATGAGCTCATCGGCGTCCTTGAGGATACGCTCTTTCAGCCCCTTGGTTTCTGGGGCTTCGGGGAGGGATTCGGCGATGCCTTGGGCGAAGCGGCGCACGTCGTCGGGCGAGATGCCGAAGACGTCGCCGAGCTTGGCGGAGGTGTAGCTGAGGCTCTGGAGGCCGGGCTTGAGGCTGGTGCGAATGGGCTCGAACTCGGGGAGCTGCGCGACGGAGCCGCCGCGGCCCCACTGGTCGAGGAGCGCAGTGTCCTTCCCGATGGAGAGGATGAGGTAGTCGCCGAAGACGCCGACGGCGACGCAGGCCTGGAGCTCGGCGAGCCACTTGGCGAGGCGGCGGGCGTGCTCGGGCGGCACGCCCTGGCGCTCCAGGGCGCGGGGCAGTTGGCCGAGCATGGCCCCGAACACCCTCTCCCCGTGGATGGCGAGGACGTGAGCTGGGCCGGGCCTGAGGTCCTTCTTCGCAAAGGCGCCGAGGGGCGTTGGGCCGATCTGGGGCACCCAGTTGTCAAGGAAGTCGCGCGCCGCGGCCGGCTTCGTGAGCTTGAAGCCGAGGAGGAGGGAGGGGAACTGGAGGTTCTTCTCGTTTTCGAGGACGGCGGCCACGAGGTTGGCGGCGGGCGAGGCATCGGCGTCCTCCTCGCCGCGCAATCTGTCCAGCCCGCGCCAGAGGCGCGAGAACTGGAGCGAGCCGGTCACTGCGCTGAATGCCGTGAGGAAGCCGGGGAGGTCAGGCCCCGTGCAGGCGAAAACCTCGGAGCTGACGGCGTCCTCGAGGATGGGGAGGCCCTGGACGAGGACCGGCTCGGTCTCGCAGGCGAGGATGAACTGGCGGAAGGCTGGGTGGTGCTGCGCCTGCGTCCAGAACTGCTGGACGACGGGCAGGGCGACGAGGTTCTGGACGGCGTTGCTGTGCCAGATGGCCTTGCAGGAGGGGCCGAGGCCGAAGTGGGCGGCGTAGGCCGAGGCGTCCTGGGGCACGTAGACGGCGGCACCGAGGGCAGCCTGCACCTCGGGCGTAAGGGTGATCCTCTGAGTGCGGCCCGGGAGCCAAAGGACCAGGCCGGCGCCAATCAGCGCGAGCACCACGAGCGCCGCAATGCAGACGTTCCGCTTCGGCATAGGAGGCTTCCCTTCCTGGGTAAGAATGGAAGAAGGGGTCAAGACCTTCTTCCCTGTGCGCACTGCAATCGCGGCCAGGAGTGTAGAGGAAAAGGTGGGGCTTTGTCAAGCCCGTGCGGGCCTGAGGGTGCAGCAACGGGTCTGGAGATGAGTGGCTGGCAGGGGGCCGGGCTAACGGTCGGACTCAATGACGCCGTCCGACGCGACGAGGGCCAGCCACCACTGGCCCATGCCGCCCGTGTCCCTTACCTTGCGGAGGGAGACCTGGAGGGCGCCTGTGATGGTGTAGGTGGCCCCGTTGCGGAGGTGGTAGGGCAGCCCGTTGTATGTCATCCCGTTCTGCGCGCCGTTGCCCTTGGGGCCGACGAGGATTCTGACGGCTGGCCCTTCGTAGACGAGGGCGCCGTTGGACGCAGCAAGGAGGCCGTGGGTGATGGTCGAGCCGTCGGGCTTCACCAGTTCGAACTCGAAGGAGGTGTTGTTGCGCGGGTTGAGGTTGATCTTGCCGACCAGGTTGGCGATGGGTTGGGCCTCTGGCGCCACGACGGGGTCTTGGGTTCCGGGGTCGGTCGGCGGGGCCTCGGGGGTCGCGAGGTAGGCGACGAGGGAGTTTGGGGTCTCGGTGTCTGAGGGGACACCCTCGACGACGTGGACGGCGCCGCCGGTGTAGAGCGCGACGCAGGGGGAGCCACCGGCCGCGGCAAGGGCGGTGATGTAGCGGTTCGGCCTGTCAACCTCGCTGGGCGCGAGGCACCGGTAGAGGTCGCTGAGGCAGAAGCCGGGCTCGGGCTCGCCAGCCAGGGGGTTGTCGAACACGGCAGGATTCGGGACGAAGGGCGCCAGGGCGGCCCGGAGGTCGCACTTGGGCGGAGGGTAGGCATGGTGCTTGGCAAAGTAGAGCTCGAAGCCGATGCCCAACTGGCGCAGCCTGGCCTGCGCCACAGCGACGTTGGCCGCGCGGCGCGCCCCGCCAACGGCGGTGCAGACGAGAGACAGCATGATCCCGACGATGGCCAAGGCTGCAAGGGAGGAGAGGATGCTGCCCCTGCGCCTGGTTGTATGCCGGAAGCCGCTCATTGGTGGCTCCTTCCCGCCCGTAGAGGGCCACGGGGTAGGGCAGCGGCCGAGGGCAGCAAGAGGCGCGCGCCAGGCGTGTGCGGACCCTTTGGTGGGTCCGAGGGGCGACAACCCCAACCGCCTGCCGGCAGTCCCTGTGTGCTGTCAGCCGCCACTGTCATTGGGAACCCCCGTCGTGTCCCGCGCCCTGGAGGTTACAAGCGTGAGACGAGTGTACAGAAACCCGTCCGCTATGGGAATCAGGGGGACCGTTGGTTCTGGCTTGGCACAGGTGGACGGATTGGGGATAGAAGGGAAGGACTAGAGGTCGCGGCATGGAACCAGCAGGTGCGGCTGCCGGTAGCTGCTAGACGGCTCGCCACGATTCCCGGTCAATGGGACCATGCGCAGACATGCGTAACGCCGCCGTCTCGGCGGCCCCGAGAGTGCCAGCGAGACGCTGGCGCTACGCAAAGAGGCCGAATCGTGGCGAGCTATCTAGGCATTGGCTCGGGAGCCCCGGAGCCATTCGATGGCGTAGCGGCGGAGGCCGGCGGCGTCGGGGACGTTGAGCTTGACCTTGATCTGGGAGCGGTGAGTCTCGACGGTTCGTGGGCTAAGGTGGAGCTTTGCGGCGATCTGCGAGGGCCCCATCCCCTGTCCGAGCATGGTGAGGACCTCGAGTTCGCGGTCGCTGAGGGTCTCGATGGCGGGCGGGGCATGGAGGCCCGGGGCGTTGGCGGTGCGGCGCAGGACGGCGTCGGCGACCTCGTCGCTGACGTGGATGTGGCCGGCGAGCACCCTGCGCACGGCGCGCAGGATGGCGGTGCGTGGCCTGCCCTTGGGGACGTAGCCGCGCGCGCCGGCGCGGAGGACGCGCTGGGCGTAGACGGTCTCGTCGAGCATCGAGAAGACCAGGATCAGGGCGTGGGGGTCGTGGGTCCTCATGGTCTTGATGAGCTCGATGCCCTCGATGTCGGGCAACGACAGGTCGGCGATGATCAGGTCGGGGCGGAGCGTGCCGATCAGCTCCATGGCCTCGCGTCCGGTGCCGGCCTCGCCGCAGACCTCGAGGTCGGGCTCGCCACTGATCACGAGGTGCAGCCCGCCCCGCGTCACCGGGTGGTCGTCCACGACCAGTATCCGGGCCTTCGGCTTCGCTGCGTCAGGGCCGTGCGCCTTCTGCATTGGTGCCTTTCCTGGGTTCCTCAGCGGCGCGCCGGTGGACCGGTTCCTGAGTCCCGGGGTACGGGATCGAGCAGGTGAGCGTCGTGCCGCGCTGAGGGCCGCGCCGGATCCTCAGCTCGCCGCCGTTCCTGCGCGCGCGGTACTCCATGGTGCGGATGCCCATGCCCTTCGGCGGCTGGCCGCCGGCGGGGATGCCTACGCCATCGTCCTGGATGGTCAGGTTGAGCCGGCCGGCGTCCTCGGCCAGGCTCAGGAGGAGGGTGTCGGCCTTGCCGTGGCGGATGGCGTTGTTGACGGCCTCCTGAGCGATGCGGAAGAGGTCGGCGCTCGCGCGGTCGTCGAGGCTGACCGCGATGTCGCAGGTGCAGAGGCACTGCGTGGCATGGGTGTCGGACACGGCGCGGGCGGGCGAGCGGAGAGCGGCGGGGAGGCCGCCGGCGTCCTGGACCACCGGGCACAGGCCGCGCGCGAGGGAGCGCATCTCGCGGACGGCTGCGTCGAGGAGCGCGGCGGCACCCTCGGCGTGGCCTGCCTCTGGGAGCGCCTTCGCAGCGAGGCGCTCCGCGATGGCGCTGACGGTCAACTGGACCCCCGTCAACTGCTGGCCCAGGGAGTCGTGGAGGTCCCGCCCCAGGCGCCGCTGCTCGGCCTCCAGGACATCAAGTATCTGCGCCTCCAGGCGTTTGCGCTCCGAGATGTCCACCACGACGGCGATGAGGCCGGCGCACTGCCCCCGCGCGTCGTGCAGGGGGGCCGCCGACAGGCTGAGGTCCACCAGCGAGCCGTTCTTGCGCCGGGCACGGACCTCCGCGTTCGTCATGCTCCTGCCCTCCTGCACGGAGAGAAGGCGCTCGTCCAGCCCCTCATTGTCCATCCCGTCGAAGATGGGCAGCGGCCGGCCGCTGGCCTCCTGCGCGCTCCAGCCCAGGAGGCGCTCGGCGGCGGCGCTCCAGAGGGTCACGCGGCCGGCGTCGTCGAGCGCGATGATGCCGGCCGGGGATGCCCGCAGGATGGCCCTGTGCTGCTCGGCGGTGGCCCGGAGCGTCTCGTCGGCGTGGCTGCGCTCGAGGGCGTAGCGGATGGCGCGCGCGATGGTCTGTGCCCCGGCTTGGCCCTTGGCCAGGTGCTCGCGCGCCCCGGCGCGGACGGACTGCACCCCCAGGTCATCGTCGTCGGCGCCGGTCAGCACCACCACGGGGGTCTCGGGGGAGTGTTGGCGGACGGACAGGAGGGTGGCGATGCCCTGGCTGTCCGGCAGCCCCAGGTCGAGCAGGACCACATCCACCCCGCCCGCGCTCAGGCGCTCGAGGGCAGCGGACAGCGTGGGGACCCGCCGGACCAGGAAGGCGCCGCGGTAGGCCCTGGCGAGCATGGCCTCGGTCAGCCGCGCTTCCTGCGCGACATCCTCGACGAGCAACACCACGATCGGCGCTGCGCCCACCTCTAAGCCTCCCGTGCGACCCTGGTGCGGACGCATTCCGACAAGCCGCCGTCGGCGCCGCGAGGTCGGCTGCGCGCCCCGGCCCGATGGCACGCACCCTCGCGTACCTGACACGGATGCTCGATGTGTGCAGTCAGATCCTGCTAGTCGTCACCCCTTGGGTGCCGGTGGCCTTGTCCCCAATCCCGGGAGCTTTCCTCCTCCAATCCCACGATGAGGATAGCCCCGGTCCCCAAGTCTTTGCAGCACAATGCTACGAGGTTGCGGCCGTCTTGTCAAGCTCCACGCGCAGCGTGACGATTGCGTGGGGCTTCGCCTTCAGGGTGACCTGGTTGCCGCGAGCTTTCGGGGGGGCGCCCGCGATGGGGTCCTCGTTGAGGCCAACGAGCGCGGCGGAACGGATGGGACGCCACAGGGTCAGGGTCTCGCGGCACGCCTCGCCCGTGGGGTTCCAGAGGCGGATGATGAGGGCCGAGCCATCTTCCGCCCGCTTGACGGCGGAGACGACGAGGGCGCCCGCGCGCTGCTCGACGAACGACTGCGAGGCGGCGGAGCCAGCCATCAAGGGATAGCCGGAGGACTGGCGCCCCGTCTGCCGCGTGATGAGGCCGGCCTGGAGCCGCGCGAGCTGACACAGCGCCTCGGCGCGGGGCAGCTCGCCCGCGAAGGGCATCAGCGCATAGCGATAGCGCAGCGTGCCCAGCTCCAACCCGTCGCTCTCGCCCGGCGTGCCGACCGTTCGGCGGTAGGAGCGCAGGAGCGTGACGAGCATGGTGCGCCGGGCGTCGTCGGCCACGCCCCCCTCGTGCAGGCCGCCAGCCGAGAGGAAGGCTAGGCCCCGCTTGCCCGCGCCGACCGCCTGGAGGCCGAGGAACGGCTTCTCCACCTGCTCCATCTCCTGCCAGCGAGCGGTCTCGGGGTCGAGGGCGATCCTACGCTCCACGAGGTCGAAGGGATGGTGGGCCAGATAGGTCTTCGCCTCCGCGGCATCGGTTGGCAGGAGGAGCTTCAGGCGGTGGTCCTCGGCGTTGTTCTCGACGATGGTCTCGACCTCAACCGTTCTTGCGCCGCGGCGGAGGCTGATGAGGCTGGTGATGGCCAGAGGGACCCGCTCGGCGCTTCTGCGCTCAGTGAGCCGGTCGAAGCGGGCGGGCAGGCTCATCGTGACGGCCACGCGGAACGTCACGATCTCCGGGCCGTCGGCCACCACGATCACCTGGGCGGGGCAGGCGGTGGAGAGCGCGATCTCGTCGGTCTCGCTGTGCGTGTGGAACCAGCCGTCGCCGATCTCGCTGCGGTCCTCGAACGTCAACAGGTCGCTATAGACCTCGTCCGTGCCTCTGTCCGTGATTGTCAGTGTTCCGTTCGGCGCAATCGCGACAGCCAAGTGCTCGTTTTCGGCGCGGGCTGGGCCGGTGCGGAGCGAACCGATTCGGCGCACCGGCGCCTGGCACGGCTTGACCAGGAGCGAGGTAGAGCCGAGGCCAGGCAGCTCGACCTCCGCCGCGACCGTGTAGCGGCTGAACTCCCCCTGCCCGCACGTGGCGGGGAGGGCGAAGCGGGTCCGCTCGATGGTCTTCGAGTCAACGGCGAGCCGCTGGTAGGGCACCTCGTTGCCCGCGGCGTCGTGGAGGGTGAACGACTTGATTCCCTGCCATCCGCCGAAGCCCTCGTGAAACGTTGTCGGCCAGTCGAGTGGCAGGTCAACGGGGAAGACGATGACCTCACGGCGGCGCTGGGGCACGGGGTTGGCGATGGTGACGGTGAACTCGGGCGGCTCTTTCGCAAGGTCGGCGAGGCCACGGGTGAGCGCGCCGAACGCCTTGTTGCGGAGTTGTTCGCTCAGGGTGCGCGCCTGGTCGTAGCGGTGCATCATGTCGCGGTGAACCTGGTCAATCGAGCAGCCGCAAATGCTGTCGTGGGCGTGGTTGGTTAGGACGTGTTCCCAGGCGATGCGCAGGAAGCGGTCGGGGATGCCCGCCCCCTCGATGTTGGCGATGGCGAGGAACGGCTCCACCCAGTGCTCGAGGAGCGTCTGGCAGGCGTCGTTCGCCTGCTTCATCCGAACTCGGCTCGACACGCAGTTGGGGATGAGCCAGAGGTAGCCGTTGCGGGTCTTGGACGGCTCGCGGAGCTCTCCGCGTCGGACCGGCAGGTTGCGCGCCGTCTTCTCCGCCTCGGCGAAGAAGGCGGGGAGGGTGGAGTGCTTGGCCAGGACATCGGGGCAGGCCTTGTGGACCATGCGAAGGTAACGCGGCGCATCGGTGGCGGGCGGCATGTGATCGAGAGCATCAATCAAGCAGAGGACCGAGCCGTTCGTGCGGCTGATCTCGTGGCCGATGTAGCGGGCGAAGCTCTCTATGGCTTTCGCCTCGACTTCTTGGGGATCGGCGTCGGGCGCCGCGTGCTCGATCACCTGCCGTGAGCCCACGAAGGCTCCGTAGCCCATCGCGTCCTGGAGCTTGAACGTGAAGACGCGCGAGCCGTCGGGCGCCTCCCAGGTGAAGAAGGCGGGGGTCGTGTGCTCGTTCGTCCCGCGGCCGAGCACGCAGTGACGCAGGCCGAAGCCCTGGTAGAGCTGCGGCATCTGGGACGGGTGGCCGAACATGTCGCAGGTGTAGGCCACGGGCATCGGCTCGACGCCCCACTCGCGTGCGATGCGGCGGCCGAGCAACAGGTTGCGAATCAGCGCCTCGTCGCCAGGGCCGAAGAGGTCGGGCATCGTGAACCACGGCCCGACCAGGATTCGCCCGTCCTGCATCAGCTTCTTGAGCCGCCCCTCGTTCTCAGGCCGCACCTCCACGTAGTCGCGCAGCACGCACGTCTGCCCGTCGAGGTGGAAATACCTGAAGTCCGTGCTCCGTTCCATCAGGTCGAGCAGCCCGTCAATGATCTCCACCAGCAGCAGGCGGTATTCCTGGAAGGGGCGATACCACTCGCGGTCCCAGTGGGTGCCCGAAATGTAATGCGCCGAGTATGTTGCCGCGGTCTTCTTCTTAGCCATGAGAGGATCCCTTGTTCAGAGCAGTTCAGTGCAAGCGATGCGTCCCGCGTGCTGCGTCCCGCGTGCCAGGAAGCAGCCAGCCGGTGCCCTTCTCTTGGCACGCGGCACGTGGGACGCGGCACGCAACCCTGTCATCTCACCGACACCTCAAGCCCTTCCCCATCCAGAACCACATTCACGCTCTCTTGAAAGCTCGCCTTGTCTCGGACGAAGGCGAAGTAGTGCTGAAGCTGCCCAGCGCCGTTCACGCTGTTGTGTGCGAGGACGATTGCCCCCGGCGGCATCTTGTCGAGCGCGGCCTGGAGGATGGTCAGGTAGATGCCCTTGCCCAGCTCAGGCCCGCCGTCGGCATCGAGATAGAGGAGATGGATTGGCTTGGGGAAGTTGCGGCACACCTCGATGGCATCGGCCGCGACCACGCGGGCGACGCCTGTGGGGTCAATCCGCCGCACGTTTCGCTCCGCGCGGTCGGCCTCGTTCGGCTTGATTTCCACCCCGATGAGGTTCTTGGCCGTGTAGCACGCCCCCGGCCCGACTGCGGCCCCGGCGTTCGAGATGAACGTGTTGCCGCAGAACACCCCCGCCGCGATCATGTTCTGCGGCTGCGCGATGGCGTTGATCGCGTAGAGCAACCGTTGCACGCGCGGCGTGATCGCCGTCCAGGGAATCTCGAAAAGCTCAGCCACCGCCTTGCGGTGGGCCAGCATCTTCGCCTGGTCGTAGCTCGTGTGGGGCAGCACGCCCGCCTCGTGCAGCTCGGCCAGCGCCGCATCCACAACCGCAATCTCCCTCTCCAGCGGCTCCACCGCCCTGTGCGGCTGCCGGTAGTCCATCTTGTAGCTCTGCCAGTCATCGCACTGAAACTCTCGTGCCATGGGCTCTGTCCTCAATGTGCCGTCCCTGTGGTCCTTGTGGTCCCTGTGGTCCCTTCTCGCCGAAAGGACCACAGCGACCACAAGGACCACAGCGACAAATGCGAGCGGCTATTCTAAGTCAGGCATTGCCCCCAATCAAACGCAGTTGACAACCCCCGCCCATGCTGCGAAGATGATCTTCCCATTGGAACGAAAGGAGTGAGTGTGGGCAGAGCTCTTGCGCTTATCCTCCTGGCAGTCACGGCAGGCATTGCGGGCGAGGTCGGCCGCCTCGCCGCCTCGAAGGAACCGGGCTGGCCGCAGTGGCGCGGGGCGCGGCGGGACGGCATCTCGGACGAGAAGGGGCTGCTCCAGGAGTGGCCCGAGGGCGGGCCGAAGATGCTATGGTCCGTCAGCGGCCTCGGACGCGGCTGGTCGTCCCCCATCATCGTCAGGGGCACAATCTACATCACGGGCGACGTGGGCGAGGAGCTGATCATCTTCGCCTTCGACCTCGAAGGCAAGGAGAGGTGGCGCTCGAAGAATGGCCGCTCGTGGAAAGGCTCCTACCCCGGCGCGCGCGGCTCCTGCACCTACGACGATGGCCGCCTCTACCACATCAACGCCCACAACCGCATCGCCTGCCTCGACCCCGCCGACGGCAAGGAGCTTTGGGCGGTTGACCTCATCCAGCGCTTCGAGGGGCGGAACATCATGTGGGCCATCGCGCACCATCCGCTCATTGACGGGTCCCGCGTTATTGTGACGCCCGGCGGCAAGAAGGCGCTCATGGCCGCGCTCGACAAGAAGACGGGCGAGACGGCCTGGGCCAGCGAGCCACTGCTCTTCGAGCGCACCGTGAAGTTCGGCGGCGGCGACCTGCCTCAGCCCGTCAAGGAGGCCGACGCCCCCGGCTACTCCTCACCCATCCTCTTCGAGCTCGGCGGCCGCCGCCACCTCGTGAGCTGCTCCGGCCGCCACGCCTTCAGCGTGGACGCCGACACGGGCAAGCTTCTTTGGACCGTGCCCATGCCCACCCGCTGGGAGGTGCTGGCCAACACCCCGACGCTCTACAAGGACTGCGTGTTCCTGGCCGCCTCCGACACCCACGCCAGGCTCTTCCGCATCGTCGTTGAGGGCGAGAAGGTGCGCACCGAAGAGCTCTGGGCCTGCGATATGGACACCTGCCACGGCAGCGCCGTGGCCGTGGGCGACGTGATCTACGGCTCCTGGTATCGCCAGTTCAACGGGGTGGGGTGCCTCGACGCCCTGACCGGCAAGACGCTCCACCGCACGAACGAGCTCACGATGGGCTCGATGGTCTGGGCCGATGGCCGCCTCTACTACCTCGCCCAGTCGGGCACGATGGCCCTCATCAAGCCCGACCCCGCCGATTTCCGCATCATTAGCCGCTTCCCCTTCCCCGGCGGCGACGCCCGCCGCAGCGACGTCTGGGCTCACCCCGTCGTCCTCGACGGCCGCCTCTACCTCCGCCACCACGACAAGCTCTCGTGCTACGATGTGAAGGAGCGGGGCAGATGACCGATGAAAAGCCTGCTGCCCAACAAGTCTGTAGTGCGGCCTTCAGGCCGTCAAGACACGGGCTGAAGCCCGCACTACGGACCCTCCTTCCGACCCTCATGGTCGCAGCGCTGGCCGCGGCGGCGAATGGCGCGGCTCTGTGGGAAGGCTTCGGGCCGGGAGGGGGAGGGTGGATCGAGGACGTGCTCTCGCACCCGACGAATCCCCAGGAAGCCTGGTGCATCACCGATCTGACGGGGCCATTCCAGTCCCTCGACGGGGGGTTGACGTGGCGGCAGCGGGCGACAGTTGTGCAGCAGAGGCTCATGGCCCGAAAGCAGATATTCTCGTTCAACCGCACGCTGGCGATTGACCCGAAGGAGCCGAAGCACCTCTACTGGGGCACGTGCAACATGGTCTGGGCTAGCCACGATGGGGGCGAGACCTGGGATGCTGCCTACGGGCAGCCCCCCGCCTTCGGCGATGCGAAGCCGCTGAGCTGGGGGATCACCCTGAGCGTCGGGCCGGACGGGACGGTCTACGCCCTCGACCACGCGCTGGTGCTCCGGGCCTCGCGGGACCACGGGAAGACGTGGCAGGAGCTTGCCCGCCCGCCAGTCAAAAGCGCACACCCCCTTACGCCGCCCTTCCCCTTCGCGGGGCTTGATGGGGCGCTCTACGTGAGCGGCCGCACGCCGGAGGGGCTGGCCGTCTCACACGACGGGGGCAAGTCCTGGGAGCTTCAGCTCAAGGGGAGCGTGGTCCTCAATCTCCAATGCGCGAGCGACCGGAAGACGCGGCCCGCGACCGTCTTCGCTCTTGACGCGGCAGGCGGCGTTCACCGCACGGACGACGGGGGGAAGAGCTTCGAGAAGGTCGCAGCCGTCCGACACTCCTGGGAGCCTGGGCGGCGCTTCCCCGGCGGCCTCGCCGTCTCGCCCGACGGCACGGTGATGGTCTGGGCGCAACGCGAGCAAAAGTTCAGCCACGACTGGGGGAAAACCTGGGAACCGTTCTCGATTGAGGCGAAATGGAGCCTGGGCACCTACCCGGGGATGAACCGCTACAGTTCGCCCGAGGGGAAGTGCAGCGGCCTGGCCGTCTCCTGCGACGGCAAGACGTGGCTCAAGTGCGACAGCTCGCTCATGGCCCGAAGCCTCGACGCCGGCGGCTCCTGGTCAGGCTGCGCCACGGGCATCAACATCCTCTGCTACGCCCACGGCCCCGCCGTGTCGAGCCAGGACCCCGCCGTCGTCTTCGTCGGGGCCTACGACCAGGGCGTCTTCTCCACCCGCGACGACGGCAAGACCTGGCGTGCCGCGAACACCGACCCCGCCCACTGGGGGGACGAGTGGGAGAACAACAACGCCCCATTCGTCCGCCAGCACCTGAAGAACCCCAAGACCTGGTTCTGCGTCCGACACCTGCTCAAGGACGAGAAGGTCAAGCCCCGAATGTTCCGCTCGACCGATGGCGGCGAGACCTGGGCGCTCTTCCTCGACATTGACAAGGAGTTCGGCGGCAGCGGCGACGGGCGGAACCACCTGGTCTTCGACCCCTCGGCCCCCGACACCATGCACCTCTCCGACTTCGCCCTCGGCGTCTTCACCTCCCGCGACGGCGGCAAGACCTGGGAGCAGAACCTCAAGGCCACGAACGGCGTCCAACTGGCCGTATCGCCTTCGGGCCAACACGTCTACCTTCAGTGCCTCAAGAAGCACGGCCTCCACGCCAGCCACGACCGCGGCCGCACCTGGGAGCTCGCCCGCAAAGAGGGCTGGGGCATAGACGGCCTCGCCCACCATCCCAAAGAGGATGCCACCCTTTTCATCACCACGGGCCAGACCGAGAACTACTGGGAGCACAAAGGCCGCCGCCCCGGCACCCTCTGGAAGAGCACCGACGCGGGCAAGACCTGGGCCGAGCTTGGCCAGCACGACGGCGGCGGCATCTACATTGACCCCATCAGGCCCCAGGTCATGCTCATGTCCACCCTCGCCGGCGGAAAGGGCGTCATCCGCTCCACCGACGGCGGCCGCACCTGGTCGCCCTTCAACGCCGGCATCCCCTCCTACACCTGCACGAGCTTCACCTACGGCGGCCGCCCCGGCCGCGTCTACTGCCACAACAATGATGGTACAATGGGGAGGTGTGAGGACCTATACTGCGGGCTGCCGTAACCCGTCCTCGTTGCGAAGCGCTGCTTCGCAACAAGGCAATTGCAGAATGGACTTGCTTTCCACAATGGCCAAGCTACCATGTTTACAGCAGCCCGTCGTTGGCACGGCCAAGAACTCGCAGGATCTCGATGGACATCAAGTGCAATGCCTGTCAGGCCGTCCTCGTGGCTCCTGATTCGCTCGTGGGAAAGAGCGGGAAGTGCCCCAAGTGTGGCGTAGTGCTCCAGATCTCGGACAAGACGGCCGCTCCTGTCAAGAAGAAAGAAGCTCTCCCGACCATCCCGCAGATAGAATACGCGCGTTCCCTCGGGATCGATGTCCCGCCTAACGTCTCCAGAAGAGAGCTGAGCGCCCTGATCGGCTCTGCGGTCGACAAGCGGGACGAAGAGCGCTTGAGGAAACTGAATGAGCTTCAGGATCGCGAGAGTAAGGCTAGCGAGGACATGCGGGCGGAAATCCTGGCCGAGATTGATGAAGAGGATTGCCGTCTTTCTGAAGCTGACCCCGGAGGTATGGCGCAGGAGCTCGGCAGGCGGGGGCTAGCGGCATTGGTGGTGACTTTTGACGCCAGATACATCAACCTTGAGAAGGCAGGTTGTGTGCCCTTCAAGATCGCATTCTCGGAGAACATGACAGAACAGGATGTGAGGAAGGCATTCATAGTTTTGGGGGCAATCGCTCAAGGGCTTGTCCCGGGATAATGGTTTAATGGTTTAATGGTTTGGCCGCATAGACTTCCGGGGACACCGCACTCGATGATGCCGGTGTCGCATCTCCGATCCCTAGCACTACAACGCTAGAAAACATTGAAGCACTTCCTGAGTTGGGACAGTTTGATGCCTCGTAGTCTGAGTTCACGACGCCGCCGCTTGCAGTGGCCACGATCGGCCCGCTGGTTAGACTCCTGCCAGTA
>VGYW01000017.1 GCA_016872875.1 Planctomycetota bacterium | reverse complement strand
GACTTCCTCGGCGCCGCCCCCGACCTCGGCGCCTACGAAGCCACCCAGCCCCTCCCCCACTACGGCCCGAGGCCCCCCGAGAAAGATGACGCTCCGTGAGGTGCATTGTGGGTCCGGGTGCCCGGTGCGGTGCGACTGCCTTTGAATTGCCCCAAGGCGCATGGAAAGCGGCGTCAAGCCGCCGCACTCCCACAGGCTCACGCACTTTCCGCGGCCACTTCCGTTACAGGCGCCAAGTCTTGACCCGCCGGCGCCTGGAGGGTAGAATAGGGTTCACAAGACACTCAGGAGGACGTGCGTATGGCACGCGAGCTCTGGAAGACGCGTATCAGCATTGACCCCGAGATCCATCACGGCGACCCATGCATCCGAGGCACCCGGGTCCCCGTGGCTATCATCGTTGGGAGCCTTGCGGAGGGCATGATGCCAGAGGATGTGCTCAAGGAATACCCGCAACTCAGCAGGGAGGACATCCTGGCAGCGCTCGAATATGCCGGGAGGACCATCCATGGGGAGCGGGCATCATCGCCATCGGCAGGGTCTCCCTTCCTAAGGCAGAAGACCGAGCGCAGGAAGAGGTTCCGCGCGATGGCGGGATGGCTGTTCGCGGGGGCCTTCCTCTGCTCGGCCGCCGTGCTCCTGATGAAGCTCCTCCAAACGCGCAAGGAGATGCGGGAGGCCATGATCGCCATAAAACAGGAACGCCTGGTTGACGAACTGGTCGCCAATCTCCGTGTGCCATCCGAGGCGCTGTACTACCCGGACTGGAGTGATGTGCAGCAGATTGCCGAGGCCCGCAAGCGGAACTACGAGCGCCATGGCACCACCACCTTCATACCGTATTGGGCATTGCAGCAGGAGGGGCTGGTGGAGGCGGGCACGGCTTGGCCAACCAACGACCCTTCGCAGATCATCAACGGGTCATTCGAGAACTACTGGTTGAACCAGCCGCGCGACGCCTGGCTCAATCTCGCCCTGCAACTAGAGGAGAACCGGGGAGTGGGGGCATACCTCAACAGCCATCCGGCCATCTTCGCCAGGCGCGTCCGCCCCCTTCTGCTGCGCCTTACAGAGGCGTACCATCCGTGGCCACGCCTCGACGCCTGCCACGCTCTCCTCGCTGCCGGGGACCGTTCCCAGAAGGTCAAGGATGCTCTCGCACCATTCCTCCGGGAGCCCAAGTGGGCCTCTGTCGTGACGACGGACAAGGACGGAAAGAGAGTTGAGCGCCTTCAGTACTCGGCCGAGAAGGTGCGCGCGATGGTCTTGAACGAGAAGTACGCCTTGGGACTCGACAGCAGCCCTGCTGACGACAAGCCAGAACCAAAGACCAAGGAGGGTTCCCGATGATCTCCGCTCGACTCGATCTGGCTTTGGCGTTCGTCTTCATTGTCCTTGCGCTCGCGCAGGCGGCGGAGCCGCTCCAGCTCGGCTCGCGCCTGGAGCTGATGGTGGATGACTATCTCATCGAGCGCCTGGACGGCGCCGCACAGTTCCGCCTCCGCGAGCCTGTGCCACGCGAGATCGTCCTCACCCTCGACGCCCCCTGGGAGGGCAACGGCTGCAACTACGTCACCGTGCTCCAGGATGGCGAGGCCTATCGCATGTACTACCGCGGCCACCAGATGAACCTCGAGGGCAACAAGGTCGTAGACGCCCACCCGATGGTCACCTGCGTGGCCGAGAGCAAGGACGGCATCGCGTGGACGAGGCCCGAGCTTGGCCTCGTGGAGTTCGGCGGCTCGACGAAGAACAACATCCTGCGGATGGGCGAGCTGTGCCACGACTTCTCGCCATTCGTGGACGCCAATCCCGCCTGCCCGCGCGAGGCCCGCTACAAGGCGGTCGCCGCCGCCGGCTGGCGCAAGGGGCTCCTGGCCTATCAGTCGCCCGACGGGCTGCACTGGTCGCCCATGAACGGCGGCAAGCCCATCATCACCCAGGGCGCGTTCGACACACAGAACATCACCTTCTGGGACGCCGCCCGCGGCGAGTACCGGGCCTACGTCCGCGACTTCCGCGAGGGCCTCCGCGACATCCGCACCGCCACCTCGAAGGACTTCATCACCTGGACCGAGCCCGTGTGGCTTGCCTACCCAGGCGCCGCCAAGGAGCACCTCTACACGAACCAGATCAAGCCCTACCATCGCGCCCCGCACATCTTCATCGGCTTCCCAACCCGCTACATAGACCGCGGCTGGTCCCCCGCGATGGAGGCGCTGCCCGAGCCCGAGCACCGCAGGCTTCGTGCGAAGGCCAACCCCCGCTACGGCACGGCCCTCACCGAGGGCCTGCTGATGATCAGCCGCGACGGCCTGACCTTTCGCCGCTGGACCGAGGCATTCCTTCGCCCCGGCCTGCGGCTCAAGGACAACTGGAAGTACGGCGACAACTATATCGCCTGGCACGTGGTCGAGACCAGGAGCCACCTGCCCAACTCCCCGAACGAGCTCTCGCTCTACGCCACGGAGGGCTACTGGACGGGTGACAGGGTCACCATCCGCCGCTACACGCTGCGGATGGACGGTTTTGTGTCGGCCAGCGCCACGTGGAGCGGGGGGGAGTTGCGCACGAAGCCGTTCGTCTTCGCGGGCAAGAGCCTCGTCCTGAACCTCTCGACCTCTGCCGCAGGGACAGTGAAGGTCGAGCTTCAGGACCCCTCCGGCAAGCCCCTCCCCGGCCACGCCCTGGCCGATTGCCCCGACATCTTCGGCGACTCCCTCGGATACGTTGTCACCTGGAAAGGCGGCAGCGACCTCTCTGCCCTTGCCGGCACCCCCATCCGCCTGCGCATCACCCTGCGCGACGCCGACCTCTTCGCCCTGCGCTTCCGCTGAGGTTGGGGTTTTGACTTCCTGCCCGCTGCCCTGTATGATGATCACAGGAAGGAGCTGAGACCATGGCTTCACCGCCCTATGAGCATGTTCTGAGAGAGGCGGAAGCCCTCGCGCGCGGGGACCAGTTGTTGCTGGTCGAGCGCTTGGTCGCGCGCCTGCGGGCATCCGAGGTGTCAACCAAGCCGCGTCCACGCTGGGAGGACCTCGCAGGCAGCGCACCCTACCCCCTGTGCGGCGAGGACGCCCAGAAGTGGGTCTCCCGGACTCGGCAGGAATCCGATGAGCGCAGGAGCGTGCCGTGAGGATTGAAGAGGCGCTCGACGGCGTGTCGGCGGTCCTCATGGACTCTGCGCCTGCCATCTACCACCTCGAGCGAAACCCCATCTACGCGGAACGCATGACGAGTTTCTTCGCCGCGCGTGCGCGCAGGGGCGTCCTCATCGTCACATCCCCTGTCACCCTGGCCGAGTGCCTTGTCCACCCGCTCCGACTGGGTCTGGCCGATCTCGAAGCATCCTACCACACCCTCATTGTGGAGGGCGAGGACACGGAGTTCCACACGATCGGGGAGCAGCAAGCCGCATGCGCCGCCCGCACCCGCGCGACCTATGATCTCCGCCTCGCCGATGCCTTTCAGGTTGCCGTCGCCACCCACGCCGGCTGCCAGGCCATCCTCACCAACGATCCAGTCTTCAAGCGCGTCCACGACATTCGCGCGCTCATCCTCGACGAACTGGAACCGTGAAACACCCCCCGCCTTCCACCTCTTGGGGCTGTCTTCTTCTTGCATACCCCGAAGACCGAACACCGAACACCGATAACCTGTCTTCCCCTGCCCCCAACCCCCAACACCTGACACCCAACACCTGGCTTCTCTTCCCCTGCCGTCTGCCCTCTGCCTTCCCCCCGCCCTACTTGCCGAACTCCCCCGCGTCATACTTCTTCCAGAACTCGTCGGCCTTGATCCATCGGCCCCATTGATCCTGGATTACTCCTCCCCGACGCCGGCGCGCCTATCTCGTGCCAACGTGCTCTGTCAGCCACAGGTTCACCAGCGTTTCGGGCGAGACCCCTCTCTGATGAGCCTCCGCTTCGACCTGGGCATAGAGTTCAGGCGAAATGGTCACCCTTCGTCGGCGCGCGGCGCGAAGCTCGAAAAGGGCCTCCCGGGTCTGGCCCCAGTAGTCGGCCAAGCTATGGGAATCCCAGAACTCGCCCAGGTGCTCGATGCTCCTGGCTCTGGAAATGGCCGTTGCTTTCCTTTGGCTAGCCACGCTTGTATCTCCTGCGCTCCTTGCGGTCCATGTCGCGGGCGCTGACGATGAGCGCCAGGTGCCCGGGCTTCAGAATGAAGAAGACGATCACGTACCGCCCCGCATCCGTCTGGCCCAGGGCGGCGTAGACGTCCTCGCCCGGCCGAAAGCCCGACTCAACGAATCGGAACTGCGGGCGGTTGAAGAACACCTCCTCCACCTCGTCTTGCGTCAAGCCGTGCTTGACGGCGACTTTGTCCACGACATCCGGCAGCCAGACGAAGTCGTCAATGTCCATGACTATCCAACCGCCTTCGCACGGTGAGCGGCTGTCGCTCCTTCTTTCGCACGCATTCTACGGTACGCCACTGCCGAAGTCAATGCCCGCCGGCCGCTTGGGCGCTCGCGGCCCCTGTCGGCTATCTTCGGCCCTCTTGCCCCGAAGACCGAACACCTTCTTCGTGTGACCGCGAATCGCGCGAGTCTCCGCGAATCTCTCACCCCCAACACCTGACACCCAACACCGAACACCCGCCTCCTCCTCCCCTGCCGACTGCCGACTGCTCACTGCCGACTGGCTCTTGGCCTCCCCCGCCCTACTTGCTGAACTCCCCCGCGTCGTATCTCTTCCAGAAATCATCCGCTCCGTGCAGGTAGTGGCGTTGGCGGCCTATGCGTCTCAGGGTCTTCATGGCCCTTATCAGGTCAAGACCTTTCGTGATTCTATTGGGGGAAAAAGAGAGCGTTTCCAACTTCATCCCGTCGAGTGGGCACAGGTCGGCCACTCCGGGAGTTGCGCAGTGCAGGGTTGTCAGAGGCATGCCCTTCAGCGGGAGCAGGTCCTTCAATGGAGCCCCTTCGCACTCCAGGCAAGTCAGGGGTATCCCTCGCAAAGGGCTAAGGTCGCTCACACTGGTACCCGAGCAGTCCAAGGTCGTCAATGTCATTCCCCTTAGCGGGTCCAGGTCACTCACCCGCGTCGAACCACAGTTCAAGCTTCTGAGTGGCATGCCCTTGAGTGCGCGGAGATCGGCCACGCCCGTCGAACCACAGTTCAAGCTTCTGAGTCGCATGCCCTTGAGTGGGCCGAGGTCGGCCACGCCCGTCGAGTCACAGTCCAGTGTGGTGAGGGGCATTCCTTGAAGAGGATCCAGGTGCCTTATACGCCGGCAGTACCTGACACTTAGGGTCTCAAGTCGCATCCCCCTCAAGGGCGTCAGGTCCCTAACAGGCAGGAACTCCAAACGCAGCCTAGCCAGGGGTAGTCCTTTCAAGGGCCTTATATCTTCTACTTGGCAAACGGCCACCATTAGTTCTTCCAAAGGCATTCCTTCTAGTGGGGCTAGGTCAGCGATCTTGCCGGCGAGAACGTTAACAGGTCCTCCACAAAAAAGAGTCTCGAGCGGCATGCCTCTAAGTGCTCGTAGGTCACCCACATGGGTGCCTGCGCAGTTAAGGTACCGCAGGGGCATGCCCCTGAGCGGCTCAAGGGACCGGACAGGCTGCTGCTGGAGGGACAAGCCCACGATTGCCCCCTTGTCAACTGTGAATGTCGGGTTGATTGGGGTGCCGTGGATTTCGCTGAACTTGGCGGCGATGCGCCGCCGCTGCTCCTCGACCGGGAGCCTGCGGATGGAGTCGTAGAAGCCCGCAGACAGGGCCTTTGCCCGCACGTAGAAGTGCGTATCCTTCTTCTCATCGAGGACCTTTCGCTCGACCGTGGGGTCCTTCTCCATGAGGGCAAGGGCATTCTCGTAGGCCGCGAGTCCCTCAGAGCCGCCTGCCGCGACCAATGCGTCGGCTGCGGCGAGCAGGGCGCGCCAATCCCCGGCCTTGCCGGCGCTCGCCACAAGAGCTCTCAGCTTGTCGGCTTCACCGGCTGCCCCGAGGAGCTGGGCGAGGGCGGCCCGCGATTGCTCGTGCGTGGGGTCGCGGCGAAGGGCCTCGTCGAGTTGCTTGCGCGCCGTCGCCTTGTCCTGCCGCTGCATGGCGATCTGGGCAAGGGCGTAGTAGCCCCAGGGGCCGTCGGGAAGGAAAATCCTAGCCGCCTCGGCCCGGGCCTCCGCCTCGGTGAACCGCCCCTCCTCCGCCGCGCGGATGGCCTGGTAGGCCAGCACTTCCGAGGCCTTGAGGGCATCCTTGACTTGTTTCTCGCGGGCGGTGATGGCTGCCTTCTCGTTGGTGATGGCGCGGCCCTCACTTGCGACGGCCCTATCTCGTTCGCGCGCCAGGCGAGTGACGAATAGGACGGATAGGACGGATAGGACGGATAGGGCGAGGGCAATGGCCGCACTGACGGCTTTGTTGCGCTTGATGAGTTTCACAAAAGCCTGGGCAAAGGTGTCGGGCGCCGCCGAGACGCTGCGGCCTTCGAGGAAGAGGGTGAGGTCGCGCTTGAGGTCGAGGACAGAGGCATAGCGGCAGGCACGAGTGCGGCTGAGGCATTTCATGACAATGGCCGAGAGTTCGCGCGGGACGTTGCGGCTTGGGGCGCGCTGCTCGGGCGGGACGATGTTGCCTTTCAGGACGCTGGCAAGGATGGCGTAGGTGGTCTCGCCCGCGAAGGCGCGCTCCAACGTCAAGATTTCGTAGAGTATCGCGCCCAGCGACCAGAGGTCGGAGCGGGCGTCAATCTTGTCCAACTCCCCCTTCGCCTGCTCGGGCGACATGTAGGCCGGGGTGCCGAGCATAGAGCCGGCGAGGGTTTCGAGGGCGGACATCTCCTGGCGGTCGGAGGCGATTTGAGGGGGTGATTCCTGACGCGTGACGCGTGACGCGTGACTTTCCACCCTCTGGCCGCTGTCATCTGTCATCTGTCGTCTGTCGTCTGGTCTGAGGATGCGCGCCAGGCCCCAATCCATCACAAGAACCTCGCCATAGTCGCCGACCATGATGTTCGCGGGCTTGAGGTCGCGGTGGATGACGCCGCGCGAGTGGGCGAAGGCCACGCCGTCGCAGACCTTCAGGAACATCTGTAGCAGGTCGCCGAGAGAGATTTCCTTGGTGGCACAGGCATCTTGCCTTTGGCCCACAGGCGGGACGCCTGTGCCACCAGCACTGTCACGAGCGCCCCTGTCGTCCTTGTGGTCCCTGTGGTCCTTGATGTCCTTCAGAATCTCAGCCAGCGATCTTCCGCGGACCAGCTTCATCGTGTAGTAGACGCCGCCCTCGGGGTCGCGCGAGAGCTCGTAGATGGGCACGATGTTCGGGTGTTCGAGCTGGCCAGTGACCTGGGCCTCCTCGACGAAGCGCGCGCGGTCGGAGGGCTTGGCGTCGGGCGTCTCACGCATGCGCTTGAGGGCGATCTGGCGGTGGATGTCGCGGTCGACGCAGAGGACGACCTCGCCCATTCCTCCGTGGCCGATGACCTCCTGCTCCTCGTAGCGCGGGAGGGAGAGTTCGCCCGTGCGCTCGGGCGCGGGGGCCGGCCGCCCTGCGGGCGCATCGGCGAGCGCGACAGTCGGGGCCGCGCCGTCGGGCAGCGTGGCGGTAGGCTGGGCGAGGGGCGGCGTGGGGTCGTGGGTGCCTGGGATGCGGGTGTCCAGGCCGCACTTCGGGCAGGTCGCCCTGGCGTCGGGGGCGAGCGTGAGGGTGGTCCCGCAGCCGGAGCAAAGGCTTTCGCGCGGGTCGGGCATGGCGGCTTCCGTGATGAGGCGGGCACCGCGGCAACCAAAGGGGATGATTGGATGGATGGACGAATGGATGATTGTCTGACACCCATCCACCCATCCATTCATCCCGCAACAGCAGGGGATTCTACACATTGGGCCGCGTGGCGTCAAGGGGCGCTTGTGTCTGGCAGCGTTCCGTCTATAATATGGGCGATGGTGGTTCTTCCAAGGGTCTTCAGGAGCAATACGCCCGCATGAAGGTGTCAAAGTTTGGCGGCACGTCGCTGGCCTCGGCCGAGCAGTTCAAGAAGGTCGGGGCAATCGTGGCCTCGGACCCCGAGCGGAGGGTGATCGTGGTCTCGGCGCCGGGGAAGCGGCACAAGACGGACACGAAGGTGACGGACATGCTGATCGCCTGCGCCGACCACTACCTGGCGTTCGGGTCGGCGGAGGCGGAGGTCCGCGCCGTGGCCGACCGCTATGCCGGCATCGCCGAGGGGCTCGGGCTTTCGGACGCCATCGGCAAGACCGTGACCAGCGATCTCAATGCCCGCCTGGCTGGCGACAAGAGCCATCGCGGGCGCTACGTTGATACGGTGAAGGCGGCGGGGGAGGACAACTGTGCGAAGCTCTTTGCCGAGTACCTCCGGAGCCTCGGGGTCAAGGCGAGCTACGTCAGCCCGAAGGAGGCCGGACTGCTGGTGAGCGCGGAGTTCGGCAACGCGCGCGTGCTGCCCGAATCGTACGGCAACCTGCGGAAGCTCCGCCGGCGGACGGGCGTGACCGTGTTTCCCGGCTTCTTCGGCTACTCGCCGAAGGGGGAGGTGGTCACTTTCTCGCGCGGCGGCTCAGACATCACGGGCTCCGTGGTCGCAGCGGGCGTGAGGGCCGAGCTGTACGAGAACTTCACAGACGTTGACTCGGTGTTCGCGGCGAGCCCGAGCATCATTCAGAACCCCTGCCCCATCCCGGAGATAACCTACCGCGAGATGCGCGAGCTCTCCTACGCCGGCTTCAGCGTGTTCCACGAGGAGGCCCTGGAGCCGGCCTACCACGCCGGCATCCCGGTTTGCATCAGGAACACGAACAACCCCTCCGCGCCCGGCACGATGATCGTCCCGGAGCGGATGCTGGCCTCCAGCGCGGTCACAGGCATCGCCTGCGACGCCGGCTTCTGTTCGATCTACATGAGCAAGTACCTGATGAACCGCGAGGTGGGCTTCGGGCGCCGACTGCTCCAGATTCTCGAGGACGAGCGCATCCCCTTCGAGCACTGCCCGACCGGGATAGACAACATCTCGGTCATCCTGCGGGAGAAGTTCCTCGACACCACAACGGAGGCCCGCGTGGTCGAGCGGATTCGCAAGGACCTGGCGGTGGACGACGTGAGCGTGGAGCGGGGCCTGGCCCTCGTGATGATCGTGGGCGAAGGGATGCAGCACACGGTGGGCATTGCCGCCCGCGCCACTGCTGCCTTCGCTCGCGCAGGCGTCAACATCGAGATGATCAACCAGGGCTTCTCCGAGGTCTCCATGATGTTCGGCGTCAAGGCTGCCGACGCCCACGACGCCGTGAGGGCCCTCTACCATGAGTTCTTCGTCAAGCCCGCGGCATCGTGACCACGCCTGTATAGTGAGCCTGCTCCTCGCCGCGCTCCCGGCGTTCGCCGCCGATTGGCCGACGTATCGTGGCGACCATGCCCGCAACGGTTCGACCGCGGAATCACTTCCCCTCCCCCTGGAAGAGGCCTGGGTTCGTCAGCCTTCCGTCCCCCCCAGCCCTGCCTGGCCCGAATCGCCCGCGAAGCAGGACGTCTGGCACCGCCTCGCCTGGATGGCTCCCACCCTCTCCTACGACTGGGCACCCCAACTGGCCGTGGCCGGCGGGCGGGTCTTCTTCGGCTCGTCGGGCGACGATACGGTCTATTGCCTCGACGCACGGACCGGCGGGCTCCTCTGGGCTTTCACCACCGAAGGCCCTGTGCGGCTCGCCCCGACCGTCGCTGACGGCCGGGTCTATGTCGGCTCCGACGACGGCTGCCTCTATTGCCTGAAGGCCGACGACGGCACGCTCCTCTGGCGCCACCGGGCCGGGCCTGAGGACCGCCGCCTGCCCGGCAACGGCAGGATGATCTCCCTCTGGCCAATCCGCAGCGGCGTCGCGGCCGAGGGCGGGGTCGTCCACTTCGCCGCCGGCCTCTTCCCGGACCACGGCACTTACCTGGTGGCGCTTGACTCGAAGGATGGCAAGCAGCTCTGGAAGCAGCCGCTTAAGGTCACGCCTGAGGGCCACCTGCTCGTTTCGCCGACTCGGCTGTTCGTGCCCACTGGCCGCACGGCGCCGCAGGTCTACGACCGCAGCGACGGCAAGGACCTCGGAAGCATCCCCGGCGGCTTCGGCGGCAAGGCCGGCGGCACCTTCGCGCTCCGGGCCGACACGCTTCTCGTCCACAGCAGCGGGGAGGACGGGTTGCTCCTCTTCTCGACGGCCGACGGGCGGGAGAGGGTGGCGTCGCTCCCCGGCCTGCGCCTGGTTGTCGAGGGGCCGACGGCATACGTCCTCACGAGGGACCGCCTCCGAGCCATTGACCTGGGACTCTACATCGAGGCAGGCCGCCTCCGAGCCAAGAAGGCCAGGACGCCTGACGAGCAGAAGCGTCTCGAGGAACTCGACGGCGAACGCAAGGCGTATCTGAAGTGGGACGTGTCGTGCAGCAACCCCCACGAGCTGATCCTGGCGGGGGATGTGCTCTTCGCGGGGGGCGAGGACCGCGTGGTCGCCTACGGCGCGGCGGACGGCAAGGCCGTCTGGACAGGCGTCGTTTCCGGCAGGGCGCACGGCCTCGCCGTGGCCGGCTCCCGCCTCTTCGTGAGCACCGACAGCGGCGCGGTCCACTGCTTCGCGCCCGGCGCGAAGGCTCTGAAGGCGGTAGAAGAAGCGTCTCCCCTGCCCTACCCGGACGACGAGGCGGGAAAGCTCCCCAAGCAGTTGGCCGAGAAGATCGTCAGGGCCGCCGATGGCGACCAGGGCTATTGCCTCCTCCTTGGAGCGGGCGATGGCAGCCTGCCTTGCGAGATTGCCAAGCGCTCGCGCTTCCAGGTGGTCGTGCTTGAGCGCGACCCCGCCAAGGCAGAGGCCGCCCGAAAGCGTCTCCGACAGGCCGGCCTCCATGGCTCTCGCGTCAGCGTCCATTGCGGCACGCTCGAAACCGTGCGTTACCAGCCGTACTTCGCCAACGTCGTCGCCTCGGCAGAGGCGACGACCCTGCCGCCCGCAGCCGACGTCTGGCGCGTCCTGCGGCCGTCCGGTGGCACCGTCATCTTCTTCCTCCCTCCAAACGCGGCGGACGCGTGGGGCGCCGAGGCGATCCCAGGCTGGAAGGTGGAAAAGGACCGCGATGGCATCTGGACGGGCTCGGCGCGTCGAGGGCCGCTGCCAGGGGCGGGCGAGTGGAGCCACCTCTACGCCGACCCCGCCAACAGCGCGTGCAGCGGCGACACGCTCGCGCCAGGCCCCGCCTCAGTCCAGTGGTTCGGGCGGCCCGGCCCACGCCGCATGCCCGACCGCCACGACAAGACCAGCGGCCCCGTCTACGCCGCGGGACGCCTGTTCGTCACGGGCGACAACTACATCGCGGCCCTCGACGCGTACAACGGCACGGCGCTCTGGGAGCGCGAGGTGCCCGACTCCATTCGGCTGGGCGCGCTGAAAAACTGCGGGAACCTGGCCGCCACCGCAGACTGCCTCTACGTGGCCGCCGCAGCGAAATGCCTCGCCCTCGATGCGAAGACCGGGCGTGCGAAGTTCACTGCAACGTGCAAGACCGAGTGGGGCTACGTCGCCGCTGTGGACGACCTCCTCCTCGGCAGCGACACCAAGCCCCTCGCGTCCTATCGCTTCCAGACCCTCGATACTGAGGTGCTCATCTGGCGCGACCGCATGCCGGTCGTGTGCAGCGACAGCATCTTTGCCCTCGACCGCCAGAGCGGCAAGAAGCTGTGGGACTATGCGCCCGCGCCGACCCAGGGCGTCATCATCAACCCCACCCTCGCCGCCGGCGGGGGACGGCTCTACTTCGTCGAGAGCGCCAACCCCGAGACCCGCGACGCGGCCGACGGCCGCGTCCGCCTCGACGCTCTCCTGGGCAAGGGGGCAAACCTGGTCGCTCTCGACCTCCGCTCCGGCAAGCCCCTCTGGTCCAAGCCCGCCGCACTCGAACAGCTCCAGCACTGCATCTACCTCAGCTATGCCCAGGAGACTCTGCTGATCACTGGAACGAAGAACGTGCTGATCGAGAAGCAACGGCGGGTGCGCTACGACCTTGCGGCCTTCGACGCCGCGAACGGCGCCCTCCTCTGGCGGAACACCCAGACCCCAGTGCCCGACAACATCCTCCAGGGGCCGCACGCCGAGCAGGTGCAGCACTCGGCCATCGTCGGCGACGTCATCTACAATACGGGCTTCGCCTGCCGCCTGCGGACCGGCGAGCCGGCGCCCGTGTGGAAGTGGCAGAAGAGCCCCACCTGCGGCACCATCACCGCCTCGGCCCGCTGCGCCTTCAGCCGCTACTCCAACGCCAGAATGTTCGACCTCAAGACCGGCGAGCACACCGACCTCGCCACCGTCGTCCGCCCCGGCTGCTGGGTCAACATCATCCCCGCGGGCGGCCTCGTCCTGGTCCCCGAGGCCGCCTCCGGCTGCATCTGCGGCTACCCCCTCCAGACCTCCATCGCCTTCCTGCCGCAATCCACTCCGTGATGAGGGCCGAAGATGAGCAGGCTCGTGAAGCAGATTGAGATCGAAGGCAAGGCGGCCATCGCGCTCTTTGACAGCGGGGTGCATCACTCATTCGTGCGCCGCGAGTTGCTCGCCGGCGTGCCCATGTGCGTTCTGCGGGAACCCTACCGCGTCCGGCTAGCCGGGCGGCTGATCGAGGTCAAGGAGGAGTGCATAGCAATCGGCACCATCGAGGGCTTGAGTTTCGACGCGGGAGTGATCCCCGTAGACGAACTCGGTGAAGCCGATGGCCACGCCCTCGACGCGATCATTGGCACGTTCGCCATGGGGAAGTGGGAGATCAAGCTCCATCCCGAGAATGGCACCCTCGATCTCGGAGGGCTGCGCCGCCGCACATTCACCGAGTACACTATCCCGCAAGTGGAGGGGCGGAATCGCCGTCCCGAAGGGACGCCAGTGTTTAGCCGGCGGCTTCAGCCGCCGGATCGCGGCGCACACACGGCCCAGTCCCGAAGGGACGGCAGAGCCCCCGCGGCAAGCCGCTCCGCACCCCGTTTCTGCCGTCCCTTCGGGACTTCGCTGGTTTTGGGGCCTGAGTCCGGCGGCTGAAGCCGCCGGCTAACCACTATGCTCCCTTTGGGAGCAAGAAACCGAATGAGGAGCAATGCATGAGTACGCCCGGTCCTCTGTCCCGTCGCTCCTTCCTTGGCGGCGCGGCTGCCGCGGTGGGCTTCATTGCCGTGCCGCGGCACGTCCTTGGCGGCGAGGGGCAGAAGGCCCCGAGCGAGAAGCTCGGCGTCGCGGGCATCGGCTGCGGAGGGAAGGGCGACAGCGACGTGGCGGGCATGGCCTCCGAAAACATCGTGGCGCTCTGCGACGTGGACGAGCGCCGCGCCGCAGGCGTGGCCAAGCGACACCCGAACGCCAAGTTCTTCCGCGACTTCCGCGTAATGCTCCAGGAGATGGACAAGCAGATTGACGCGGTGACGGTCTCCACCGCCGACCACACCCACGCCCCGGCCTCGATGATGGCCATCAAGATGGGCAAGCACTGCTTCACCCAGAAGCCGCTCACCCACTCGATGCTCGAGGCCCGCGCCCTCGGCGAGGCCGCACGCGAGAAGAAGGTCGCCTCCGTCATGGGCATCCAGGGCCACTGCGGCGAGCACCAGCGCATCCTCTGCGAATGGGTCTGGGGCGGCGTCCTCGGACCCGTCCGCGAAGTCCACATCTGGACCGACCGCCCCGGCAGGTGGTGGAACACGCAGGGCATGGACCGCCCCAAGGACACGCCCCCCTGCCCGCCCACCCTCTCCTGGGACCTCTGGCTCGGCCCCGCCCCCGAGCGGCCCTACCACCCCGTCTACCACCCCGCCGCCTGGCGCGGCTGGTGGGACTTCGGCACCGGCGCCCTCGGCGACATCGCCTGCCACGCCTTCGACGGCGTCTTCTGGGCGCTCAAGCTCGGCCAGGCAAAGTCCTTCGAGGTGGAGGCGGTCCACGCCGGCCACAACGGCGAAACCTATCCCGTCTGGTCAATCATCACCTACCGCATCGCCGCCCGTGCCGACATGCCCGAGTTGAAGCTCGTGTGGTACGATGGCGGCAAGATGGCGGAGCGCCCCAAGGAGCTGGAGCCCGAGCGCAAGCTCGGCGACAACGGCCACATCATCGTGGGCGACAAGGCCACGATCTTCGACGGCCGCATCATCCCCGAAGCCAAGATGAAAGAGCTCCAGCCCGCCCTCCCGCCCAAGACCCTGCCCCGCTCCCCCGGCATCTACGAGGAGTTCAAGCGCGCCATTCGCGGCGGCGAGCCGTGCGGGGCCAACTTCCCCGACTTCGCCAGCCCACTCACCGAGCTCGTCCTCGCCGGCAACGTCGCCATCCGCGCCGGCAAGAAGCTCGCCTGGGACTGGCCCGCCCTCCGCTGCACAAACGTCCCCGAAGCCAACGCCTTCGTCCATCGCGAATACCGGAAGGGGTGGACACTGTAGAGCTTGTGGTGTCTTTGGCGCGGGTTCCTGCGCGCATGTGGCAGACCGGTGTCGAACGTCGAATGACGAACGACGAATGACGAATGAAGCCGAGGGCGGGACCCCTCTCCTCGTCAGTTCGACATTCGACATTCGGCGTTCATCATTCGACACTTGGACCCACAGGAGTTGGCTTTGCCTCCTGGGCTGCGGCGAAGAGGTCTTCGCCATCGCCTGGGAAGGTACGGCCTGCAAACTCCAGGCGGCGGCCGCCGAAGCGGAAGAGCTCGGCGGAGCCAGTGCGAAGGCTGCGGGCGGCGAGGGCGAGGTGGGCGTCGGAGGTGAGGGTGTCGCAGGTGCCGCCGCCGACGAGAATGGTCCAGGAGAGGTCGCCGGCGCGCGCTACAAAGACGCCTTTGCCCTTCGCCTCAAGGAGGAGCTTGGGGGCAAAGGCGGTGAGGAGGGTCATGGGGGCGTCGCTCTCCTGGATGACACGGAGGTGGCGCGTCGGCTGGCGGAAGGGGTCGCCGCGGTAGTAGACATCGGACACCCCAATCTCAGGCTTGACGCCCGGCGTCAGGAAGGCGAGCTGGCAGGCGGCGTCGGGGAGTTTGGTGAAGGCAGCGTCGTAGGTTGTGGGCCGCCCTGACCTTCTGTGAAACCCGAAAGCCGCGAAGGTATTCGCCCCAGCAAGCGGCTGGACGAAGGGGGCGTGGAAGCGCCATTCGGCCTTGCCGGGGCCGTTCGTCTCAAGGCGGTCGAAGACGAGGAAGTGGTCGGGCTTGAGGTGGATGAGGACGCGAGAAAGGGACTTGATTCGGGCCTCGGGGGGATAGGCGTTGGTGAGGTCGGCGCGGGCGACGGATAGCAGCTTGCCGTCGGCGAAGAAGGCGATGCGGCCCACCTGGTCAAGCCGCAGCCTTGGGTGCCAGACCTGTCCCCCGCCCCACTGGTCGGTGTCGTTCACGATGATGCAGTTGTCGTTGGCCGCGCTCTTGCGGTAGGTGCGGTCAGCGCCCGGCTCGTTGATGATTGGGTGGACGCCTTTCCAGATGGCAATCGAGCCGCGGTTGACTTGGCAGTGCGCCCAGTTGAAGCGGAGGGCGCGCGACGTCCCCTCCTTCCCGAAGACGGAGCCTGCGAGGAGGCGGACGCGCAGGGCGTCGTCGCCCCACCCTGACCGCATGAACACCTGGTCAACGTCGCTGAAGCGCGCGTTGGTGGGCGTGTCCGCCGCGATCACGCCGTCGGGCAGGGGCAGGTTGCCTTGCTCGCGGAGGCCCTGGCCGGCCATGAGGGCGGGGACGCGGCCCTTCGGCCAGGCGGGGGCGTTGTGGAGGGCGTAGCGCCACTCGTTGTCGAAGAAAGGCCCCTTCGCAAGGTCGAGGCCGGTGCATTGGAGGATGAGCTTGCGGCAGGTCTCCCAGAAGCCGAGGCCGTAGTCGCGCGATTCGTTCATCCACTCCAGGCCGCCGTCGCGGCCGAGGAGCTCGACCCGCTTGCTGACCACCATCACGGCCCAGTCGAGCCACTTCTGGGCCTCAGGGCCGTCCCAGGCAAGCCCGGCTCCCAAGAGCGCCCAGATCGCCTTCGAGCAGTGGTTCTGGGCGTAGCCGGTCGGATGGTAGTTCCGCTGGAAGACCGAGAAGGTGTAGAAGCCCCCGAAACGCTTGAGGAAGTGCCTGTCGAGCTCCTTCCTGGCGTCGGGCGAGAGGCGCGGGACCAGGCGGTCGTAGGCCTCGCAGGCGGCCAGGCCACGCTTCCCGGCGTCCATATCGTTGTCCGAGGCCATGGACTCCGCGTCGTCGCTGTACTCCCAGGGCGCGGCGCGCTCGGGGTCGAGGGTGAAGATCAGGCTCTGAACCGCCTTGTCATCCGGTTCGAAGGGCTTCTGGCTGCTGAGGCGGGGGTGCTTGCCGGCGAGTTCGGGCTTGAGGGTGATGCGCTGGAGGGAGCGGACCCGCTCATCAATGCCGATGGCTATCGAGCCGATGTGGTGCGGGCGGAGAGGGTTTGGCACGTGGGTGATCTCGGGTTTCTCTTTCTGGCGTGCCCCGGGGCGCCAGCGCGTGTGGCGCGCGAAGTCGTCGAACGCGATGCGGATGGCGTGCTGGCCGGGCTTCGGGATGTCGAGTGCGAAGCTGGCGTAGACCCTTCCCGCCGCCTGGTCTTCGAGGCTCGGCAGGTCGAACCAGGATGTATAGACGTGCTGGCCGTCGAGAGCGACGCGGGCGGTGGGCACGAGCCAGTCGCCGTTGAAGATCTCCCACGGCCCCGTGTGGGTCAGCCCCTTGGCGGGGTCGCCGAGGAGCTTCCCGATGCGGCGCGTCTGAACCGAGTTGGGGTCGGGGAACGCGACGCCGCCATGCTCGACGTAGAGGCGGCGCACGTCGAACTGCCCGTCGGCGGTCGTGAGATCGAAGCGCCACACGTTCGCCTCGGGGAAGCTCCCAGTGACCAGTAACGCCCTCTCCCGCGCCTCGGCCTTGAAGGAGCCGAGGCGGTCGCGGAAGGCCGGCAGCTTGCCCGGCTCGGCGGCGTTCACGAGGTCCGCGATCGGCTGCACGCCATCGCCGAGCAGCCACGCGGCAGCGCGCGAGGGGGTGCCGCTACGCTCACCACCGAAGGCAGGGAGCCCTGGGATTAGGAGCGGCAACAGGGCCACCCACTTGACGCCAACCTGTAGGGAGGTCATGCTGTGTGGGTTCCTCTTCCTAGGCCAGCACCCACGACGGAGAGCGCGAGCAGCTTGTAGTGCGGGCTTTAGCCCGTTCTGTGAGCGGGGCATCCCTGTTGTGGGCGGGGGCTCCGTCCCCCGCGTCTCGCCCTCCCCGCTCGCGGGGAGGGCCGGGGTGGGGGCAGCGCCCCGCCCCCCTCAGTCCCCCAGTGAACGGGGGGAGGAGCGTACGGCCTGAAGGCCGCACTACCAACTCCCGCTTCGATCCGCTGAGGCGTTACCGGCGCTGATGATACACGCGGCCGCACTGTCACACAAGGGCCACGAGGAATGACCTCACGCGAGCGCGAGTTGACGGCCATACGCCAGCAAGTGCCCGACCGGATTCCGGCTGACCGCATCTGCATCGAGACAATAGAGGTGCTTGCGGCCTATCTCGGCGTCGCCCCGACCGCGGTGGAGGACGAACTGGGGATTGACGGGCGGCTGGTGGCCCCGGCCTTCACATCAAGCCCGACGTGCCGGCCGCGAACACCCTCGCCCTCTTTCGCACGGCGACTGCCTTCCGCAGGCAAGGCTACACAACTGGAGGGTGACGCGGCCCGCGTCTCCGACGCGGAAATCTCCCGCCCCGGACGGGCAGGCCGATCCGACTGATCGGACGGATCCGACCGATCGGACCGATCATGGGAATCCCCCGCCGCGGAGCGACGGGCTACTGGGGAATGCTCTTGTCAATTGCGCCAGCCAGGGTGTCGAGGAGCTTGTGGGCCTCGGGGCTGGCGCCGTAGATGATGAGGCGGCAGAATAGGGGGCCGCGGTGGAAGATGGCCTCCATCTCGCGGGCCTCCCAGAGGGCAGAGGCGAGGCCAACGGAGAGCTTCTTGCCCTTCCCGTCGTCGTGGTCGTCGAAGAGCGCCCTGGCGTCGGCTGGGGACCTCACCTGGAAGAGCTCGACGCGGGCATCGGTCTTGCCGAGCTTCGTGTCGGCTGAGGCGAGGGTGACGAATCGGCGCCTGAAGTAGGCCTCGGCCGCGCCGTCCATGTAGTCGAACAGCCGCGCGCCGGGCCATTCGGCCACGTTCGTGAAGGCCATGTCGGGCAGGGCGGCGTCGGCGGCACGCAGGACTGCGGCAGGATTCGCAGGTGCCTTGGCCGCCCAGGGGGGGCAGCCGGTCAGGAGCGCGAAGAAGATAGCCACGAGCGGCGAGCCGCGAGCCGCGAGCCTCAGACTCCGAAGCTCGTGGCTCATGGCTCGTGGCTCGTGGCTCGACGCTCTTCGCTCAGTCAACCTTCACCTCGTCAATCTTGATCTTCGCCAGGTCGCCCTGGCCGGCGCCGAGCTTCTGGCACTCGGCCAGGTAGTTGCCCTTGGTGAGGTTGCTCTGCACGTAGACGCTGTCGCCCTTGGTCCAGTCGGCGAGAGCGCCGGCGGGGATGAGCTGCGGCTCCTTCTCGTGGAGCAGTTGGCAGCCATAGGCGTCCACCGCAAGCGCGTCGAGGCCGACCACCACCGCGTTGCCGGGGAAGGTGCGGATGCGTTCGGGCTTGGGGCCGCCCCAGCCGAAGGTCGGCTCGCCGGCGTCGAGGATATTCAGGTCAACGGCCTGGCGATAGACCTCGTTGTAGGCGTTGGAGAGCTTCGCGGGGAAGAGCTCCCAGCCCTTGAGGCGTGCGGGGTGCTGGTCGCTCGCGCCGGCCTTCGGGTTGCGGTCGTCGGTGCAGTGATGGGCATACATATGCCAGGTGAGGCCGATGCAATTCTTCACGCAGCCCGTGTAGATCGTGAAATTGTGGGTCTTGAGGCGGGGGACGTTGATGAGGACGACGTCGGGCTCGAAGATCTCCTTAGCGACCCAGAGTTCCTTCCAGCCCCCCGCCTTTGGGACCTTGTTCTCGTATTGCGTGGTCTTGAGCCACCAGTGGATGAGTTCCTCAAGCTCGGCGCCCTCCTTCTTGATCACCTCGCGGAGCGTCGGGCCGTCGGCGCGCTTGCAGTCGTAGCCGTCCCACTCCTGGCCGATGACCTTGACCACCTTCGCCCCGTTCTCCTTGCAGGCGCGGATGACCGCCGCGGTCATCGAGGCCGAGGTATTCGCGTCCGAGAAGCTCTTGTCGGTGCCGTTGATCTTGATGAAGGCCCGTTTGCCGCTGACAAGTTCCTTGAACCCGCCGAGCTTGTCGAGAGCGGCCTTCAGGCGCGTGGCGGCCCCTTCGTCGGCGGCCATCTTCGCCGCGCCGCGTGCCACCACGATGCGCGGCTCGGGCGCCGCGACGGCCTGCCGCGTGGCGAGCGCCGCCACTGTGCCCGCCCCCACCGCCAGGAACTCGCGCCGATTCATCTCGCTTGGACCGCCCATGGGCATTCTCCTGTGCCGGGTGTCGGGTGGCCGCCGGTCCCACAGTGGGCAGTCTATCAGGCGGGGTAGCGGGTGTCAAGCACGGGGAGAAAAGAAAGGGACTTCAGGGACCCCAGCGACAACAGGGACCAGCCCGGGGAAACCATGCCGCATCCCCACGCTCCTTCTTTGGTCCCTGTTGTCCCTGTGGTCCCTGTGGTCCCTTCCCTGGCCTACTTCTTCTGATCGTGCGGCACGCTCACGGTCACTTGCGCCGTCGCGGCATTCCCGCTCGCATCCGTGGCCTCGATGGTGATCGTGTAGACCCGGCCCGAGCCCTTCCCCGAGCGTTCCGCCCGCAGCTTCAGCGAGTGGTCGCCCGTGATCTCCCAATCGGGGGCGGCATCGCCATCTCCTAGGCCGTTCACCGGCTCGTTGCTTGCCACGCCCACGATCCGCCACCCCGGCGCCGCATCGCAGACGTCGCCCACCACGGCCCCGACCGCAATGTTCGCCATCTTGTGGTTCGGCGGCCATAGCACATTCGGCGTCGCCCACACGCTCTCGATGACGGGCGCCGTCGTGTCCTTCACCGTCACGGTGAACGTCTTCACCGTCTGGTTGCCCGAATCATCGGTCGCCGTGCAGGTCACGGCCGTCACGCCGAGCGGGAAGACGGAGCCCGACGGCGGGCTGCACACCACATCCACCTCGGCATCGCAGACATCCGCGGCCACCCAGTCCCACGACACCCGCGTCCCCGCCGCCGTGGCCTGCTCGACCACAATCGGAGCGGGGACCACGAGCGTCGGCGGAGTCGCGTCCCTGACGGTGATGAGGACGGTGTCGGGCGCGGAATCGGCCTGGCCGTCGTTGACGACGAGGGTGACGGTGGTCGTGCCGAGGGGCAGGGTGATTGTGGGATTCACGCCCGAGGCCGAGCCGCCGGGCCAGGTCCAGCGATAGGAGAGCGGGTTCCCGTCGGGTTCGGACGAGGCCGAACCGTCGAGCGTCACCTGCGCCCCCGCAGCCGATGCCTGCTCGACCACTTGGTCGGGGCCGGCGTGGGCGACTGGGGGCCGATTGGCAGGAAGCATGAATGCCAAACCACCGGGCAAGCTGAGGCCGCCCCCGATCGCAAAGTCCGAGCCCGTCCTGCCGGGGGCAGGCAGAGCAGCCCCCGTCTGTCCGTGGAAGCGGAGAACACGGGAGGAACCTCCTGCGTTATCCCCGACATAGAGATGGGCATCAGGACCAAAGATGATATGGCCCCTGGCTTGGCTGATACCTGCATTGGATACGAACACCTCGAATCCGCCAAGGCCATCCTCGCGCCAGATGGCCACGGTATCGCAGTCATACACGTACAACCTCCCGCCCGGTCCGAAGGTCACAGCCTCGAGACCTCGAGGTGCGTATTCGGGGCCGGAAGCGTGTATGCCCATGAACGCGCCGGTGGTCCCATCGAACTTGTACACGCATGAAGATGGGCTTCCGACAGCGTAGAGGTGGCCGTCAGGGCCAAATGCACAGTCGTTGGTGTGTAGCAAGCCTCCGCCTGCCGCGAACACCGCTCCAGCCCTACCTGGCGCGGGGAGCGGAGCGCCTGTTCGCCCATCGAAGCGCAGGACCTCATGTGTGTTGGAGTTCGCCACGTAGAGATTGCCCTCTGGGCCGAATGTCAAGCCCTTGTTGCCGTAGAGGCCCGAGCCGCTGGCGAACACGCCGAGGAAGGCCCCTGTTGTGCCGTGGAGCCTGAGGATCTGGCGCGCGCCGAATGGCGCGTTCGAGACGTAAAGGTGGCCATCCGGGCCGTAGACGATTCCATAGGGGTTAGCGAGAGCGCCGCCGGAAGCGAAGACGCCCTTGTAGACACCTGTGGCTCCGTCGTAGCGGAGGATGTTGCTCCCGAAGTAGTTGGCGACCAGCAAGTCTGCGCCGGAAGCCGGCGGGGCAATGCCGACTGCTGCCCCGATCGCCATCGCGATCGCCACCCCGCGTCCCATGCCCATGCCGCGTCCCCTTTCGCTTCGCTCGGGGCGGACGGGGGGCCTCCCCATCCCGTGGGGAAGTGGCTGAGGTGTGTGCGAAAGAACTCCCCGTACCGCCAAGAGCGCGTTGTGTCAACAGGCGGCGAGTATACCCCCCCCCTACACAATGTCAAGGCCAAATCGCGCACTGCGGGGAACTCACCACGGAGGCACGGAGAGCACGGAGAGGATGGACCTCTGAGGAAGGCAGGAAGGGAGGAAAGGGCGGGGGCCTTTCCTTTCCTGGCCTCCTGGGTTCCTCATCGCCTGTCCTGCGGGTCTGAAGGGGGGTTGATCATGTAGCGCGCGGGATGGAGTGCCGTATCGTGAGCCATAAGCCTTGAACTGGCCCATGGTTATGTCGTTGGCTGCACGGCGCACTACATGATCAAATCCGTAGGCGGGGGAGTTGATCATGTAGCGCGGGACGCGGGGAGGGCGGATGTGGACGGGCTGTCAGGTTGGCAGGCGGGGCGCGGGGGCGGGGGAGAGGGGGCGCTGCCAATTTGGCAGGGGAAGGGGGATGACGCCGGGCGCGTGCCAGTGTGTAAGCCTTTGCCGCGGCTTGACTTGGGTGTGGTGAGGGGAGCAAGAGAGAGCAAAGGCACGGTTTTTGCTCAGAATTCCCCATGCACGTTGTTGGAGAGGGTGGGGCGCGCGGCAGGGATGCGGCACCCGCCCGCGACGTAAGTTCAAGTGGCTCAATGAGAAAGGAGCATGAAGAGGATGGCGACGAAGCTGATCCCGCTGGGCGACCGGCTGCTGGTCGAGCGCCTGGAGGCGGAGGAGAAGACGGCCGGCGGCATCGTGTTGCCCGATACGGCAAAAGAAAAGCCGATCCAGGGCAAGGTCATCGCCGTCGGGGAGGGGCGCCGCACGGAGGAGGGCAAGCTCATCCCGATGCAGGTGAAGAAGGGCGACAAAATCCTCTTCGGCAAATACTCCGGCACCGAGGTGAAGCTCGAAGGCGAAGAGTACCTGATCATGAAGGAAGACGACGTCCTGGGGATCGTCCAGGATTGATGTGCCGCTGGCTCCCCGACCCCCCAAACAGTAACGGAGGAAGAGAAACCGATGCCTGCGAAGCAACTTGCGTTTGACCAGGAGGCCCGCGAGGGCATCCGCCGGGGAGTGAGAATCCTCTCCCGGGCCGTCAAGATCACCCTGGGGCCGCGAGGCCGCAACGTCATCCTCGAGAAGAGCTGGGGCGCCCCGACCGTCACCAAGGATGGCGTGACGGTGGCTAAAGAGATTGACCTGAAGGACAAGTACGAGAACATGGGCGCACGCCTGGTGCGCGAGGTCGCCTCGAAGACCTCCGACACGGCGGGGGACGGGACGACGACCGCTACGGTGCTGGCCGAGGCGATCTTCGAGGAGGGGCTGAAGAACGTCACTGCCGGCGCAAACGCGATGCTCCTCAAGCGGGGCATTGACAAGGCGGTCGAGGCCGTCGTCGAGCGCCTCAAGAAGATGTCCATCTCGGTCAAGGGCAAGAAGGAGATCGCGCAGGTCGGCTGCATCGCGGCGAACAACGACCACGAGATCGGGACGATGATCGCCGACGCGATGGAGAAGGTCGGGAAGGACGGCGTCATCACCGTCGAAGAAGGCAAGACGATGGAGACGGCGGTCGAATGGGTCGAAGGGATGCAGTTCGACCGCGGCTACCAGAGCCCCTACTTCGTGACCGACGCGGACACGATGGAGGCGGTGCTCGAGGACACGTATATCCTCGTTCACGAGAAGAAGATCTCGAGCGTGCAGAAGCTCATCCCGCTGCTCGAGAAGATCGCCCGAAGCGGCAAGCCGCTGGTGCTCATCAGCGAAGAGGTCGAGGGCGAGGCCCTGGCCACCCTGGTCGTCAACAAGCTCCGCGGCACCTTCAAGTGCGCGTGCGCCAAGGCCCCCGGCTACGGCGACCGCCGCAAGGCGATGCTCCAGGACATCGCTATCCTCACGGGCGGCAAGGCGTTCTTCGAGGACCTCGGGATCGAGCTCGACAAGATCGAGCTTGGCGACCTCGGCCGCGCCAAGAAGGTCGTGATGGACAAGGACAACACGACCATCATCGAGGGTGCCGGCTCCTCCGAGGCCATCCAGGGCCGCATCAAGCAGATCAAGAACGAGATCGAGAGCACGACGAGCGACTACGACCGCGAGAAGCTCCAGGAACGGCTCGCCAAGCTCGCCGGGGGCGTCGCCCAGATCAACGTCGGCGCCGCCACCGAGGTCGAGATGAAGGAGAAGAAGGCGCGCGTCGAGGACGCCCTCCACGCCACGCGCGCGGCGGTGGAGGAAGGCATCCTGCCGGGCGGCGGGGTGGCGCTGGTGCGCGCGGCCGACTGCCTGGACGCCCTGAAGCTCAAGGGCGATGAGGGGGTCGGGGTGGACATCGTGCGCCGCGCCCTGGTGTCGCCCCTGAAGCAGATCGCGGACAACGCCGGCCTCGACGGCGCCGTGGTGCTCGAGAAGACGAAGGACATGAAGCCCAACGAAGGCTATGACGCGCTGGCCGACAAGTATTGCGACCTGGTGGACGCAGGCATCATAGACCCGACGAAGGTCGTGCGCTGCGCCCTCCAGAACGCATCCAGCGTGGCCGGCCTGCTCCTGACCACCGACTGTCTGGTGGCGGAAATCCCGGAGAAGAAGCCGGCCCCTGGCGGCCCCGGCGGCCCCGGCGGCGAGTACGGCGGCGGCGAATACTGAGCACCACGGAGGGCATCCACAATGCCGAC
Source organism: Planctomycetota bacterium (assembly GCA_016872875.1). The sequence goes on along the minus strand of VGYW01000017.1, from coordinate 14,184 downwards.
CTATGACTTCCGTTGCACCGAGTGCAAGAAGACGTTCAGCGCGACGATGAGCTGGACGGAGTTCGACAAGGGCAAGCCCAAGTGCCCCAAGTGCGGCAAGCGAAAGGTCGAGCAGGTCTACGGCACCGTCCTCGTCAAGACCAGCAAGAAGTCGTAGGCCCCTGCCGCCCGCTCTCGCACCTATCCCGGCGTCCCGCCCCCGTGGCGGGACGCCGGTCTTCTTTTGGCCCTTGACGAAGCCGCCGGGATTTGCTACAAGTAGTGAGTGGGCCGGAAGGCTCCGACGAGGGCCGAGGGATGATACGGGCGCTGCTGAACCGGTGGAAAGAGGGACGAGCCGTTCGCAGGATCGAGTCCGCGGCGGACGGCCAGGGACGGCCCGCGGAGGCCCTGGCCGCGGTCCGTGACCTCGAGAAGCTCGGCACCACGCGGTGCGTTCACTCCCTGTGCCTGGCGCTGGCACACGGCCCAGAGGAGCTGCGGGTGCAGGTGGCCGCGGCCTTGGCGGCCATCCACAAGCGCTGCAACGACGAGCGCGTCCTCAAGGCCCTCAACGAGGCAATCCTCTCGGAGCACCAGCCGGACAGCGTGCGCGAGGCGGCGATCGCTGCCCTCGCGGGGGTCGTCCACCATCGCCACGTCGGCAGCTTCGTCGAGGTCGTCAAGAGCGCGCGCACGCCGCTCCACGTCCGCACCGCGGCCGTCCGAGGCCTCGCGCGGGTCGAGTACCCGGAACTCGTCGAGCGCCTGGTCGAGAGCTACTTCCTCACCCGCGAAGAGGACCCGCACGGGGTGATCCGGCGGTGGGCGGTTCAGGAACTGAGGTCGCTGCGCGACCCCGAGAAGCTGACGAAGCTGCACGAGATCGCGCATGGCCGCCGGCGCCTGCGGTATCACTCGTTCAGCTTCGAGCGCGGCGACCCGGCAGTCGTCGTGCACTTGATGGCCGAGGCGGACCCCGAGCACGCCACGCGCTTCCTCGGCCACATGCTGGACCACTCCACCCAGGTGATCTCGGCCGCGGCCGCAAAGGCCATTGCGCAGATTCGGACCAAGCGCGCCGCGGTCCAGGCCGATGCGCCGGCGGCTCCCCCTCCCGGCTCGCGCGGAACCCACACGCCGGCGCCTAAGGCCCCCAGCCGCCCCCACGCCCACCCCCCCAATGCCTGAGGCATTGGCCAAGTGACCTTTTCCTTCCCATTTGCGTCTTTCCCTTTGACTCCCACTGCCAAGTGGGGTTATACTTGGCTGCTGCAAGTTGCCTTGCGGGCGGCGGAGCTTGGGAGCATTTGACAGAGAGGTGCCAGATGCGGTTCGGAAGTGCAGTTCGCCGCGCCATCCTCGGGCTCGCCGTGGGGGCGATCGCCGCCGCCGTGTGCCGCGGCAGCGGAGGCCCGGATGAGCCTGACCCGTGCCGCGAGAAGGCCAAGGCCGGCTTCTCCTGGTGGGACGCCGAGGAGCTGATCGTGGACGGCCCGGCCGAGTGGGGCGACATCCACTTCTACTTCGACGAGAACTGGTTCTTCTTCGAGGTCGTCGCGGCCGGCGTCTACACCGTGGAGACCTGGCCCGGGAGCCTCGACGACTCGTTCATGACCCTCTTCGACGAGGACCTGCGGTTCATAGACGACGACGACAACCGCGGCACGGGGCTGATGTCGAAGATCACCCGCACCCTTCGCCCGGGCACCTACTATGTCCTGGTCCAGCCCTATGGGTGGTGGGACGATGGCGACTACACGATCAGCGTGAGGTCCACCGCCCCGGTCCTCTCACGCTTCGCAATCAACAACGGCGCCATCGTCACCGCGGCCCGGCCTGTGACCCTGAACCACGCGAGCGCGGGGGTGGCGGCGGAGTTCATGGCCAGCGAGTCGCCCACCTTCGCCGGCGCAGCCTGGCTCCCCTACGTCCCCACCCCGCCATTCACCCTCTCGGCCGGGAACGACACGAAGACCGTCTACCTGAAGGTCCGCGACGCCAATCTCAGAGAGTCGAACACTGTCTGGGACAGGATTTACCTCGACGAGCCGATCCCCGTGGAGCTGATCGTGAACGGTCCGCCGAGGAGCGGCGACATCTGGCCCCCGGGGAACGAGGACTGGTTCTTCTTCAACGCAGCGGCCCCCGGCACCTACACGATCGAGACGTGGGCCGACACCCTGAACGACAACACCGCGTGGCTCTTCCAGGCCGACCAGACGACCCTGATCGCGACGGACGACGCCAGCGGCGAGCGGGGGCGCATGGCGCGAATCGTCCAGGCACTCGCCCCCGGCACCTACTTCGTCCGCGTGCGCGCCACCAAGTGGTCGAAGACCGGCACCTACCTCATCCGCGTGACGACGGGCACCCCCCAGGTCGCGATCCTCAACCCCCACGGCGACCCGACCGCAAACACGTGGCTGGAGGTCGGCAACTCCGAGGTCGTCTTCACATCCAGGACGCCTGGGGTCCTCGAGGTCTTCTGTAGCTTCGCGGTGAACGCCCCGGGCGTGGCCGACCTTGCGAACAAGGTGCGGGCCGCCATCAGCCCGGTCGGCGCGTCCCCCCTCGAATGGAGGGCGAAGAAGGGCCTCTCGCCCTGGCTCGGCAGCGCCGCCGGGCTGCCCCCCGGCGCGCACGGCACCACGGGCAAGGCCGTGCTCAACACCAAGACGGGACGCTACGAGGTGAGCGCCCGCTTCACCGGCCTGCCCGCCAACAACGCCGACTTCGGCCTCAAGAGCGTCTGGGCGCAGATCGTGGACGGCGCTACAGTCATCGCCACCGCCCAGCAGCCCATCGAGGTCTTCCACCACCGCTGGGCCGCCAACAACCCAGGCGTCGGGCGCGACCGCGGCCCGAACTGGTTCTACTACTGGAAGACCGGAAACGTCTGCGGCACGACCACCGGCTGGGAGTACATGTGGGGCTGGGGATACGGCTCGTACTTCCCAGGCGACGACCACGTCCACGTCCGAGACCTCGCCCCCACCGAGAACTCCGGGCCTGAGACCTACACCAACGACCTCGGCGGCACGGTCGTCGTGACAGGCCAGGGCATCGGCCCCTTCTGCGCCGCCGAAACCATCGCCCACGAGTTCCAGCACAAGTGGTTCTACGACAACTGGGACGCCGCGATCGCCGCGGCTGAGGCCGACGGGGAGAACGACGGGGACGACTACGACGACCCCGACGACGACGGCATCCCGAACCTCTTCGAGCCGGCCTTCCTCGGCATCGCCACCGACGCCAACGACCCCGACACCTACAACATGGGCGGCCGCTACGCCACCTACGGGGACGAGGAGTTGCGCGCCCGCAAGAAGGAACTCGACACCGGCCTCACCGTCACCAAGGCCAACGACTGGACCTATCCCGGCAGCAACTCCTATCCCCGCTATCAGGGGGATTGACCTTCGGCTGCCCCGCTGTCTTGCTCCCGAAGGGAGCGTAGTAGGTTGCCGGCGGCTTCAGCCGCCGGACCCCTGCGCCAGAAGTGGAGAAGTCCCGAAGGGACGACAGAAACGTGTAGCGGGTCCCCCTCACGTGGGCATCTGCCGTCCCTTCGGGACTGGGCCATGTGTGTGCCACGTTCCGGCGGCTGAAGCCGCCGGCTACCCACTGCTGTCCCTTCGGGACTTCAGTTCTGTCCCCTCATTTGTGGGGCGTTCTACCTTGGCCGCCTTGACAAGGAGGGAGAGGTGATGCGTATCCCGCGCCGTTGCACGCAGATTCTGATCCTGGGTGCCCTGTCGGCCCTGTGGGCCGGCGCGGGCCGGGGGGCAGAGCAGGCGCCTGACGCGAAACGCCTCTACCAGGACTTCGAGGCCCTCAACACCCCCGAAAACCTCGCCACCCGCTTCATCGGCGGCCAGCCGCCCGACTTCGTCAAGCAGCAGACCCAGCTCCTCCACGCCATCGGCGCCAGGCCGTCCGAGGACGCCATCCCCATCCTCCTCCGCATGGCCACAGAGCACCTCGAACGCATCGAGGAGATGGGGGCCGCCAAGTTCCGCAGGTCCCCCCTCCAGGCCATCCAGGTGCCGCTCGTGGACGCCTTGGCCGCCCACGCGCTCAGCGACGACATCTGCGCGGCGCTCGCCCGCATCGCGAAATCCCCTCTCGTGAAAGAGTACGCGCGCGGCCGCGCGCTCGACATCCTGGTCGAGCGCCAGCTCAACCGCATCGCCGACCCCGACGACCCGAAGGGCGAGAAGCGCGCGAAGCTGCTCCTCGACTCCCTCATCGGCACCCTCACCCTCCCCGAGGTGCTCCACGCCCCCGGGCGCCTGCGCGCGCTCGCACGCAGGGTGCCCGCCATCCCCAAGGCCGAGGCCGCCGCGCCCTGGCGCGCCCTCGCCGCCGCAGCCGAGTCCCCCGCACAGCGCTACGCCGCCGACGCAGCCATCGCCATCGCCTGCGTCCAGAAAGAGTCCGCCGGCACCCCCCTCACCCTGGGCGAGAAGGACCTCCTGGTCGAGGCCGCCAACCGCTGGCTGAAGGACTTCCGGCCGGCCGCAGCCAAGGAGAAGTACCCCAGCGACCTCCTGGAGGAGTGCATCCTGCGGCTCGGCGCGCGCCTCGACCACGAGCCCCTCGCCAAGCCCCTCCGCGACGCCGGCCTCATCCCCCCCGCACACAAGTAGGTGCCTTCGTCGTCCCTCGTCCTCGTCCTCGTCCTCGTCCTCGACTCTTCCCGAGGACAAGCCCAGAACCAAGAGAATCGAGGACGAAGGACGAGGAGGAGGGACGATTACGATAGAAGAAGCAGCAACGCCTTTCCGTGACACAGGGGGATGGATATGTCCAAAGTCAGCATCATCGGCGCGGGCGACGTGGGGGCCACCATCGCCTACACCCTCCAGGTGTCCGGCCTCGCCACCGAGCTCGTCCTGGTTGACCTCGACCAGGCGCGGGCGCAAGGCCACGCGATGGACATGAACCACGGGCTGTTCTTCACCCCGCCCGTCACCATCCGCGCGGGCGGCTACCCCGATTGCGCCGGCTCCCGCGTCATCGTCGTCACGGCCGGGGCCAGGCAGCGGCCGGGCGAGACCCGCCTCGAGCTCTGCCGCCGTAACGCCGACATCTGCGGCGGCATCGTTGACGCCCTCGCGCCCCACCTCGGCGACGCCTGCATCCTGATGGTCACGAACCCCGTGGACGTGATGGCCTGCGTGGCGCTTCGTCGGTCGGGGCTGCCGCCCAGCCGAGTGTTCGGCTCGGGCACCGTGCTCGACTCGGCCCGCTTCCGCTTCGAGCTCAGCCGCACCTGCCGCGTGGACCCGCGAAACGTCCACGCCTACGTCGTCGGCGAGCACGGCGACAGCGAGGTCTTCCTCTGGAGCCAGGTCCACATCGCCGGCACGCCCCTCGAGGCCTTCTGCGAAGGGTGCAGCCACGGCTCCCTGCCCGACGACAAGGCCGCCGTCGAGCGCCGCGTCCGCGACTCCGCATACCACGTCATCGAGAAAAAGGGCTTCACCAACTACGCCGTCAGCCTGGCCGTCCTCCGCATCGTCGGCGCAATCCTCCGCAACGAGCACAGCGTCCTCACCCTCTCCGCGCCGCTCCAGGGGCAGTATGGCCTCGACGGCCTCTGCCTGAGCCTGCCCTGCATCGTAGGCGCAGGCGGCATCGAGCGCATCATCCACACCAAGCTCTCCGACGCCGAGAGCCAGGCCCTCGCCCGCTCCGCCGACGTCATCCGCGCCGCCATCGCCGCCGCCCTGGGCGCGTAGCTCCTGCTCCTCAATCGTCCGCGTCCTCGTCCCTCGTCCTCGTCCTCGACCCCTCTCCCTCAGGAACGACGAGAATCGAGGACGACGGACGAGGACGAGGGACGAGGACGATAGAAGAACCTCGAGGTCAGGTCATGGGCACATCGAGGGACCGGCCCCCGTGCCGCTCCAGGCGAAAGCGGCCTGTGAGGGCCGCGCCCGAGGGGAGCTTGGCGCGGACCTCGTGCTCCCCGAAGAAGCAGCGGAGGGTGGCCTTGCCCGCGGCGTCCGCGGTCACGCTCGCATTCGTCGCCCAGCGCTTCTGGAAGGCCTCGAGGAGCCAGTCGTAGAGCGGCTTCGGCGTCATGTCCTTCCGCACCAGCCCCGCGGGCGCGCCCTGCCAACTGCCGTTGTCCGAAAAGTCCCACCAGGTGATCGCCTCGACCGCGGGATGGCTGAAGAGGACGGTGTAGAACTGCTGGCCATACTCGAGCTGCCGCTTCTCGCCGTCGGGCGTGGTGTGCCAGTCGTCCCGCCGCTTGTGCCAGTCGTCGTCCTTCTTCAACTCGCCCGAGAGCACGGTGGCCTCGGTGAAGTGGAGCGGGAGCTTGAAGCGCGCATAGGTCTCGCACACGCTCCACACCCGCTCGATGGGCCACGTGCCCTTGTGCATGTGGCTCTGGATGCCGATGGTCTTGACGGGTGCCTTGGCGTCCAGGAGGGCCTGGACGAGCTTCTCGAAGTCGGGCGAGACGTTGAAGTCGTTGTACAGCAGCACGGCCTTGGGGTTTGAGGCATCGGCCCAGCGGAGCGCGTCGGCCACGCATTTCGCTGCGCCGTTGGCCTTCATCCAGCGGCCAACAGCGTTCCCGAACCGCGCGCTCACCGTCGCCTCGTTCACCACGTCCCAGATGTCAATCCGCCCCTGGAAGCGGTAGACGATCTGCTTCACACGCTCCTCCTGGCGTTTCAACACGTCCTCATCGGCAAGCGCCTCGGCCCACTTGGGGAAGACCTCGTGCCAGACGAGCGGGTGGCCCTTCGTGGCGATGTTGTTCTCGCGGCACCAGGCCGCCATTTGATCGAGGCGTGCCTCCTGGGTCTTCCCCGGCTGCGGCTCGTAGCCGCCCCAGTAGAAGGGCAGCGTGGCGTAGTTGAGCAGCGCGGCGAAGCGCTCGTAGTATGCGCGCTGAAGAGCGGCGTCCTCGATGGCCCCGATGCGGAAGGCATTGGCGCCGAGCTTGAACTCGCGGCGCACGAGCGTCACCTCGGCCGCCACGCTCGCCAGCGGCTGGCCCGCCGAGTCCACAAAACGCAGGGCGGCCTCAGCCGTTCGGTGCTCCCCTATGCGCCGTTCCGCGCTGCTCAGGATTTCGCTAGCATTCACCTATGCTTTCCTTGCGGCAGTTCGGTGCCGCCTTGCCAGGTCCTCCTTGGTGACGACCCTTCCCTTCCAGCTCTTGACGACCTCGCGGTCCTGCTCGAGCATCTTCTGGGGGTCATAGCCACACTGTGCGGCAAGCGCCTGGCGTGCCGCACGAACTTCCTCGACAATCGGGGCTTTCCACATGTCAGATCTCCTCGCTGTACCTCGCGATTTCCTCGGGGGTGCAGATGATCGGCAGCCAGAACCCATGTTGACGGGTCAAGTTGGCAAGCCGCCGCTGGGTTTGAGGATTCGCCAGATGCGCGCAGTTCCAAGTGAGAAGGTAATCCAGTTCGCATGAGATCGGGTAAGCGACGTGGAACGCATCGCCAATGGCTTTCTCCGGAAGAAGAAGCTCTCTACGAAGCAGTGTGGCGAGCGACGGGATCTCGGCGCGCTCCACCAGCAAGTCTATCTCACTGACCGCGAGAAGCCTGCTCTCGGCCTCGTCGGAGTCTCCTTGCCTTGCCTCCAAGATGACTCGCGCCGAAACGAACACGCGGTAGTGAGCCAGTTCCTTCTCCCACCATTCGTGCGTGATCTCTTGGTGCTTTCGGATGGTGCCATCGCGGCTTGGACGTGATGTGTGATAGCTCACGACTGTTGTCTCAAGATACAGGGACGGGATGTATTCCACTTCGGCGGCCATAACAATGCACTTCCTCGCAACAGCCGGGGACTCGCTCACCTTCTCATTTGACTCTTATCCTGTTCTTGTCTCTTTGTCAAGTGACCCGGCAGGGTACCTACCGCACAAGTTGCGCCTCGGCCCAGTCGCCGTGGTCGCCCCCGACGCCGTCGCCGCCGTCGAGGGTGAGCAGTTCGAGGGTCGTGCCGCGGGAAACGTCAATCTCGACCTGCTTCGCGGCCGATGCCTTGGTCATCGGGCCGCTGTCGAAGACCACCTTGCCGTCGAGCTTCACCTGGAAGGCCATCGCGCCCTCCATCGCGGCCTCGTCGCGGCCGACGAGGCAGCGGAAGGCCTTGAACTTGCCGCCGCTGAGGTCGTAGACGATGCGGCTCTCGGCGTGGGTGCCGAGGCCGCGGGCGAACTTCTTGCCCGCGACGGTCATCGGCTTCTCCCACACGCTCTGATTGGTCTGGAGCTTGCCCCAGCCGAGCGTCGCGTCGTCGGGCGGAAGCTCGTCGAGCCAGGCGCTCGGCGCGTCGGCCTTCGGCCAGACCCGCGGCGCCGTGAACACCTTGGCCGCCTGAATCGTGATGATCTCGCGCTCCGTTTCCATGGCGATGGGGATGGGTAGTGGCTTTGGGTTGGCGGGGGGCAGTCTGTCGGACTCCCGGGTGGCTTCCAGGACTAGGGACTGCTTCTGAAGGGGATGCTCGACCCAGAGCCACCAGCCGACCTCGGCGCGGCTGAAACCGCCTTCCTTGGCCGGCTTGATGGTGACCGCGACTTCGCTCTTGCCGGCGGGCAGGTCGAACTCGAACCATGTCCAGGAATGCTTCGAGTGGGCCTGGTTGCCGCCCGAGCGGACAGCGCGGACAGAAAGCGGCTTTCCGCCAATCAGTGCCGTGCACTCAGCGCCGGCGGCGCCGCCCCGCGGGTCGCACAGGATGTGCATAGCCGCCTTCGCGCCCTGGGGCACGGTGGCGACGCAACTCCCCTCGACCCGCCACGGGGCGTCAGTTGCGGGAATATCGAGTCGCGCGGCCTCGACGCGGCAAGGCGCTTCCAGGCCAGGGAACATCAAGCCACGGACACTCCGGCCAGATCGACCGTAGACAGCATAGCTCACGCGCTTCGCTGCCCGCTCCGTCTCGACAGCCCGGAGGCCACCGAGAGGAGGCGCGATGCCTGGGGGCGCCGGCTCGACCTCAATGAGGGTCGTCTCGTACGCCTGGAGCATCACCTCCAGCCGGTCGCCATACCCGTACCGGCCAGGGAAGAACTCATGGTGCGGGTAGACGGTCTGAGCAACGAAGGCGCCCTCCGCGCGCGCCAGGTCCCAACCCACCGATTCGTCGAGCTTGAGGCTGACCTTTTGAGGCTCGATGAAGGGGTTCCTCAAAGAGATGATGCCGCGGTTGGCGGCGAAGTGGGCGTAGCCGTACCACTCGCGCTTCATCGGGTCGCCGCCGATGAGGGTGGTGTGGCCGAGCGTGGCCGAGTTGTGGCGGGTCCACTTGAGCACCGAGGCTAGGAAAGCCCAGTCGCGGTCGCCCACCCCCTTCTCGTTCCCACGCTCCGCGCCCACCCCCTTCTCGTTCCCACGCTCCCCCACCCCCTTCTCGTTCCCACGCTCCGCGTGGGAACGGTCGTCCGGGACGCTCCGCGTCCCTTCTTTGGCCGCGGAGCGGCCGGGGTCGGCGTCCCCCCGCGGAGCGGGGGGACGAGAAGGGGTGGGAGCGGGGGGACGAGAGACGGAGGTGAAGAACTTGGGGTTGATGTAGAGCGTGAGGAGCCGGCAGCCGCGGCCGACCACGGCGATGGCGTTGTCCTCCCACTTCTCGGGCGTGATGACGATGATGCCGAGGTGCTCGATGGCGCTGGGCGGATAGCCGGGGTGCTCGCGCACCCGCTGGCGGAAGACGGCGTCGCGGGTGGTCGTGGCGCTGTCGCGGACGATGGGGGCGGGGACGATGATGTCGGGGTAGTCGCCCGACACGTTGCCCCAGATGGCGTCGCAGTAGGGGAGCCACCAGGGGCTGAGCCACATGCCGCAGGTGGGGTCGAGGAAGATGCCCGGCTTCGCCTTCTTGGCCGCCGTCATCAGCTCGATGAAGGCGTCAATGTTGGCCTCCTGGGCGTAGGGGCCGGGCAGGTGGCCGTGGTCCTTCGCCTCGCAACTGGGGCAGAAGCCGTCGAACTTGTAGAAGGCGAGGTCGTACTGCTTGGCGAGGGCGGTGACGCGCGCGGCGATGTCGCGGCGGTACTTCGGGCCGCTCTGGCAGCAGTACCACTGATTGCTGTTGTGCTCGTAGCCGAGCTTGGCCAGGTGGGGCGCGTGGCTGTAACCCGACGAGGGGGAGAGCCAGAGCCCAAGATTCGCCTTCATCGCCTTCAGCGGCTCGACGAGCGGCCCGAAGCCGTTCGGGAACCGCTCGGGCACAAGCTCCCAGAGCGTCTCCTTCTTGTCCCACCCGTCGTCAATCGTGAAGGTGTCGAACGACTCGCCGTGGGGGTCGAAGAGCTTCTCCTTGAAGAGCTTGATCAGCTCCACGCAGTTCTTCTCGGTCGGCGGCATCAGCGTCCACCACGTGTTGTAGTTCACGAAGAGCCGCTGCTCCCTGGGCGTGGCCTGGATGGAGGCGATGTAGTCCTGGAAGCGTTGCGCGACGCGGCCTGGCTCTGCGACGCCCAGCACCGCCGTCTTGCTCACGAAGCGATCGGTGGTGCGCCCGGGGTAGTGGGTGAGCTTCGCGGTGCCGTTGGCGAAGCTGTTGTGGCCGCCCGGGAACTCCAGCCCCCAGAACGTGTCCTCAAGCAGCACCGGCTGGCCAAAGCCCTGCCCCGACGCCTTGCCCTCGACGCCGACGATCCAGGCATCCACCTGGCGGATAGGAAGCGGTTCTGAGGCGGACAATTCGATGTGCCGCCGCACCAAGGGCTCTGTCCCGATCCTGTAGACCACCCGAAGTTGCACGCCCTTCGGCTTCCCGTCATTGTAGGCCAGCACGAGCCGGCGCTCTCCCCCGGCCTCATCGCTCAGCGCCTTCTCGAAGAGGAGATCGGAATCCCGTAGCGGATCTCCCCCCTCCACGCCGATAGAGAAGCCATCGGACTTGACAGCCAGAGCTCGCTTTGCGAGTTTGCTGACCACCTCCGTTAGTTCGCACCGCGCGCCCGCCCTGCGGAAGCGCAGAGTCAGGTGCTCGTTGCCGAACGAGATGTCCTCGGCGTCCTTCCTGAGTTCCGCGGGCTCGCCCGCCTGCGTGGTGCCGCAGAGCAGGGCAAGAACACACAGCCGCGTCAGCCTCTTCACGTGCGGGTCCTCCGCAAAGGGCGCTTGGCAACCCGCCGTTTGCCCAGGACCTCCTCCTCGCCGACCACCTTGCCCTTCCATTGCCTAGTGATCTCGCGGTATTTCTCGAACATCTTATGGAGGTCATAGTCGCACTCGGCGGCGAACTTCTCCCTTGCTCGCCACACTTCCTCCAGGATGGGATCCTTTCGCATGTCAGCACTCCTTTTCCGGTCGAATCATCTCCTCGGGCGTGCAGATGATGGGCATCCAGAGTTCGCGTTCACGACACAAGTCGGCCAAAGCGCGGCGGACCATTTCGTTCGCCAGATGGGCGCAGTTCCACGTCAGAAGGTACACCATGTGATAGTGAACGGCAAAGGCGAGATGAGCGGCATCAGGACCCTTCTTCTCAGGAATGTGGAGAAACGTTTTAAGCTCGGCGGCAAGCGCCAGGACCCGTGGAACCGCCTCAAGCGTGTCGGCCTCGGCCAGGTACTCCAGCCTCTTCCTTGCTTCCTCAGGGTCTCCCTCGCCGGCTTCGCTCACCGTCGCCGGAGAGGTGAAGAGGTGATAGCTGTGCCGGGACCCATCCCACCAGCGTCGGGTCAACTCCTGATGTCCTCGGATCAGAGGGTCCCTGCTCAGGCGCGCCGTGGCGTAGCTCACGACGGAGGTCTCGAGATACACAGAGGACAACGGCTCGATCGGATCACCCATGGTCGCGTCCTTTGAGGCGGCTGTGCGATGCGAGCCTTCGGCCGGCCTCGATCCTACTCCCACTCTCCCGGCGATGTCAAGTGGGGTCAACCGATCGCGTTCAGTTCGGCGATCAGCTTCTCGGCGAGGTCGGGGTGGGTTGAGCGGACGAACTCGATGCGGCCGCGAAGGGCCTGGCGAAAGTGGGGGTGCTTCTCGCGGTTCTGGGCCTCAAGGCCACCCCGGCGGGCGTTGTGGAGGATGGCGCGGAGCCGACGGCGGTAGGCACGCGGCACGCGGGGGCCGTCGTTCACCACGAGGCCAGTGACCTCCTGGCGTGCGCCGCGGCGGGCGAAGTGGGTCTTGCCCTTCTTGAGCTTGAAGCCCTCCTTTGCGATGATCTGGTGGAGGAGCTTGAGGAAGCGCTTGAGGGAACGCCTGAACGTGTCGTCGCCGCTGAAGGTCAGGTCGTCGGCGTAGCGGGTGTAGGTGCAGCCGAACTTCTTGGCCAGGCCGGCGAGCCGCAGGTCGAGGTGGCGGCAGGCCAGGTTGGCGAGGGCGGGGCTGGTAGGGGCGCCCTGCGGGAGCATGCGGTGGCGCTGGCCGCCGACGAACTCCCGCACCTTCTCCGCCGGCTTCACCGTGCACAGCATGGCCAGCGGGATGGCGACCTCCTCGCCATAGCCGAGCGATTGGAAGATGCCGCGCACGCGGCGGTAGGTGACGGACGGAAAGAAATTGTCCAGGTCGAGCGTCACCACGATGTCCTTGCCCGCGTGGGGCTGGGCGTTGGTGTGGATGGAGCGTCCGGCGACGAAGCCGTGGGCGGGGTCCTCGGCGAAGGTCTTCGACAGGATTTCCTTGCGAATCCAGTGCTGTGCGGCCTTCAGCTTCGGCTTTGGAGCGTAGAGGACGCGGTAGCCGCCGGAGCGCTTGGGCACGGCGAAGGCGGAGTAGTGCGGCGGCTGCTCCCTATCGTCGGGGAACGCCAGCCAGTCGAGGGTGCCCCTTGTGATGCCCAGAGCGCGTGCGAGGTCGTCGCGCCTCGCGATGTTCGGCAGGCCGTTCTCGGCGAGGAGCTGGGGGCGGTGCGTGGCGGTGGCGCGGAGCCTTTCGCGCCCCTTGCCGCTGCCGGGCGGGACCGGTTCGCCGGTCTTGGGGTTCCGCTTCGTCACGAAGGGGTCGCCCGCGGGCCGAGCCGTCCCGCGGCCTGTGAGCCACCGCAGCACGAGCCACGCGGCGATCAAGGCGCCGATGATCCAGAAGGCATTCACAGCGCTGCTCTCCCCGCTCCGCAGTCTGCAATCTGTAATCTGGAATCTGGAGTCTGGAATACGCGAAGCGGGGGGCGGGGAGGGCTTTACGTCGCTCTCCTGCGCCGAATATTTCAGTGGTCGGAACGACCACTGGAATATTCTGCTGGCGTGAAGCGAGCTAGGGCACGTCCGCGGCGTAACGCCGCAGCGACACTTGCGTGTCGGCTAAAGCTCTCTCCCCGCCCTTCCGCTTCGCGTATGCCAGGTTCCAGATCCCAGATTACACATTCCAGACTCTGGATCAAGAGCGAGAACGAGATTTGCGCGCTCTCACGGGCGCGGGCCGATGGTCCGATCTGCCGCCGTGGGCCTGCGCTTGGGGAGCACAGATGGCGGGCCGATGATTCTCAGGCCATCTGCCTCGAACACTCCCCAGTCGGCAACGTCGTATGTGTAGACGGACTGAAGCCCGTGGAGCAATGCGGCTGCGGCGTGGCGGGCATCGTGAATCCGCCGCGCGGTGAGGCCGTGAGCGGCGGCAAGCCGCATGGCCCTTCTCGCGGTCTCATGCCCACAGGCTAGGACCTCGATGGCAGAGCGGGGGTGAATGAGCAAGTCCACCACTCCCGCTGCGTCCGCAGGGTCCAGCCGCCATTCGGTCCTCTCCCAAGTCAGGACGGCGTAGACCTCGCTCAGCACGCTCGCTGTGGTGCATGCGGGAAGAGTGCCTCCGCGCGCCGCCTCGACCAGCGGCCGGGCCTCCTCGTGCCTCTCGTCGCGCTCGCACAAGGCCGCGATGAAGAGGCCTGCGTCGAAAAACACCCGTTCAGTTCCCGGGGGCGTTGATGACATCCTTCCAGTTCCTGGGCACGACGCACCGGAGCCTCGGCAGCGGCTCGAGGTGGGGGGATGGCTGAATCATCACGCCCGAGCCGTCCGGGCGACGGACCGTCAGGACCTCCTCCTGCTCCACCACCTCGTCAAGGACATCCTCAAGCGTCCTGCCCCGGATCTCCTCTAGCGGCACTGTCCTCGTGATCATGTAGGAATCTCCTGCGTGTTCCGCAACTCTTGATTATACGCGACACGCGAGATATGAACAAGCATCAACGCCGCACGCGAACGGTTTGGCCGGTGGTGGCGGACTTGACGATGGCGTCGAGGACGCGGACGGG
>VGYW01000016.1 GCA_016872875.1 Planctomycetota bacterium | reverse complement strand
GCCAGCGTAGAGCCCCCGAAGCGGGGCGATTCAATGGGCGTGAAACGCCCCCTTCGGGGGCTTGGATGGGGGGGACGCGCGATCCCAGGGCTCCCTGCGGTCGCCCTGGGCTACGGCTGGGTCGCCCGCGTCGGCGGGCTACAAGGCCCCGAGATGTGGGCAAAGAGCAGGGCGAAGCCCTGGGAATGGGAGACGGCCCCGGTCCAGCCCTGTAGGGGCGTACTCGCCGCTCACGGGCGGCGATGGCGTCCGTGCCTCGTAGTACGCCCCTTCAGGGCTGACCCGCACGCGGCCCCGCGTCCCAGGGCTTCGCCCTGGGCTGATATAGTACGCCCCCGTGGGGGCTGCGGAGCAATTCACCAGAACTGGGGGCCATGCTCCGCGCCGCAGGGCGAGGAGGTCAGGCCCGGCCGAGGATGCGGAGGAGGAGGTCGGGGCAGTCGGCGCCGATGGCGTCGGGGGCGAGGGCGAGGGCTCGATGGGCGTCGGCCTCGTTGCGGACGGTCCAGGCCATCACGCTGAAGCCCTCGGCCTGCCAGGCGGCCACCTGGGCGCGGGTGAGGTCGGCCATGCAGGGGTGGATGCCCCAGCAACTGAGGCGGCGGGCCTCGGCGCCCATGTCGAGCTTGTTGACGTTTCCCAGGAGGCCGATGCGGACGGCGGGCGCCGCGCGGTGGAACGCCGCCAGGAAGTCCGAGCCGAAGCTGTGGACGACGATTGCCTCCGCCCTCGGGAGCACGTGGGGGAGGAGCTTCTCGACCATCTCGGGGCGGCAGTCCTTCACCTCCGCATAGAGGAGCACGCTGGGCGGAGCGAGCTCGAGCACCTCCTCGAGGGTCGGGATGCGCTGGCCCGCGAAGGCAGGCGCGAAGCGGCAGCCGGCGTCCAGCGCCTTCAGCTCGGCCAGGGTCATGTCCTGCACGCGGCCCGCGCCGTCGGTGGTGCGCTCGAGCGTGGCGTCGTGGTTGACCACCACGTGGCCGTCGCGGCTCAGGTGCAGGTCGAACTCAAGGGCGTCCACCCCCAGGTCGAGCGCCGCGCGAAAGCTGGCGAGGGTGTTCTCGGGGTACTTCTGGAGCCAACCCCTGTGGCCTACGACGAGTGGCCTTCCTTCCATACTGGTTCTCCTCGTGCTCGTCGTCGTCCTCGTCGTCGTCGTCGATTCTCTTGACTTCTCTCCCACAGACATTCGACGACGAGACGACGACGACGACGATTCAAGAACGTGAAGCGTGGGATCAAGCCAACTCGGGCGCCACTCCCGAACACCAGGGCATTTGACTACACGGGCTTGGGGGCTATAATTGGGATGGTCCGGGGGCTGGCGGCTTGCGTCGGCCCGCGTCCACCCATGAGGGAGCCCTTCAATGCCGAGCGTGCGAGCGGGTGTGGGTGCCGGTGTCCTGGCGGTCTGGCTGGCTGCGTGGGGCGGCGCGGCGACGCCTGAGGACCGCGAGATTCCGTCGGAACGCGGCAGCCTGAAGCTGAAGGAGGACGTGTTCAAGCGGCTGTTCCTGGAGCTGAAGGACACGGGCCGGCCCTTCGAGCAGCGGGCGGAGATCGCCGGCCTGTTCGCCTACTTCCGCGAGGCGCGAGCTATCCCTGAGCTCGTGGCCATCGTGCAGTCGCCGAAGGAGCGCATGGAGCTCAAGACCGCCTGCCTCTGGGCGCTCGGCGAGATCGGCCACCCGCTCGGAATGCCCGCCTTCCAGTATGTGCTTAACCAGATCTATGTCAAGGACCCCGAGTGGACTCAGGCGAAAGGGATGATCGAGCAGGTGGATGGCAAGGACCGGGAGCTGTCGCTGCGCGAGCTGTGCGAGTCGCGCCTGGGCCGCCTCGCCGAGCCGGTGCTCCTCAAGCAGGGGGCGGCCGAGCACTCGGGCCTGGTGGACCGCTTGCTCGAGCCGCTCGTGAAGGGCGGCACGCGAGCGAAGCCGCCGGAGGAGGACGAGGGCACCGGCCGCCAGCGCGCCGCGCTCATCTGTGTGGCCGCCGTGGGCGACCGCTCCATCACCGCACTCAAGGCGCTCACCGACGTCTTGACCGCCGACGACAACTACTACCCGTGGGACTTCAAGGTCATCGCAGCCGAGGCCCTCAGCAGCATCCTGGTCCGCCGCAGCGAGGAGCTCAAGGGCATGAAGGCGCGCGACAAGCTCGCCGATATGGTCGCCGCCGCCTTCATCGAGGCTTTCGGCGTGACCGACATCCCCGAGGTCCGCGAGATCGGCGGGCCGGCACTCCGACGCACGGGGTGGGCCGACCGCGCCGCAAAGAGCCTCGTCACCGTCCTCAAGACCCCCAACCTCCCAAAGCGGGTCCTCTACCGCGCCATCGAGGGCCTCGCCTACCTCGAGAGCAAGGCGGCCGCCGACCACCTGATCTTCCTGCTGTTCGACCCCGACCGCAACATCCGCTGGCGCGCAGCCGTGGCGCTCGGCACGACGGGCGACAAGCGCGCCGCCGACTTCCTCCGCAAGCTGACCAAGGACCAGGATGCCTTTGTGAGGCTGAAGGCCGTGGCCGCCCTGGGGCACCTCAGGAGCGCAGCCGTCCTGCCCGACCTCGCAGTGGCCGTGAGCGACCCCGACGGCCGCGTGCGGCGCCAGGCCGTCCTCGCCATCGGACGCCTCGGGCTCCGCCAGGGCGTCCCGGTCCTCGTCAAGCGCGGCCTCCAGGACTCCAGCCCCTCCGTCCGCGCCCTGAGCATCATCGCCCTCGGCTACATCGCGCGCCCCGAGGGCCTCGAGGCCGTGCCCCCCATGCTCGACGACAAGGAGGCCAGCGTCCGACGCTCCGCCGTCCAGGTCCTCGAACGCTTCCCCAGCTCCGACACCACGAGGGCCCTGGTGACGGCGCTGGGCGATGCCGACGACGCCGTGCGGGCCGACGCCGTGCGGGTCATGAGCGGCAGGCTACAGGCCAATCCGAAGGCCACGTTTGGCATCCTGGTCGAGGCCATCGCCAGCCCGAAGGCCCGCGGCCGCCTCGGAGCCATCCAGTTCGCCGCAGCCCAATACCCCAGGGGGGCACAGGCCAAGGGCTCCAAGCTCCGCGCCCTCTACGACCGGCAGCTCGACGGCCCGCAGGCCGCCCTCTCCGCCGCACTCATCTCTGCCCTCAGCGACCCCGACCCCAAGGCCCGCGCCGCGGCAGGGACCCTCCTCGCCAACCACGGCTGGGACGTGAGGAACAAGGCCCTTCTCGCCCCCGCCGCCGCCCTGACCGCCGACAAGGACCCCGAGGTCCGCAAGGTGGGCCTCATGGCACAGAACTTCCTCAACAACCTCAGGTGACGAGCAACCGAGTGGATGGATGGGTGAATGGATGAGTGGATGGGTGTGCTTCTGACATCCATCCATCCATCCAATCATCCACCCATCCAACCCTCCGCTTTGCTCAGGCGGAGCGGCCATGGAAGTGGGCGATGAGGCGGGCGATGTCCTCGGGCGTGGCCGGCGAGAATGGGTCGCGCTTGGGCTTGGCCTCCTGGGGCGGCCTGGGCGGCTGGGGGGGCCGAGGCTGTTGGGGCGGCCTGGCCTGCTGAGGCGGCCTGCGTTGCTGGGGGGGGCCTCGGCGGGCGGGACGCGCGTCGGCGGGCCGCTCCTGCTGCCTGGGCCGCTCCGGGGCGGGACGCCCGCCGCCAGCGATGGGCTCCCGCTGGGGCGGCGGCGCGGCCTGCCGCTGGGGGCGCGGCTTGCGGCGCGGGGGCGGCGGCAGGGCGTCCCGGATGCTCAGCGCGATGCGCCGTCGGCTCATGTCCACCGCGAGCACCTTCACCCGCACGACGCGGCCCACGCCCACCGCCTGGTTGGCGTCGCGCACGTAGCGGCGGGCGAGGTGGCTGACGTGGACCAGGCCGTCCTCCGGGAGGCCGATGTCCACGAACGCCCCGAAGTTCGTCACGTTGGTCACTGTGCCCTCGAGCACCATGCCCGGCTTGAGGTCTTCGAGGGAGTTGACGTTGGGGTGGCACTCGACGTAGTGGAAGAGGCCGCGCGGGTCGCGCCCCGGGCGGAGGAGCCAGCGGGTGATGTCGGAGAGGGTCTCCTCGCCGGCGTCGTCGGCCACGTAGCGGGCGATGCCGATCTTCGCGATGGCCTCCTCGTTGCCGAGGAGCTGGGGGACTGGGCAGCCGAGGTCGGCGGCGATGCGCGCGACGAGCTCGTAGCGCTCCGGGTGGATGGAGGTCGCGTCGAGCGGCTCGTCTCCGCCGTGGACGCGCAGGAAGCCCGCGGCCTGCTGGAACTGCTTTTCGGAGAGGCGGGGCACCAGCTTGAGCTGCGCGCGGGAGCGGAAGGGGCCTTGGTCGGAGCGGACGCGGACGATTTCGCGCGCGGCCGCGCGGCCGACCCCCGCCACGTGCGCCAGCAGGGCGGCGGGCGCGCGGTTAACGTCCACCCCCACCAGGCTCACGCAGCTCTCGAGCGTCGCGCGCAGCGCCTCGTGCAATGACTCCTGGTTGACGTCGTGCTGGTACTGGCCGACGCCGATGGTCCTGGGGTCGCCCTGGGCGAGCTCGGCCAGGGGGTCTTGGAGGCGCCTTGCGATACTCACGGCGGCGCGCGCGGGGGGCGTGAGGTCAGGGAACTCCTCGCGCGCGGCCCGCGAGGCCGCATAGCCGGCGGCGCCGGCGTCGCTCACCAGCGCCCTGATGGGGCGCCGGTCCGGCATCGCCTTCAGTAGCTCGCGGACGAACTGGTCGGCCTCGCGCGAGCCCGTGCCATTCCCGATCGCGATGGCGGCCACCTGGTGCTTCTCGATGAGGGCTCGGAGCGCGGCGTGGGCTTCGGAGGCAACGGGCTTCTCCGGCTCGGGAGCCGGCGCGGGCGCGGGCGGGGAAGGGGCAGCTTCCGCGGGCGCGCTCGCGGCGGCCGGCGCGGCGGCGGGGTCGGGGGCGCTCGGGATGGCCTCGGGCGCGCTCGGCTGGGCAGGCGGGTCCTTGCTCGCCGCCGGCTTCAGTTGTGGCGGGGGCAGGTGAAGCGTGGCGTGTTCGAGGAGCTTGCCCTGCTCGTCCGCCACGGCGAGCGCGCAACTGCCGCGGGGGTTGGGGCTGATGCCGAGCGTGCGGCGCGGGCCGACGGGCGGCTGGAGGAGCAGGCTGCGGAGGTTTCGGGCGAAGACGTGTATCGCCTCGGCGTCGGCGCGCCGCTTCAGCTCCGCGTTCAGCTCCGCCGCGAAGCCGGGGGCCAGGAGCCGGTCGTAGGCGTCGGCGAGGGCGGTCTCCACGATGGTCGCGGCGGGGGTTTCGGGCGACTTTATGCGCCCTTCGCGGAGAATCTGGAGCGCGCGCTCGCGGTCGGCCTCCACGCTCACGCGGAGCCAGCCCTCCTTGTCCCCGCGGCGGACGGCCAGGAAGCGGTGTGAGGGGATCTTCGCCACGGGCTCCGAGAAGTCGTAGTACATCTCGTACTTGCTCGGCCTGCCCGCGTGGTCGTCGGCCACTCTCGCCCGCACGATGCCGGAGTCGGCGAAGAGCTGGCGGATGCGGCCTCGCGCGGCGGGGTCGTCGGCCACGGCCTCGGCGATGATGTGGCTGGCGCCCTCGAGGGCGGCCGCGGCGTCGGGCACGCCGCGCTCCTTGGCCGCGTAGGGCGCGGCCATCTCCTCGAGGGACGGGCCGCCGGGCGTCTGCGCCAGGATCGCCTGCGCGAGCGGCTCGAGGCCGCGTTCGCGGGCCAGGGTGCCGCGGCTGCGGCGCTTCGCCCGGCAGTGCTGGTGCAGCTCCTCGAGCTCGGTCAGGCTCGCGCAGGCCCCCACCGCCTGGGTCGTCGCGTCGTTGAGGGTGCCCTGGGCCGCGAGCTCGTTGAGCACCTTCGCCTTGCGCAGCTCCAGGGTGCGGTGTCGCCGGAGAGCCTGAGCCACGGCCCAGAGCTCATCCTCGTGCAGGCCGGCGATGCGCTCCTTGCGGTAGCGCGCGATGAACGGCACCGTCGCCCCGTCCGCCAGGAGAGCCGCGGCGCCGTCCACCCCGGCCACAGGCAGGGCCATCTCCGCCGCCAGACGCTCCACCAGCGCCCGCTCGACCATCGGGCCGCGAGCCTCCGACCCTCCGCCCCACAACACGCCACGCACAGCCGCTATTATAGGCTTCCACGCGGCAAGTGTCAAAGGTGGATGGTAGCGGATAAGCCTGCTTGACAATGGCATGGCAGCCGGTATGATCACCAGAAGCTCGGTGCGCGGACCGATGAGAGGAAGCAGGGGCCACGCGGTGAAGGACTCGCCTTACGAAGATGGCGATGGCAGCAGGCCGCAACACCCAGGTGGAAAGTTGCTCCGCGATGGCCCGGAATCGCTGAGTGAGAGCGAGCTTCTGGCCGTCTTGATCTCGTCGGGCAACGCCGAGAAGTCGGCATGCATGATCGCGGAGGACATCTTGGCCCGCTTCCAGTCCTTCCGCGGGATGGCCAATCGATCGTTCGAGGACTTGATGAAGATCAAGGGCCTGGGGCCAGTCAAAGTGGCTCGTATCGCGGCGGCATTCGAGATCGCCCGCCGGGTGGTGCGCGACGCGGTGGCCCGCGCGCGCGCGGCGGAGGAAGACCATGGCTAAGCCGGGGATACGCGACCCGTATGACGAGATCGCCGCGCACATGACCGAGCGGACGGCGGTGGCAAGACTCGCGGAGTGCATGAACCGGATAGTGGAGAGGGGCAACCTGCCCCTGGGGCGGGCGTTGGCCGAGACGGGCGGATTCGACGCGAAGTTCCCCGACATCGTGCTCACGCGGGCGCCGCAGTCGAAGGGGGTCCTGATGGTCATCGAGGCGAAGCCGCCCCGATTCAACCCCCTGAGCGAGGATGAGCTGAAGGAGCCGGCGCGGAGGAAGGCCACGCGCCGCGAGGCGCCGTTCTTCTGCACCACCAACTTCAGGGACCTCTACTGTTTCATCACCGAACGCGTGAACGCGATGGCCAAGGAGCCCGAGCAAGTCTTCGGGCACTACAGGCTGTCGGGTATGGAGAACATCGAGGAGCTTGGCGAACCCGCGGCCATGGCGGGCATCGAGCGGGCGCTCGAGCGGTTCCTCGGCGACATCGTGGCGGTCGTCGAAGGCCAGGCGCCCGTGCCCAGGCAGCCCGTTGACGAGTTGCTCGTCCTCCGCCTTCAAGAGACCATCACCGCCCTGGCCCGCCAGTACCGCCACGTGATCGCGGCCGCCGTGCGGGACGATAGCGCGTTCAGGAGGAAGCTGGTCAATTGGTTTGTGGAACAGGGCTGGACCTTTGAGGGAACAGATAGGAACTATGAAGTCGCAGCGCGGCAGACCGCCTACCTGCTCGTCAACAAGATCGTGTTCTACAGCGCCATTCAGCCGGTGCGCAGGCTGGACCCACTGGTCGTCCCGGAGTCCATGCGCTCCGGGGCGGTGCTCCAGGCGATGCTCCAGGGCTACTTCAACGAAGTCCTGAAGATTGACTACCAGACGGTCTACACGGCCGACTTCATTGACCAGTTGGCGTTCCCTGACCAGCAGGAGGTCGTGCGGGAGATCAAGGGCCTGCTCGGCGCCATCGCGCGGTTCGACTTCGCCACCCTCGGCTACGATGTGATCGGGAGAATCTGCGAGCGCCTCATACCCGAGGAAGAGCGGCACATCCTGGGGCAGTACTTCACGGACCCGGATGTGGTGGACCTCATCCTGCGGTTCTGCATGCAGCACGAGAACGACACGGTGCTCGACCCCGCTTGCGGCGCCGGCACCTTCCTCGTCCGCGCGTACCAGCACAAGCGCCTCATGAACCAGATGCTGAAGCACGAGAGGGTCCTGGCCACGCTCTGGGGGAACGACATCGCGAAGTTCGCCGCACACCTGTCCACCATCAATCTGGCGATCAGCGACCTGCGGAGCAACGAGAACTTCCCGAACATCGTGCAGAACGACTTCTTCGAGCTCGACCCGGACAGCGACGTGTTTCCCACCCGGGGCTCTGCGCGCAAGGTCAAGGTCAAGGGCTTGGGCGGTGGCGAGATAACCGTCCAGCATCCCCGGCACTTCGACTGCATCGTTGGGAACCCGCCGTACACGCGGCACCTTGAGATCGGCCAGATCAAGGGCACCCGCAAGGAGAAGGTGATCAAGAGGGCGCTGGAGGACGCGAGCGGCAAGCCGCTGGCAACCCTCTCGCGGCGCGCGGGCATCTACGCCTACTTCTTCGTTCACGGCACCAAGTTCCTGCGCAACGGCGGCAGGTTCGGCTTCATCGTGTCGAACTCCTGGCTGGACGCCGACTACGGCGCCGGCCTCCAGGAGCACTTCCTGAACCACTACAAGATCCTCGCCGTCATCGAGTCCAAGGTGGAGCGTTGGTTTGCCGACGCTGAGATCAACACGAGCATCGTGGTTCTCGAAAAGGCCGAGGGCGAGAGCAACCGACGGGCCAGGGACGATAACCCCGTCCGCTTCGTGTACCTGCTGAAGCCCCTGCGCCACTACATCCCCCCGGCGGAGAACCTGTGGGCGAAGGAGGTCGAGAGGCGCGATGCCATAGACAGACTGGTCAGGACGGTCCTTGGCCACAGCGCCTACTATGAGAACGAAGAGCTCCGAATATACGCCAGGAAGCAGAGCGAGCTGTGGGACGAGGGATGGGACGAGGCGCAGCAGGCCTACGTGGGGGGCAAGTGGGGCAAGTACATCAGGGCACCAAGGGTGTTCTTCACCGTCCTCGCCAGGATCGCGCCTAAGCTGAAGCCTTTGCGGCAGTCTGCGGAGGTTAACGAGGGAAGGCCCACAGGAGCGAACGCCTTCTTCTTTGTGCCGCGACAGGTAGCCATGCGTTTCAGGGTTGAGAGTGAGTTCCTGCGCCCAGGGCTGATGAGGCCGCGAGGCCACAACCATCTCGACCTGGTTCCCTCGTCGCTGGACAGGCAGTTCCTAGCGGTCGACGAGGATATGGAAACGCTCAAGGGAACGGGCGCTCATTCGTACATCCGACACGCTCAGCGGCTCGGGATTCACACGAGGTCCACGTTCGCCAGGAAACCCGGCTGGTACAGAATCCCTGTGCGGAGGCCGGCCGATCTGCTCGTGCCTTGTGGGGTGGGCGAGCGCTTCTGGTGCGCCCGCAACAGCGCCGGCGCCGTCGCCAGCAACAGTTTCACCGAGATCAGGTTTGTGGACGCGCGCCAGGCCCCGGCTGTCTGGGCTTTCCTGAACAGCGCGGTGGGCTGGCTGTTCATGGAACTCCACGGGCGGACGACGATGGGGGGAGGCATGCTGAAGGTGGACCCCACCGACATCCGCAAGCTGCCCGTGCTCGATCCCGGCCAGTTGACGGACGATGTGATGCCGGCGATGGGGCCCTTGCTGGCCCGGGCGGTGCTGCCGGTCTTCCAGGAGAGCAAGCGAGAGGACCGGAAGGCACTGGATGACCTCGTCATGGGCAAGGCGTTGGGCCTCACTGAGGCAGAACAGCGGGAAGTGTACGACGCCGTGGCCGATCTCGTGCGCACCCGCATCGAGCGCGCCAAGAGCGCGAGGACGAGCAAGAGGGGCGCTGCCGACGTGGACATGGAGGCCCTTGTCCGCGCTGTCGAGCAGCGCGTCGGCCCCGACAGCATCGCGGCGTTCTACTCCTCTCAGGTTCTGCCCCTGCCTGGGGTCGAGCGCTCCTTGCCTCACTTCGCATCGGACCCCACGATTGAGAAGACGCTGTACTGCTGGCGAGTTCATGCCGGCAAAGTGGAGGTTCCGTGTCAGAGCCGAAGCGAGGCGCGCTTCCTCCGCGTGTTCGCTGTGGCCGGCTTCAGAAGCGTCCGCGTCCCTTCGGATGCCAAGTCCCTTGAGGCGGTCGCCGCTCGCCTGACCGAGCTCCTCGGCCAAGCCACGGCGGCCATCGAGGACGTGGCCTCTCAGGTCGCGCAGAGCAGGTTGCGCGCGAGACTTGTCCGTTCCTACTGGTCCAGCGTGCGGGAGGCTGCGCTGGCCGGCTCGGAAGAGCATGGCCGAGGCCAGCCGGCGCAATGAAGCAGGCGACGCCCTCCGGAGCGATTCCCAGACGCCATCCATGCGTGGCGTCGGGTTCTGGCCCGGCTCGGCAGCAGGCAATCCGTAAGGGTCGGATTCCCAAGACTTTATGGCTGGCCGGGAACTCCTGCTCCATAGTGGGTCAACACTATGTGGCGCAGTTGACCCACTATGGGTAGAATGCAGAGATTTGGCGGTTCGGGGGCTTCCATGCATACTTGAGCCCTCCGGGGGTTGGCACACTATGGGTGGAAGGGCGAGATTCGGCGATCTGGGGCCTTCTATGCGTTTTTCGGCCCGTCCGCAGGTTGGCACACTATGGGACCTTGATCGGACAGGCCCCGGGCGGTAGGATAGGGCCTGAGCGCGGGGCAGGGACGCTCCGCCCACAGGTGAATGCAAAGGAGTCGGACAATGGGAGCTTCAATCGTGGGGACGCCGGCACTCCTGGGCGGGGAGCCGGCTCATAGGGGGCCGTGGCCGGCGTGGCCGGTGCACGACGAGCGGGAGCGAGAGGCGGTGCTCGGCGTCCTGGAGAGCGGCAAGTGGTGGTACGGGGAGCGGGTGCGGGAGTTCGAGGAGCGCTTCGCGGCGTTCCAGGACGCCCGCTTCGGGATCGCGTGCACGAACGGGACGGCGGCCCTGGAGCTGGCCCTCATCGGCGCGGGGATCGGCGCGGGGATGGAGGCCATCGTGCCGCCCTACACGTTCGTGGCGACGGCGACGGCGGTGCTGAAGGCCAACGCGGTGCCGGTGTTCGTGGACATCGAGCTGGACACGCTGAACATTGACGCAGGGCAGATCGAGGCGGCGGTGACGGACAAGACGGCGGCCGTCATGCCCGTCCACTTCGGGGGGCTGCCGGCGGACATGGACCGCATCGGGGAGCTCGCCCGCCGCCGCCAGTTGCGGGTGGTCGAGGACTCCGCCCACGGCTGGGGCACGAAGTGGCGCGGCAAGGGCGCCGGGGCGCTAGGCGACGCCGGCGGCTTCTCCTTCCAGCTCTCCAAGAACATCACCGCGGGCGAGGGCGGGATGGTCCTCACCGACAACCCCGAGCTGGCCGACACCATCCGCTCGCTGTCGAACGTCGGGCGCGGCAAGGACAGGCCCTGGTACGAGCACTACCTGACGGGGGGCAACTATCGGATGACGGAGTTCCAGGGCGCCCTCCTTCTCGCCCAGCTCACGCGGCTGCCGGAGCAGACTGCGCTGCGGGCGAAGAACGCCGCGGTCCTCAACGCCGGCCTGGCGGGGATCGAGGGGCTTCACCCGCTGAGGGAGGACCCGCGAGCGAATCCGCGTTCCTACCACCTCTACGGCTTCCGCATCGTCGAGGCCGAGTTCGGCCTCTCGCGCGAGCGGTTCGTCGAGGCGCTCCGCGCCGAGGGCGTGCCCTGCGGACCAGGCTACCCCCACCCGCTCTATCGCAATCCGCTCTTCCAGCGGAAGGGCACAGGCCCGACCTATTGCCCGGTGTCCTGTCCGTACTATGGCCGCGAGATGGACTACACGAGGGTGGTCTGCCCCAACGCCGAGCGCGCCTGCCGCGAGGTGGTGTGGCTCTCGCAGACGATGCTGTTGGCGGGCGAGGAGGACATGGAGGCCATCGTGTGCGCCGTGCGGAGAATCCGCGAGAATGCGAGCCGGCTCTCCTGAAGGGCGCCCGGCGGGGTATGGCCACCAACTCTGGTAAACCGCCTCTTTTCACCTATCGTCCTCGTCCTCGTCCGTCGTCCTCGTCCTCGACTCCTTCCGCGACAGACCGAGGGAATCGAGGACGAGGGACGAGGACGAGGACGATTGAAGAGGGGAAAGGGCACTGCCGGGATTGGGAGCCACACTCTGCCCCGCGCGCACATTTGCACCGGGGGCGCATTTCGGCTATAAGAAGGGTTTTGCGACGGCTGTGCCACCGCTCCCATCGCCCGCGCAAGGCCGAAGATGGATGGACTACTGATAGCCAGGGTCGTGGAGACCCTGCTGATGGCTGCCACGATCCTGGCGCTCGTGTGGGTGGGCGCGCCTGAGGCCGCGCCCTGGCGAGTGGTCGCGCGCTCGGCCTGGAGCACCCTCCGCTCGGGGCGCCGAGCGCTCTACCTCGGCGCCTGCTGCTCGATCCTCGGTGCCAACTACCTCTACCTTCAGCTCGGTGTGGACGACTACTTCACCTCCCTGGTGAAGGCGGCGCGGGGCGGCGAGGACTTCACGCGGGCGGTCCACCTCTTCGAGGGCGAGGCGGTCGCGCGCGTCCAGCAGGCCACACTCTGCCC
Source organism: Planctomycetota bacterium (assembly GCA_016872875.1). The sequence goes on along the minus strand of VGYW01000016.1, from coordinate 26,265 downwards.
GCTCCTGACGTGGTTCCTCGCCTACGTCTACGTCGTGGTCTTCCCTTGCCTCGTCTTCGTGGTGCTGTTCGTCTTCGACCACCTCGGCCACCGCCGCGGCCTGGCGATGATGCTCATCAGCTACCTCCTCAACTACGTCTTCTGCCTGCCCACCTACCTGGGCCTGCCGATCCGCGAGGTGTTCCACTACTATCGGCACGACCTGGGGAGCGCCGCCGTGCGGCTGCTGCTGGACGACATTCATCCCGCGGTCATGCAGGCGTACCGCGCGATGAGCGGCATTGACAACTGCATCCCGAGCTTCCACACGTCGCTGGGCCTCACGATGGCGCTCCTGGCCTGGCACACTGGGCGGCGGCCGTTCGCCCTGCTCATGACGTTCCTGGCCGCGGCCAACGCCTTCTCCACCGTCTACCTCGGCATCCACTGGGTGATTGACGTTGCCGCCGGCCTCGTCGTCGGGGTCCTCGCCTACGCTCTGGCCCGCCGCCTCTCCCGCCGCTGGGCAACCGAGCCGAACGCGGCCCCGGCTCGAAACGAGAGAGGATGATTGGATGGGTGGATGAATGGATGATTGTCTGACACCCATCCACCCATCCATTCATCCATTCATCCCCCGCATAGACGGGGAAGTCCCGCTGGCAGCTCTTCTCACGTGTCACGCGTCACGCATCACGCGACCTCGTTAACCGGCACACCCACACAGGGTGCCAAGAGCCTACAGCAATGGCCAAGCGCGTGTTGATCGTCGCCATGTCGGTCGGCGGGGGCCACGGCAAGGCGGGACAGGCCATCGCCAAGGCCATTCAGGCCGTCGCCCCCGACTGCGAGGTGAAGAGCATTGACCTGCGCGACTACGCGGCCGCCTGGTTTCGCACCCTCTACGTCGCCGGCTACCTCTTCATCGTCCGCCACGTCCCCTGGCTCTGGGGCTGGCTCTACCGCCATCCGCCCAAGCGCGGCGGCACGCTCCCGCCCTGGCTCCTCAAGCGGGCGCTGCGCCCCTTCGAGGGACTCGTCCGCGACTGGCAGCCCGACGCCATCCTCGCCACCCAGATAACCGCCTCCGAGGCCACGGCCGCGCTCCGCTCGCGCGGCATCCACCGCGGCGCCGCCGCCACCGTCGTGACCGACTTCGACGCCCACCCCTCCTGGCGTTCGGGCCAGATTGACCTCTTCTTCGTGCCCGACGAGGACATCCGCCGCCGCCTCATCGCCACGGGAATCCCCGCCGAGCGCATCATCGCCACGGGCGTGCCGATCGATCCAGTCTTCGAGCAGCCGCACGACGCCGCGGCGCTGAAGGCCAGGCACGGCCTTCGACCCGGCGTGCCCGTTGTGCTCCTCATGGGCGGGAGCCTGGGCCTCGGGCCGATGGAGGCGGGCGTGCGCGAGCTCCTGGCCTCCGGGCGGCCGATGGAGCTCCTCGTCGTCGCTGGCCACAACGCCCGCCTCCGCCAGCGCCTCGAAGCGCTGGCGGCCAATCCCCCGGTGGCACAGGCTTCCAACCTGTGCGTTGATGGCAAGAATGGTGGCACAGGCGTCGGTGGCACAGGCGTCGGTGGCACAGGCGTCCCGCCTGTGGCCCACAGGCCAGAGGCCTGTGCCACCGCACCCGGCAGAGATGGTGGCACAGGCGTCCCGCCTGTGGCCCACAGGCCAGAGGCCTGTGCCACCAGGCTTCACACCTTCGGCTTCATTGACTTCGTGGTGGAGCTTATGGCGGCGAGCGACCTCTTCGTCTCGAAGCCTGGCGGCCTCTCGATGACGGAGGCCGTCACCATCGGCGTGCCCACCCTCGCCATCGCCCCCTTGGCTGGCCAGGAGGTCGTCAACGCCCGCCACCTTGCCGCCCAGGGCGTCGTCGAGTGCCTCAAGCCAGGCGAAACCCTTTCCACTGCCGTCCAGCGCCTCCTCGCCGACCCCGCCGCCCGCCAGACCCTCTCGGCGAAGGCCCGCGCCTACGCCCCCCGCAGCCCCGCCCGCCAGATCGCCCAGCGCCTCATTGAGCTCATCGGTCGCGCGTGAAGCGCGGGCTCGCCCAGTCGCCGCTTGCGGATCGTGGCACCAGGCCGGTATAATAAAGCCAAGAGCGAGGAAGCCCTCCGATGGGTAAGAAAGACATTCTCAGGGCCGTGAGATTCCTCGAGCGGCGGCTCGCGGCGCACGGCCTCGACGTCAACAAGGTCGTCCTCTTCGGCTCCCAGGCCCGTGGCGACGCTACGCCCGACAGCGACGTGGATATTGCCATCGTCTCCGAGGACTTCCGCGGCAGGGACATCCTTCCCGACGAGCTTGCCTCCGATGCCTCCCCCCTCGCCCTGTTCGCCAGCGCCGGTGTCGCCCTCTGACCTTCGACGGGAGTGGGCCACGTAGCCCGCGTCTCCGACGCGGGAGTCTTCCGCCGCGGAGCGGCGAGCCACGACCCTACTCCTTGTATTGCGGCTCGCGGTAGCCGGCCCGGAAGAGCTGCCGCTTGGTCTTGAGGTAGAACTTGTAGTTCTCGAAGGGGACGCTGGCGGGGACGCGGTGGTCAACGGTGGGGATGAAGCCGCCGGCCTCGACGAGGGGGAGCAAGCGGAGGAGCTCCTTCTCGATGGCCTTGGGGTTCTCGTTGAGGGGCAACTTGTCAACTCCGCCGACGATGCGCATGGCCTCGCCCGCGAGGTCGCGGATGCGGAGCGGGTCGCTCCCGCCCTTCACCTCCGCGGGGAACATGCAGTTGATGCCGCCAGCAAGGAACTGCTTGAGGATCGGGCAGACGTTCCCGTCGCAGTCGGTCCACGAAATGTCGGTGCCGTGCTTCTTCAGCACGTCCGTGATCCGCGCGTAGCGTGGGACGATGAACTTGTCGAAAATCCAGGGGCTGACGATGGGGCCGGAGTTGAAGCAGATGTCCTCCCAGCCCGCCCCGAAGTCGAACTCCACGTACTTGCACACCTCCTCAAGCACGACCACGACGCACTGGCAGAGGGTCTCCACGATGTCGTCGAGCATGTCGGGGTCGTCGTAGGCCAGGGTCGCTATCCGCTCGAAGCCGGTCCAGTTCCTCGGCGTGCCGATCATGGAGCCGATGGGCGCGCACACAGGGTAGTCGGCCGTGCGGTACTTCGGGATGTTCTCGTAGAAAGATGGGTGGATGCGGGCGTCGAGGGTGGGCTGGAGCTTGGCCTTGAACTTCGCCCAGTCGTCGCGGGTCTTCAGCCCGTAGTCGAGGTAGTGCGGGATCGTGCGGATTTCCTTCTTCTTCTGGTGCGCCACGGCCCCCACGCCGTCGCGGGTGATGATGTAGTCGTCGGTCTCCTCGAGGGTCTCGGGCTTGAAGACGTCGCCCGTGAGGGCCACGTTGGCCCAGACGCCGCCCCAGTTCTCGATGCCGAAGTAGGCGTAGGCTTTCCCCTCGTCGTTCACCTCGCGCGGCAGGCCCTCCGAGTGCCAGCGGGTGAGCGTGGTGTCCCAGTAGCCGAACTCGAAGAAGGGGAGCCTGTCCACCTTCTGGTAGTGGAGCACGCGGCGGAAGCGCTCGCGCACGCTCAGCGGCCCGCCGAGCCTCTTCGCGTCCTCGAAGATCGTTGCCAAGCGTCTTTCTCCTCAACAGGGCCTCTTGCCGCAACCGGAGGGGATGAATGGATGAGTGGATGGTTGTCCGACACCCATCCAACCATCCATTCATCCACTCATCCATTCGTCACAGGCTACCAGGTCCCACGCCCCCCGTCAAGCCGCTCGCCCGACAGAGCGCCTTGCTGGGGAAGAACGGACCCCAGGGACCCCAGGGACCACAAGGACCCCAGGGACCGATGGGCATCCATGGCCATTGGGCCATTCTGGTCCTTGTCGTCCCTGGGGTCCTTGTGGTCCCTGTGGCCCCTTCCCCCCTCGCCCTTCGCGGCGAGCGCGCAGTCCGACGCCATCGCCGCTTGCGCTGGGACGGCCTTTGTGCTTGAATAACGGTCTGTGGCGGTGTGTTCCGCAGGCGGGGGGTGGAGAAACGGAATGAGGAAGCTGTGCGTGGCGTTGGCGGCGCTTGGCCTGGTCGCGTGCCTGGTCGGCTGCGGGGGCGAAGGCGGAGGGAACTACTCGTCGCCGAAGGCGACCTTCGAGACGATGTGGGCGGCGGCCAAGGCGGGCAACCAGAAGGCCATGATGGCCTGCTTCTCCAAAGCCTGCCGGGAGAAGGTCGACGAGTTCGAGAAGATCTTCGCCGACTTCCCCAAGGAGATGAAGCAGGGCAAAGAGAGCGTCGCCGGCGAGATCGCGGCCAAGGCGAAGCAGGCCAAGAAGGTCGAGACCGGCGCCGAGAAGATTGACGGCAACAATGCCACCCTCGAGGTCACTACCGACGGCGACAAGGAGACCCTCCAATTCGTCAAGGAGGGCGGCGACTGGAAACTCCACATCCCCGACCTCGCGAAAATGGACCTCGAGGAGATGAAGAAGGCCGTGGAGATGCTCAAGAACCTGCCGAAGGGCATGATGGAAGGGCTCAAGAAGGGCCCCGAGTAAGGCCCCAAGCAAGGCGCAGGCCCGCCGGGGAAGGCTGGGCAATGAACGCTAAGTCGGCTCTTGCCGCACTCATCCTCGTGCCCGCTGCCGCCTCATGGGCGGCGGCGGGCACGACTATTGTGGTGAACCCCCGCCCCTTCCCGAGCGTCGAGGCCGCCGCGAGCGCCGAGGCCAAGGTCAACTGGCTCGACGCCGAACCCGCCGACAACGTGGCCTGCACCGAATGCTTCGCCGCCCTCGAGCTCCAGCGCTACCTGCGCAAGATGACCGGACGGCCTGAGGACTTCGCAATCGCTACCGACGCGAAGGGGGCCGCGGGCGACCTGCTTGTCCTGAGCACAGGCGCCTTCGAGTCCGGCCCCGAAGGCTACCGCATCATGAAGAGACAGGTGGGCGGGCGCAGGGCCATAGCCATCGTCGGCGCGGACCGGGTCGGCACTCTCTACGGCGCCTATGACCTGCTCTATCGCCTCGGTTGCCGCTGGTTCGCGCCAGGCGAGGCTCATGAGGACATCCCGGAGCTCAAGCTCGAAGCCCTGCCCGACCTGGACGTGTGGCAGACGCCCGCGTTCCTCACCCGCGGCTTCCACGCCTGGGAGGACCGCGGGAACCCTGACTTCCTCCTCTGGATGGCCCGCAACCGCCTCAACTACTGGTGCGTCGAGCAATCCAACCACCCTCTCCTCCACAAGCTGGGCATCAGGATGGCAGGGGCAGCCCACGACGCCCAGTCGCTCTTCCTCAACCCCGCCTCACCCTGTCCCGACGACCCCAAGCGCTCCTACTTCCAGGCTCACCCCGACTGGTTCGCCCACGATGGCAAGCAACGCATCCCAGGCATCAAGGGCGAGTTCGGAACCAACTTCTGCTCGTCCAATCCCCTTGCCGTTGCTGAGTTTATGAAGAACTTCGTCCAGGCCATTGCTGATGGCCGCTACCGGGACGCACAGGTCATTCGCTTCTGGACCCTCGACGGCGGGCGTTGGTGCCAATGCGACGCCTGCAAGGCACTGGGCATCCCGACCGACCGTAACCTCTTGCTGGTCAACCGCTTACGCCAGGAGGTCGAGGCGGCGCGCAAGGCCGGCCGCATCAACCGCCACATCGACACAGAGTTCCTGGCCTACGCCGATGTCCTCCAGCCCCCCACCAAGCCGCTTCCCGCCGACTTCGACTATGCGAACTGCTACGCTACATTCTACCCCATCGTCAGGTGCTACGTCCACCGCTTCGACGACCCGGCCTGCCCCCGCAACGCCAACTACGCCAAACAACTCGCGGGCTGGGCAACCGACCCCGCCCGCCACTTCACGGGCCAGCTCTGCATCGGCGAGTACTACAACGTCAGCGGCTATAAGTGCTTGCCAATATGCTACATGCACACGATGGCCAACGACATCCCGCTGTATCATAAGCTCGGCGCCCGACGCTTCCACTACATGCACGCCACCACGGCCAACTGGGGCAACAAGGCGCTGACCAACTACCAGATGGCCCGCCAGCTCTGGGACGTAACTACCGATTGCGAAAAGCTTTGGGACGACTATTTCGCCCGCCGCTACGGGCCTGCCGCCGCCACGATGCGCCGCTTCTACGAAGCCCTCGAAACCATGCTCTCCAACGTCAGCGAGCTCAAGTACGGCCTCGCCGGCCGACTCAACAGCGGGGCGAAAGAGCTTTTCCCCAACCCCCACTTGAGGTTACGTCGAGAGCCCGGGCTGAAGTGCGACGGCCCGACCTTGGAGGAGATTGTCTTCGCCGCAAGCTCTTGCCGAGTCCTCCTGACTGAAGCGGCTGCGCTACGCGGCCTCCCTGACCGCGTAAGGGCCCGCATCGCAGAGGACGACCAGATATACACTTATGGCGAACGAACGGTCCGGTACTACTGGCACTGCGCCCTCGCCTTCGAGGCCGCCCGCGGCGGCAAGCTCGACGATGCCCGCCCGCACCACGAGGAGGCCAAACGCCTCGCCGACCTCCTCCGTGCCGACACCGCCTCGCCCAAGCACGCCTCCTCTCACGCCAACGACCCCAACGCCCTGACCGCGAGCCGCGCCGCCGGCGCCCTCACCCACATCGAAAAGCTGCTCACGCCACCGCCACGGTAAGAGGGGGAGAAAGACTCCAGGAGCCTTTCTCACTTGGCGGCCTTGGGGGGCGGGGCCTCGTCGTCGGGCACGAGTATGGCCCCCAATTCTGGTGAACTACTCCGGAGCCCCGACAGGGGCGTACTATAGCAGCCCAGGGCGAAGCCCTGGGAAGGGGGCGGTAGGTAGGCCAGCCCTGAAAGGGCGTACTATGCGGTTCCGGGCGCCACATCCTGCCCAGGGCGGGTAGTACGCCCCTACAGGGCCAAACCTGGCCGTTCGCCTGTCCCAGGGCTTCGCCCTGGGCTGCTATAGTACGCTCCGTTCGGAGCTTCGGCGCCGAAGGACCTTACCAGAATTGGGGGCCATAGTCGTCGGGCACCTTGAGCTGGGCGCGGAGGCGGTCGAGCTCGCCTTTGAGCCCCTTGAGGACCTCGGCGTAGGCGGGGTCGGCGTGGACGTTTCGGAGCTCCTGGGGGTCCTTCTTGAGGTCGAAGAGCTCCCATTCCCCGATGCGGTAGTAGTGGATGAGCTTGTGGGCGTGGGTGCGGACGCCGTAGTGGCGCTGGACGGCGTGTGCGCCGGGGAACTCGTAGTAGTGGTAGTAGAGTGAGGCGCGCCAGTCGTCGGGCGGCTTGCCTTCGAGGATGGGGCGGAGGCTGCGGCCCTGGAGGTCGGCGGGCGGCTCGACGCCCGCGAGGTCGAGGAAGGTCGGGGCGTAGTCGCAGTTGATGGCCAGGCGGTCGCTCGTGGTGCCTGGCTTGACCGCCTTGGGGTAGCGGACGAGGAGCGGGACGCGCAGCGATTCCTCATACATGAAGCGCTTGTCGAACCAGCCGTGGTCGCCGAGGAAGAAGCCGTTGTCAGAGGTGTAGACCACGATGGTGTCCTGGGCGAGGCCCTCCTTGTCGAGGAAGTCGAGCATGCGGCCCACGTTGTCGTCCACGGAGGCCACGCAGCGGAGGTAGTCCTTGATGTAGCGTTGGTAGCGCCACTTGAGCTCGGCGTCGGGCGTGAGGCCGGCGGGGATTGGCCGCTTGAGGTCGCCTGGCGTGAGGTGTTTGGCGACGGTCATCTGGGAGTTCCGCGCGGCGCTGGCGCGGGTGGCCCAGTCGTCGCGCAGGGTCTCGGGCTCCGGGACATCAATGTCCTCGTAGAGGTTCGCGTGCTTCGCGTCGGGTTGCCAGGCGCGGTGGGGGGCCTTGTGGTGGTAGAGGAGGCAGAAGGGCCGCGACTTGTCGCGCTTGCGGAGCCACTCGATGGCGAAGTCGGTGATGAGGTCCGTGCAGTAGCCCTGGTGCTTCTTGCGTTCGCCCATCTCGATGAAGGCGGGGTTGTGGTAGGCGCCCTGGCCTGGGAGGATGTTCCAGTAGTCGAAGCCGGTGGGGTCGGTCTCGAGGTGCCACTTGCCGATGACGGCGGTCTGGTAGCCCGCCTTCTGGAGGAGCTTGGGGAACGTGGCCTGCGAGCCGTCGAAGCGGTTGCCGTTCTGGTAGAAGCCGTGTGCGTGGCTGTACTTGCCCGTCAGGAGCGTCGCTCGGCTCGGGCCGCAGAGCGAGTTGGTCACGAAGGCGTTCTCGAACCGCATCCCCTCGGCCCCGATGCGGTCGAGGTTGGGCGTCTTGTTGATCCTGCTGCCATAGCACGACACCGCGTGGGCCGCGTGGTCGTCGGTCATGATGTAGAGGATATTGGGCTTGGGCTCGGCGGCGAGGGCATTCGGTCGCCCAACGACGGCGCCCAGGGCGGTGCCGCCGAGCGCCCCGATTGCCTCCCGCCGGTTCATCCTTCGCGCCTTCATGCTTCGCTCCCAAGGAGGATGGTTGGATGGTTGGATGAATGGATGGTTGTCTGGCACCCATCCACCCATCCATTCATCCATTCATCCCCTTCTGTGCCGCGTATGCCCTTTCCTTCAGAGCCTGGTAGCCGAGGTGCTGGATGAGGAGGTCGAGAAGGGCCATGGCGGTGTAGGCTTCGGCGACGGGCCAGATGCGGCCGACGATGGTGGGGTCGCGGCGGGTGATCGCGGCCAGCGGGCGGTTCTCGAGCGTGTACTTGTCAATGGTCTGCTGTGGCTTGTCAATGGTGGGTGTGGGCTTGATGGCGAGGCGGGCGACGATGGGCTGCCCCGTGGCCAACCCGCCCGTCACACCGCCCGCATTGTTGGAGAGGAAGACCACCTTGCCGTCCTGGCTACGCATCGGGTCGTTGGATTGGATGCCGGTCATGTCCTTGACGGCGAAGCCAGCGCCGACCTCGACGCCTTTGACCGCTCCGATGCCGAGCATGCGGCCGAGCTCGGCGTCGAGCTTGGCAAAAACCGGCTCGCCGAGGCCCACGGGCACGCCGAGGGCGACGACCTCGACGATGCCGCCCGAGGAGTCGCCCGTGGCCGTGATGCGGTTGGCCGCCTCGAGCATGGCCTTGGCCGCCTCGGGGTCGGGGCAGTTGACGACGGGGTGGACGCCGTACTTCTCGCGGATGGCCGCGGGGTTCATGTGGGGCGCGCGGGCGCGGATGGCGTCTATCTCGTTCTCGATCTCGGCCAGGATGCGGGCCTTTTCGAGGAACCGCATGTCCATCGTGATGCGGCGCTGGACGTAGACTTGCTGGTAGAAGGGGTCGAGGTCGCGGCGCATCTGCTTGTAGGCTTCGACGGACTTGGCGGCGGCAGCGTGTGGGACTTCGGGGCAGTGGACCCCTGCCATCTCGCGGATTGTGGCAAAGACGTGGATGCCGAAGAGCCCGAGCGCCTTCTTCGCCACGTGTCCCGCGGCCACAATGGTTGCCGTGTAGCGCCCGCTGAAGAAGCCCGCCCCAACCGCGTCGTCGTCCGGGCCATACTTGATGAACGACGCATAGCTCGCGTGGCCGGGCCGCGGCGTGCGGTTCGTGTCCTGGTACTGCTGCACGTGGATGCCGTGGCGGTCGAGGTTGGGGATGAGGATGGTGAGCGGCGTGCCGTTGGTATGGTTCTTGTTGGCGGCGCCGGGCACCGTGTCGTCCACGTTGAGGCCCGTGTAGATCACGGGCAGGTCGGGCTCTTTTCGGGGCGAGGACAGCTCATCGGCCCCTGGCTTCCGGCACAACAGGTCGCCATAGATCTCCTGCTCGGTAATGAGCATGCCCGGCGGCACGCCCTGGAGCACTGCCGTCAGCCCCTCCTGGTACGACCCGCCCGCAACCGTGACCTGAAAGCATCGCCCGAAGTGGCAACCTAACATCTGTCACGCCTCTCCGAACCAGGGGCCATGGAAGTAACGCTATCATAGACAGGCACACCCGTCTGCTCGCGGAGCCAGCCGAGGAACTCTAAGAAGATGGGGCACTCGGGCTGGTTGCTGCGAGAGTAGATGAGATCAGTTCTGATGTCTTGGACCCGCTGAAGCACGCGCGGGGCATCCACCGTAGCCAGGTAGGCCCGCCTGGGTCTTGGGCGCTTGCGAAACTCGCGGTCGACAACTGCCTTTGGCCGTCCTTGTGCGCTATGGTTCTGCTCCTCGGCAGGTTGGCGCCAGGAGGGTTTGGAGTGCGCTCCGATGTGGTCCATAAGTGGGCGCCACGCGGCGAGGAGGAGCATCTCCATCTCGTGCTTCAGGACTGATGGGTAGAACCTCGCCAAGTCTGCCCTGAGCGTATCCCCTTGGCGCGTGTACCGTTGCTGCAACTCGTCCCGCACGGACCTCCGCATTCGGTCCCTCAACTGCTCCAAGTCGTCACCATCGAGGTCGGGCAGGGCGACGACACGATCACTTGGGTTGTCCGTGTCCGTAAGCACCTGCGCGGCTCGGGGCCCCACCTTCCTAAGCAGTTCTGCTTTGTCATGGAAAGGCTCAAACCGCAGTCCGTGCCCTTGCTTCCGCAACGCTTCCCTGTATCCCAGGAGAAGCGCTTGCAGCGCAAGCACCCCGGATTCATCCTCGACCAGGATGTGGATCCTCACCCAATGGCCTCCAGATGGCCTGAGCGGTGGAGATCCCCCAGTCGCTCCCCTTCCACGCTTTCGAGCAGCGTCCTCAATGTCGGACGGGAGGAGGGGCGGAACCAGCGGACCCGGTTCCCTTCACGGATCAAGACTGCGACCTCATCCAGGGAGAAGCGATTGATCAAGTCAGGACTATGGGTAGTTACGAGCACCTGGCTCTCCTCGGCGGCAGACTTGAGCATGTCTGCCACGATGGGCAGAAGCCCCGGGTGGAGGCCGGCTTCGGGCTCGTCGATCAGTATGAGTGCCGGAGGCCGCGGATTGTGGAGCGCCGCAGCGAGACAGAGGAACCGAAGGACTCCATCCGAAAGGTCAAGAGCGGACATGGGGCGCTGCTCCATGCCCTTTTCGTGCCAGAAGATGTCCACCTTCCCCTTCGCGCCATAGGCAGGCTCGGCCGTGATATCGATGAACTCCTCCATATAAGCGACGCGCAGGAAGTCCTTGAGTCGCTCGGCATAGTCGCTGTACTCGCGCTTGGTGAGCAGAGCGTGCAACACCCCCGCGAGATTGTCGCCACTGGGCGTGAGCAGAGTTGCAGCCTCGACATCCCTACCCAGGTAGCGTGCGCGGTCGTCCTGGCCCACAGAGAAGCCGGGGTAAGTGGCCACCGAGCACAGAACCGCTCTGAGCAAGGAGGCCTCATAGAACGTCGCGGGGAAGCGCACCTGAGCTAGCAGCAGAGAAGGACCCTCCGCGCCCATGCTGAGGAAGGAGCTTGCCTCTGTGTTGGCCACACTCTGAGCTTGCCCAGCACCTGCGCCCGAAGGCCCGGCGGAGAAGAACTCCTTCTGTTGTGAGGAGACTGGCGGGTAGAACGGCACAAGCTGCCGAGCCCTGCTGTCGTACACCACAGCCACCCCCTGCGCGCAGTGCAGCAGATCGAGCGGCCCGTGGTTCGTGGCAGCTGGGCTTATGACCTTGAGGGACTCCATCTGAGGCACGGCGCCATAGTGCGGGACAGACGCGAGAACGCCCTCGTAGGTGAACTGCGCCTCCGCGTCGGCGGAAGGCCAGTACTGCCCCCAAACAGGGTTGTCCCTGGGCCATGTGAGTTCGACCCGCCACCGCACGGCGCCGGCCTCAGAGACCGCGCTGAGCACTGACACCATGCCACCGCGCTCCCTCAACGCGCTGTTCACGGGGCGGTCAGCCGCCTGAGAGAGGAACCTCAGGAAGTCCAGGAGAGTGCTCTTGCCCGTTGCGTTGCGGCCCACGACGACTGTGAGATCGCCGAGATCGGCCTGGAACCCATGAACAAGCCTGTAGCCGTCAATCTCGATGTTTGTGATCATGACGCTTACTCCTCACGCCAGGCGACTACCGGATGCCCGCGAGCCAAGAGCGATTCTAGTCTGATTCCGCCAGCTAGTCAAGCCACCTCGTGTGGCAAGGCCCGTCCCGCTTGGCGGGGCGGGCCTTGCAGTGATGCGCTTGGTCGAGCGATGGGCCTCGCGTTGCCGCCTTGCCTAGCCCTTCATGGCCTGGTTGCGCTTGGAGAGGATTTCGAAGGGCAGGCCGCGTATCTTGGCGGCGTTGACTGCCCAGCGCTGGTCGTAGCCGCGGCTCTTGATCGAGCGGATCTCGGGCGTGAAGAGCGAGGTCTTCGACTCCCGCGATGTGACCACGATGTTGCCCTTGTAGAGGTCAACCCGGAACGAGCCGTTGACGACCTTCTGCGACTGGGCGATGAAGGCGTCGAGGTCGGCCTTCAGCGGGTGATACCACTCGCCGTGGTAGGTCATGTAGGCCCACTTGGCGTCCACCGTCTTCTTGAATTGGATTTCCTCCTTGGGGAGGCACTGCTGTTCGAGGTCGCGGTGGAGCTTGAGGATGACGTGGGCGGCTGGGGCCTCGTAGATTTCGCGGCTCTTGAGGTCCATGATCCCGTCCTCGAACATGTCAATGTAGCCCACGCCGTTGCGGCCGGCGATGACGTTGAGCGCCGCGATCAGCTCGTCGAGCGGCGTCTCCTTGCCGTTGAGCTCGACGGGGAGGCCCTCGACATAGCGCAGCGTCACCGTCTCGCCCTTCTCGGGGGCCTTGCGGGGCGGGGTGAGCCACTGCCAGATGTCGTCGGGAAGTTCCTGGTTGAGGTCAATCGCCCCGCTGGCGATGGAGCGGCACCACATGGTCTTGTCGTCGCCGCCCGTGAGCTGCTCCTTGACGGGGACTCCCCACTCGACGCAGATGGCCTCTTCCTCCTTGCGGGTGAGGTCGAAGTCGCGGACGAAGGCGAGGACCTCCATGTGGGGCGCGAAGAGCTTGAAGGTGTTGTGCATGCGGTACTGGTCGTTGCCCTTCCCCGTGGAGCCTTCCATGACGGCGTCGCAGCCGCGCTTGGCGCCCTCGACGGCCACGATGCGGGCCACGAGCTGGCGCGTCATCGAGGTGGAGACCGGGTAGCCGTTGTAGTCGGAGTTCGCGCGGATGGCCTTGGTGAGCCACTCGCCGACGAACTCCGGCTTGGCGTCAACCAGGATCATGTCCTTCTCGAAGTCCAGCAGCTTTGCCTTGCGGCGTGCCTCGACGATTTCGTCCTCGCCCTGGCCGACGTCAATGCAGATGGGCACGATGGCCTCGGCCTTGTACTTGCGGCGCAGCATCTCGATGCCGAGGGTGGAGTCGAGGCCGCCCGAGTATGCGACGGCCGCCTTCTTGACCTTCGGCACAGGCGCCTCTTCGACTTTCTTGAGGATTTCCTTCACGTCCATCCAGTTTCTCCTTACTGCTGTAAAACTGACCTCAGACCGGAAAACGGGACGCCGCTCTTTTCGTACGGGTGGCGCCCGGCCCGCGTTCCTCTGCTCCCCGCCCTCAAGGTGTCGTCCAGTCTTCGACCTTCAACCTGGGCACCTTCTGAAAATCGACCAAGTTCCTGGTCAAAACCGTGTAGCCTTGTGCTAGAGCGATGGCGGCAATCCGCAAGTCCATGGTCCCGATTCGAACGCGCCGCCCGCGCAGCGAGTCGAATTCTGACGCGGCGCGGGCCTCGAAAGATGCGAGCGGGAGTTGAGTGAAGTACCAGAGCACGTCTTCAAACATTCCGTACGCCCGAATGACCCCTTCGGCCGATCGGGCGCGGTTCAAGTATGCGTTCCAACCGGTAATTTGCTCGTGGAAGCTGATGATCGAGACGTGGAAATCGTGGGCGGTATACCGGCCCATGCGCCGACGGAGCGACCCGTACTGCGGCTCCGTGCGATCTTGGATGATGACGAAATGGTCTGTGTCGAGAAGAAACACGCACCGGCCCTTTCAACTTTCATCATCCGGGCGATCCGCTTGACGCATCTCGCGTCCGAGGCGTACCACCTCCTCAAACTCCGGGTACTTTGCCAGCCTGCCCGAGATCCGGTCGAGCCACTCGCACACGGTCTCTTCCCGACCCTCGCGGCGTTTCAACTCCGCGATGTCACTTTCCAGCGCTTTCACACGGTCTTCGAGTGCCGTTGTGTCGGACATATGCACCTCCGGCCGTCGATCCGCTGTCAGGCTTGGCCTGTCATCGGCATTTCGCTTGCTGCCTCGCGGGCCTCTCGCGAGCCCGATTCCGGTCGGCCTCACGCAGCCTCATTGCTTCGTGCAGGATGCTCTGCACGTCTTCGTCATCGGCGAACTTCTCGACCGCGCGGCGCCAGTTCTTGGCACCCTGTTCCCTTGAGGAATGGACCTCCAGTCGCAATTCGGTCACCTGCGCTTCGAGTTGTGCCACGCGGTCTGCAAGTCCCTGCGACGCCATGGGTCGATCTCCGCGACTTCCCCTCAACAAGTTCGCATGTATTCTACCCTGCGGCTGTGGGCCGCGCAAGTAGGGTAGGCGGTGCCCATCCTACGGCGCGCTTGATCTCCGGACATCCCGTCGCGGCGCACGCGCCGCCCTGGTTTCTATCACGCGCCACTCAACAGGGCGTCGGTGGCCCGCCTCAATCGGTCTCGGCGGGTGTCCGCGAACTCCTTGATCTGTTTTATCGTGGCATCAGCGAGGTCGAGCCGCAGGTTGGCCGGCCCGCCGGCGTGTTTCCGCTGGGCGATGCTGGCGCGGGGGTCGGGAGGGAAAATGACACCAGGAGTCTTTTGCCGTCCACGGCCCTTCGGGTGCTCCGCACAAAAGACTCCTGGTGTCATTTTCCCTCCGAGGGAGGCCGCAACTTGGCGATAGGCGTCGCGGAATGGAACCCCCTGGACCACGAGGCGGAGGGCCTCGTCGGTTGCGAAGACCTCTGGCGCGGCCCTGAACGCCGCCACGCACCGCTCCTCGTTCACTTCCAGCTTGCTGAATGTGATGTCCGTCACTCGGACGCAGGCTCGCGTGAGGCGCAGCCCCTCGATGAAGGGGCGCTTGGTCTCCTGGAGGTCGCGGTTGTAGCCCGAGGGCAGGCCCTTGAGGATATCGAGAATCTGGTTGTAGCAGGCGAGGATGGTGCTGGTCTTGGCCCGCACGAGTTCCAGGCCGCAGGGGTTGCGCTTCTGAGGCATGATGCTCGAGCCCGTGCACAGCTCCTTGGGAACCGTGAAGTAGCCGAACTCGGGCAGGCTGAAGTTGATGAGGTCCTGGGCCGCGCGGCTGAGGTCAACCGCGATCTGGGCGCAGGCGCCCAGGATGACCGACTCGATCTTGCCGCGGGAGTTGTTGGCGTAGAGGACGTTGTTCTGAAGCTTACCGAAGCCGAGGAGGTCGCTCGTGAGCTGGCGGTCAATGGGCATAGGGACGCCGTAGCTTGCGGCGGAGCCGAGGGGGCACTGGTCGTTCAGCTCGTAGGCGGTGGCGAGGAGGCGGAGGTCGTCGAGGAGCGATTCGAGCCACGCCCCCGCCCAGAGGCCGACGGAGGAGGGCATGGCGACCTGGGTGTGGGTGCGGCCAATCATCGGCACGGTCTGGTGCTTCTCCGCGAAGGCGCGGAGGGTGGCGCAGAGGGACAGCACGTCGTCGAAGAGGCCCAGGAGCCTCTCGCGGGCGTAGACCCGAATGGCGGCGATGACCTGGTCGTTTCGGGAGCGGCAGGTGTGGATCTTCTTCCCCAGGTCGCCGAGGCGTTCGACGAGGCGGTTCTCGATGGCCGTGTGGCAATCCTCGTCGGCCGGCTCCACCGTGAACGAGCCTGCGGCGCTGGCGCAGGCGATGGCGCGGAGCTCGTCGCTGAGCTGTCCCGCCTCGTCGTGGGTCAGCACGCCGATCCTGGCCAGCGTGCGGGCGTGGGCGATGGAGGCCAAGCAATCGGCCTCCACAAGCTCGCGGTCCAGCAGATAGTCGTCGCCCGTCGTGAAGGCTTCGACCTCCCTATCCACAGCATAGCCCTTATCCCACAGCTTCGCCATGCCGACCTCTGGCGTCCCAGTTTGTAGTGCGGGCTTCAGCCCGTCTCTTCCGTTCGTAGTGCGGGCTTTAGCCCGTCCCCTGCCACGGCCTGAAGGCCGCACTACGAACCCCGACAGCCGGATAGAGTTTGGCGGCAGGCGCCAGTCTGCCGCCACGTGGTACGCCTGGCAGGATTCGGACCTGCGACCTATGGCTCCGGAGGCCATCGCTCTAATCCACTGAGCTACAGGCGCACGACCCCTTGCTCAGCCAAGATAGTATCAGAACCGCCCAGTGAAATCAAGCGCGTTGCACGCCGGCCAGGAAGCGCTAGAATGGGGCACGGGGAGGCCCCTCAGGAGCCATCCGATGAAGAAGGCGGCCATTGTTGGAGAGCGCCAGGCCGTGCTCGTGGACGTGCCTGACCCCAGGCCGAAGGAGGACTGGGCGCTGGTGAAGGTGCTCGCGACGCCAATGTGTACGGAGTACAAGATGTTCGTCGGCGGGCACAAGGCGGAGTTCCTCGGCCACGAGGCGGTCGGCGAGGTCGTCGAGGTCGCCCAGCCGTGCAAGGTGCGGCCGGGCGACCGCGTGGTGGTGCAGCCGCAGTATCCGTGCGGGAAGTGCGCGCTGTGCGTGGCGGGCGACTACATCCATTGCCAGCACTGCCCCAGCTTCGCGGAGTTCACCGGCTCGCGCGAGGGGAGCGCGACCTACGCCCAGTTCGTGCTCAAACCGTCGTGGCTCCTCTCGCCAATCCCCGACGGGATGTCTTATGAGAAGGCAGGACTTGCCATCTGCGGCCTCGGACCCTCGATGGGCGCCTTCGAGGCGATGGGCCTGGGCGCATTCGACACCGTGCTCGTCACTGGCCTCGGGCCGGTCGGCCTCGGCGCGGTCGTCAACGCCCGCTTCCGCGGGGCGAGGGTCATTGGTGTGGACTCCGTCGAGTACCGCGTGACCCGTGCGCTGGAGATGGGCGCCGCAGCCGTCTTCGACCCAGCCGACGAGGACATCGTGAAGCGAATCAGGACGCTGACCGATGGGCGGGGCGTGGACTGCGCGCTCGACTGCTCGGGCACAGTGGCGGCGGAGCGGCTGTGCCTCGACGCCACGCGGCGGAAGGGCAAGGTGGCCTACGTGGGCGAGTGTGGCGACGACCTGAAGATTCGCGTCAGCCCCGACCTCATCCGCACCGGCATCACCATCATCGGCTCCTGGCACTACAACCTCAACCTCTATCCCCGCATCGTCAAGGTCATCCAGGAGTCGCCCATCATTGACCTGTTGATCAGCCACGTGCTGCCCATGAGCTGCATCCAGGAGGCCCTGGCGCTGTGCGCCTCGCACGAGACCGCCAAGGTGATCCTGAAGCCGTGGGAGTAGAGGAAGCCGCCTCTCGCTCCCACGCTCCGCGTGGGAGCGCCGGGTCTGCGACGCTCCGCGTCGAGTTGGACGCGGAGCGTCCGCCGCTGCGTCCCCACGCGGAGCGTAGGGACGAGAAAGAGCTTCCGATTTGCGATTTGCGATTGCCGATTTCAGAAAGAGGGAAGGCATGAGCCAGGGTGCGATTCATTGGAGGGGACGGTGGATCTGGACGGTAGAGAAGACGCCGAAGCGCAATGCGTTCGTGGCGTTTCGGAGGTGCTTCGCCTATGAGGGCGGGCGTGCCACGCTGCGAATCACGGCCGACTCGCGCTACGTGGCCTACGTCAATGGCGTCTGCCTCGGCCACGGGCCGGTCCGCTGCTGGCCGGCACACTGGCGCTACGATACCTATGACCTCGCGCCCTGGCTCCAGAAGGGCGACAACGTCCTCGCCGTCCTCGTGAACCATTTTGGGGAAGGCACCTTTCAGTACATCCCCGGCCCACCCGGGCTGCTCGCCCAGATCGAGATGGAGGGCGCCACGGTCTTCACCAGCCGCTCTTGGCTGGCGACAGCGGCGCCCGGCCTCGTCTCCGACACCCCACGCATTAGCGTCCAGGAGGCATTCGAGGAGCAGTTCGACGCCCGCCTGGCCGAGGCGTGGACGCAGCTCGACTACGACGACGGCTCCTGGCCCCGCGCCCGGACCCTTCGCCCCGCCTACGACGGCCTCCACGGCGAGCTCCTCCCACGCGACATCCCGTTCCTCACCCAGGAGCAGGTGCTCCCGAAGCGCCTCGTGAGCGCCCAGGCCGTCCGCTCGCTCCCCCATCGCTTCACTATCTACGCGAAGCCGTACCTGGTCCCGCACGACCATTCGTCGAACTTCGTCTTCGCCCACTACTACCTGGCGACACAGGTCTGGTCGCCCGCCGACGGCGAGGTGACGTTTCACACCCCCCACAAGCACCCCGGCCAGTTGAAGGTGAATGGCAGCCTCGTGGAGGGGAACCGCGCGCCGCTCAAGGCCGGCTGGAACACCCTCGTCGCCAGGCCCCCCGCGCACCACTTGCCGGAACTTGTCCTCGCGCTTGACGGGTCACCGGAGCTTGACTTCAGCGCCTACGGCGACTGCCCCGGAAGCCTCTGGGCCATCGTCGGCCCCTTCGAGCTCACCGCCGAGCAGCGGCGCCAGGCCGAGAACCACATGGACCCTTCCGCCATCGCCGCTGAGCCGCTCGTGGACGGCGCGACCGCCGCGCTCGGAGAGGAGTTCTGGCAGACCTGCGACGTGGCGGGCTGGATGCGCGAGGCCTGCTTCCAACCCGGCCGCCCAGAGCACCTCCCGGAAGGCGACGCCTTCGTCCAGGCATTCACCGACCGCGTGGTGCCGGGCGAAGTGCGGGTCGAGAACCCCGATGGGCTGGTGTCGGGCAGCGATTGGACGACCATCCACCCGCCGCCCGATGGCGGCGACGTGCGGCTCCTCCTCGACTTCGGCCACGAGCTCATCGGCTCCCACGCCTTCGAGGTCATGGCCGCGGAAGGCACAATTCTGGACTTCCACAACTTCGAGTTCATCCAGCCCGACGGCCGCTACAACCTGGCCGAGGGGATGAACAACAGCCTCCGCTACATCTGCCGCGAGGGGCGCCAGGACTTCCGCAGCATCGTCCGACGCGGCTTCCAATACAGCTACCTCATCCTCCGCAACATGACCGGCCCCGTGAAGCTCCGCGGCCTCCACGCCATCTTCAGCACCTATCCGCAGAGCCGGCGAGGGAGCTTCGCCTGCTCCGACGCACAGCTCGACCGCATCTGGCAGGCGGGCGCGTTGACCCTCCGCTGCTGCGCCGAGGACACCTACACCGACTGCCCGACCTACGAGCAGACCCACTGGGTGGGCGACGCCCGCAACGAGGCCCTGATTGACTGGGCGGCCAACGGCGACCCACGCCTCTGGTTCCACTGCCTGGAGCAGACCGGCCACAGCCTCGACCGCTCCCCCATCACCGAGAGCCACGTGCCCAGCGCCTGGCAGAACGTGCTGACCGCCTGGAGCCTGCTCTGGATGCGCTCGTGCCGCGAATACGTCCTCTTCACCGGCGACCGCGAGCGGGGCCGCATCCTCCTCGACTTCGTCCGCCGCAACGTCGAGGGCCTCGCACAACACATCAACCCCCACGGCCTCCTGGACATCCGGGCCTGGAACATGTTCGACTGGGCGCCGATGGACACCCCGCCGCGCGGCGTCGTCACCCACCAGAACTGCCAACTCGTCCATGCCCTCCGCGACGCCGCTGAGCTGGCCGAGTGGCTCGTGGGCGGCGTGTCCCCTGTGGGCGGCGTGTCCCCTGTGGGCGGCGTGTCCCTTGTGGGCGGCGTGTCCCCACGCCGCGACGCGGGATGGGGACATCCCGCCCACAATGAGGACATCCCGCCCACAGCAGCCCTCGCCGCCGCGTGGCGCAAGAGGGCCGACGCCCTCTCCGACGCCATCAACGCCCACCTCTGGAACGACGAGAAGCGGGCCTACACCGATTGCCTGCGCGAGGACCCTGGGGAGTGCCACTGTCGGCTTGTCCGACAGTGCGGGACAGCGGAAGAGCACGGTCGGGCGAGCCGACCGTGGCACAGCCCAGTCTTCAGCCAGCAGACTCAGACGGCGGCCTACGTGGCCGGCGTGGCCCGGGGCGGCCGCGCCCGCCGCTGCTGGGAGATCATCCAGAGTCCCCCCGATGGCTTCGTCCGCGCAGGAAGCCCATTCTTCGAGTTCTTCCTCCTCGAAGGCTACCTCCGCGAGGGGCGGCACCAGGACTTCCTCGACACCATCCGCCGCGACTGGGGCCGGATGATTGACCTCGGCGCGACCACCTTCTGGGAGACCTGGAGCTCCACGAGCGACCGCCTGACGCGCAGCCACTGCCACGCCTGGTCTGCCGCCCCGACCTACTTCCTCAGCACCCACGTCCTCGGCGTGCGGCCTGGCGGCCCGGGCTTTCAGCCGGCCATCGTCGAGCCGCACCCCTGCGACCTCACCTGGTGCCGCGGCGCCATGCCCACACCGGCTGGCGACGTCGAGGTGCAGTGGGAGAACGAGCCCGGCCAGCCCTTTGTTCTTCGCGTCCGCGCCCCGAAGCAGCTTCGTGTCGTGGCCCGCCCCCCCCGAGACGGCTCCTTCACCCTGAACGGGGAGAATGCCCATGCCGAAACCACGGGCGCGTGATGAAAGTCTCTGCCGCCCCCTGCGGGGGCTGGACCATTTCTCGCGCCATGCGATCCACGGGCTGTCGCCCGTGGCTACCGCGCTATCGCCCCCTGCGGGGGCTACGCATGCACCGTCCCGAGTCCTCACGCCCGTGGCTATCGCGCTCTCGCCCCCTGCGGGGGCTGGGCCTGCGCCGTTCCGAATGTTGGCGACAGGAGAATGCAATGTGCCGTCTAGGGTTGGTTTCACTGGTTGTTTGGACCGCGGCATCCGCCCTCGCGGCTGACTGGCCGACGTGGCGGGGCGATGCTGGCCGCAGCGGGGCGACGGCTGAGGCGTTGCCGAACGAGTTGCACCTGCGATGGACACGCAAGCTGCCTCCGCCGCGGCCGGCGTGGCCAAACGAGCCGCGGCTTCACTTCGACGCCTCCTACGAGCCCGTGGTGCTGGGCAAGACGCTCTTCCTCGCCTCGGCGAATGACGGCACGCTCACGGCCTACAGCACGGAGACGGGCGAACGCCTCTGGTGGTTCCTGGTCAATGGCCCGGTGCGGCTTGCGCCAGTCGCGTGGAAGGACCGCGTTTGCTTTGGGTCGGATGACGGCTGGCTCTATTGCCTCGACGCGGCGACGGGCACGCTCCGCTGGAAGGTGCGGGGCGCGCCCGATGACCGCCCCCAGCGCTACCACCTGGGGAACGCCCGCCTCATCTCCTTCTGGCCCGTCCGCGGTGGCCCGGTCCTCGCCGACGGCGTGATCTACTTCGGGGCAGGCGTGTGGCCCACGCTCGGCGTGTTCGTCGTGGCGGTGGAGGCCGAGACGGGCCGGGTGCTCTGGCGCAACGCCGAGGGCCAGCTCATCGAGAAGGTCCGGATTGACCACAACGAGCTCTTCGACACCGGCCTCTCGCCCCAGGGCTATCTGGCAGTTGCGGGCGACCTGTTGCTCGTGCCGAACGGCCGCTCGATGCCGGCCGTCCTCGACCGCAAGACGGGCAAGGTGCTCCGCTACATCCAGGGCTACCGCCACGGCGACTGCCGCGTGGCGGCGGTCGGCAAGCTCGCGTTCGTTGGACGGGCGGGGGCGGTGGACATCGCAACCGGCCGCGAGGTGGGCAGCCGTTGGGCCGAGGCGGGCGACGCCGCGCCCAAGCGCTTCGACCCCAAGAAGTTCACGCTCTTCGAGGCGCCGATCTTCGACTACATCCAGCAGCCGGGCATCTCCGCCTGGTCGGCCCTCACCCCCGGCGTCCTCTATGGCTCGCAACAGGGCGCCTTCTACGCCTACGACCTCAGCCGCCCAGCCGTCGCTGAATACGAGACGAAGCTCTACGGCACCTACGACGCCAAGCCGTGGCGGTGGGACCTGCCCGAGCTGTGGAAGCTGGAGGCCGCGGGTGGCACAGGCGCCCCGCCTGTGAGCGACACAGGCAAGATGCCTGTGCCACCGCCAAAGGGCAAGCCCATAAGCGATGCGTTGCTCAAGGCCGGCAACCGCCTCTACGGCCACGCGGGAAAGGCCCTCCTCGCCATCGAGATTCCGGAGGGCGGCGGCCAACCGAAGCTCGCCTGGCAGCACGCCCTGGACGGAACGCCAACTTCGATGGCCGCGGCCGACGGCAAGCTCTTCGTCGCCACGAAGGAGGGCGGGCTCTTCTGCTTCAGCGGCGACAAAGCAGAGACGAAGGCGTGGCCCCTCGAGACCGTCCCGCTACCCAAGCTCCCCGAGGTTTCCGTCAAACGGTCCGAGGGCTATGCCCTGGTCCTCGGCCTCAACGATGGACGGTTCCTCTACCATCTGGTTGCACAGCCGAACCTGCGGGTGATCGGCGTGGACGCCGATGCAGCAAAGGCGAGGGCCTTCCACGAGAGGCTCGTGGCGGCGGGCGTGTATGGCACGCGAGCCGAGCTGTTCGTCGGCGAGCCCTTCGCCTTCCCCTTCCCGCCCTATCTCGCCAGCCTGATCGTCTCGGAGACCGCCTTGCGGGACAAGGAGGCGATTGAGAAGCTCCGCGAGGTCCTGCACCCCTACGGCGGCACGCTGTACCCAAGCCAGGGTGACACCTTGTCGCTAGCGGTCATCCGCGACGGGCCGCTGACTGGCTCGGCCTCGTGGACCCACGAGTGCGGCGACGCCGCCCGCTCGTTCTTCTCGAAAGACCAACTGGTCAAAGCGCCACTCGGCATCCTATGGTACGGGCAGGAGGGGGAGAATGAGTTCTGGACTAACAACGACTACGGCATCGGCGTGAAGCCGCAGGTGGTGGGCGGCCGCGTGTTCGCCTACTCGCTGCCGATGCGCGCGCTCTTCGCCTACGACGCCTACACTGGCCGCCACCTGTGGAGGGCCAAGACCGAGGCGTTCACCCGCTTTGCCGCGATGCCCGACGGCGTCTACGTGGCGGCGAACGACGCCTGCACCATCCTCGACCCCGCCACGGGCGCCGAGCGGGCGAAGTTCACCTTCAAGGCCACCGATGATGGTGGCACAGGCATCTTGCCTGTGTCCCCCACAGGCGGGACGCCTGTGCCACCGCAGAAGCGCCAGCCGCTCGTCTCCGACATCCGCGTGGGCGGCGACGTGATCATCATCGCCTACGCCTTCGAGAAGGTGCGGATCATCGAGAAGGGGCTGTGGGACAGCTCGGCCCTCGTCGCCCTCGACCGCAAGAGCGGCGCGACCCTCTGGACGCGCCGGGCGAAGCAGCGCTTCAACCTCAACGCCCTCGCCATCGGCCGCGGGGCCGTGTTCGCCATTGATTCGCCCGCGGCAATCCAGACCGAGGCGATGAAGGACCCGAAGGACGTGCCGAAGACCATGCCCTGCGAGATCCTGGCGCTCGACGCCCGCACGGGCGCCGTCCGCTGGAGCCTCGACGTGGAGAACGCCTACCGCGTCTACGGCATCGGCGGCTGGACGGCGCAGATGGCCCACGACGACTGGCTGGCCTATTGCGAGCCGCTTGATATCCTCATCACCGGCAAGCACAACCGCGGGCGCGCATACAAGGCGGCGACCGGCGAGCTCGCCTGGGAGGCCGCCCTCGGCGCGCAGCCGCTGATGCTCCGCGGCGACACATTCGTCCACCAGGGCGGCATCCCCTTCGACACGGCGACCGGCAAGCCCCTCGACAAGACGCCCCTCTTCCGCAAGGCGAGCGGCTGCAACTACGCCGTCGCAAGCCAGCACCTCTTCCTCATGCGCGACACCACCGCCTGCTACGTGGACGCGCAGACCCGCACGCGGCACTACCTGCGCAACGTCCGCTCGGGGTGCTCCAACAGCCTCATCGCCGCCGACGGCATCGTGAGCGTGCCCAACTACACGGTGGGCTGCGTGTGTAACTACCCGATTCGCTGCTCGTTCGCGATGGCCCACATGCCCGAGGTGGGCGAATGGTCGGGCACAAAACCGGTGAGCTTGGAACCGCCCGCCGCGGCCGAGAAGAAGCCCAATGTTCAATACTCAACACCCAATCCTCAATGACCAAGTGAAGAAACACGCAACGGAGCAGTGCTCTTACTTGGGCATTGGACATTGAGCATTGGGCATTGAGCATTCGGCCGTTGGGCTGCCGCCAAGGGCCGCGTCAGGCCGCATCGGTCTGCACGTGGTTGGCCCTCGCCAGCTCCCTGGCGACGAGGCGGGCGATGTCGCGGGCGATGAAGCGCAGGAGAAGGTTGGGCACGCCGTCGGGCGTCTTCGACTGCGGGCGGAGGTCCACCGGGTTGTTCACGTAGTCAATGACCAGGAACTTGCCTTCGGGGCTGAGGGCGACCTCCGTGGAGAAGAGGTGGAGGCCGGTGATGTGGGCGATGGTCTCCACGATGCCGCGCAGGGGGCGCAGGCCGTAGTGGTCCTCCGCCGCACAGGTCAGCGTGGTGTAGACGTGCGTCCTGTCGTCCCACCAGCACGGGTAGTATTTCCCGCCGGCGTGGAGGATGCGGAACCAGGCGGGCCGCCCGTCCAGCCGCACGGGGACGATGTGGGACTGTAGCATGTACTTCGTGTCGGGAAAGGTCTGGCGTGCGGCGGGGATTCTGTCGGGCGAGATGCAGGTCACGACGCCCGTGCCCCCTCCGCCGTAGGCGGGCTTGATGGTGAAGCTCGGGCCGAGAACGCCGAGGTCGAGGGGCGGCAGGTCCGGCTGCTCCCTGAACGGTGGCAGGATGAGGGTGGGCGGGGTGTGTAGGACGGAGCTGAGGGCCGCGTGCATCTCCGCCTTGTCCCAGGCCCGCTCAGCCAGCTCGTGGGGGTTGATGCGGCAGGGGCAGTGGGCGCGTGCCCAGGCGGCCAGGGGCTCGAAGCGCGGCTCCTCGTCGCTCGCGCGGTCGAAGTACGCGCGGAAGCCCGCCTCGCCGGCATTCACGCCGGCCAGCACGCCGTCGAGGTTCGCCGGAGTCGCCTGGAGGAGCGAGAGCCGCTCGTCGCGGCACGCCTCCACAAGGAGGTCCACGAACGCCACGTCGCCGTCGCAGTCCCACGCAAAGCAAAGGCCGTACGTAGTCATGGCTATTCCTGTCCGCCCGCGGGGCAGCCGCCCACGCGGGCTCGGTGGCCTCGGCGTCGGGGAGCACGGGGAGAAGATGAACGCTCCGCCTCGAGATTCCGCATCAACTTCCTATCATAGATAGACACTGATCCGAGTCAAGCCGTCATGGGCCGGGAGTCTGGCCCCTGATCTCGGGGTTCCCAATCGTCCTCACGCTCCTCCAGGACATCAACACCAGGACCCTGCTGCCGCCCGACCTTGAGTTCTACTGGCAGCCGGGGTGAGCCCGGGCGAGTGAAGCAATGGCACAGACCTGCACGGCCTGACACGGACGCCCGCCTCCGCGGTGAAAACCGAACCGTCCGTGCCGGTCCGTGTTTATCCGTGTGCCTTCCACCGGCTCTTCCCTGGAAGAAGCTCGCCTGGCGCACCAAGAGCAACGAAGCCAGGGAGGAACAGACCCTGAACGCGCGTGCGTAAGCAGGCGCTCAGTCACATGCGGCAGCCTGTGGGAGTGCGGCGGCTCGACGCCGCTGTGGGCTTTCCCGGCGCGTGGCCGGAAGATGCTTCGCGACGGGGGGCCAACAAGAAAGGCCGGCTGCTAGAGGCAGCCGGCCTTTCGGAGAGTGATCCGGCAACGACCTACTTTCCCGCCTGGCGTGGCAGTATCATCGGCGCAGAGGGCTTAACTGCCGTGTTCGGAATGGGAACGGGTGTGGCCCCCCTGCTATGGTCACCGGAACACAACCTGGTTCTGTTGCGGGAAAAAGACACCAGGAGTCTTTTGCCGGCACGGCCTTTCAGGTGCTTCGCACAAAAGACTCCTGGTGTCTTTTTCCCGCAACAGGGATGGGCGACGGCAGCGCGGAGGAAACGTCTGGTCCGCTGGTGAGAGAGTGGAAGTTGTCGCGGTCAAGCCGGTTGGCGGATTAGTACCGGTTAGCTGAAGGGATTGCTCCCTGTACACAACCGGCCTAACGACCAGGTGGTCTTCCTGGCGCCTTCAGAGCCGCCTTTCGACGGCTCAGGGATACCTCGCGTCTCGGGGAGGGCTTCCCGCTTAGATGCTTTCAGCGGTTATCCCCTCTCGACGTAGCTACCCGGCGCTGCCCTTAGCAGGACAACCGGTACACCAGAGGTCGAGCGACCGAAGTCCTCTCGTACTATCGGTCGTACCCCTCAAGTATCCTACGCCCACATCAGATAGGGACCGACCTGTCTCACGACGGTCTAAACCCAGCTCACGTACCGCTTTAATCGGCGAACAGCCGAACCCTTGGGACCTCCTTCAGCCCCAGGATGCGATGAGCCGACATCG
>VGYW01000015.1 GCA_016872875.1 Planctomycetota bacterium | reverse complement strand
CCGCCCCCCCCGCCGCGAGCCGCGTCGGGCAGGCGGCGGGCAGCCCCGTCGTAGGACTAACGTTACAAGGTGGGCGACAGCAGGAAGCGGAGCGGCCAAGACAACCCCTGCGGCCTGCGCCCGGCCGGAGTGGGGCACCTCGCTGCCTTGCCGCACCCCCTTGCCTAGCGAGCCCCTGGCAGAAGGGGCGAGTGGGCTGAGGCCTCACCCTGGCGACCCGTGGCAGACCTTCATCCGTCGCAGAGCTTCAACCTGCCACACCATCGATGCACCAGACCTTGCGGTGGCCCTGGCCTAGCGGAGCGGCAAGCGGAGCGGGCGGTTAGCCGTGGCGGCGTGAGTTGCACCTGGCTGAGGCCCGAAGCGAATCAGCCCCGACAGGGGGCGGGCTAGGGGGCTACAACACAGGTGCACACGCTGGCGACTCTGGTGACACTAGAGGCTCAAAATGTTGCCAAACGGCAACAACGCAAACAGCGTGCCACCTTGCGAGGCGGGAGGGGGCAAAAGTCACGCGACAGCGGATTGTCCAACCAATGAAACAAAACGGGGGCGGGCTAGGGCGGCGGCTTCGCCGCCCGCCCGACCCCGTTTTTGTTTCATTTGTTTGGAAATCTACACCTGGCAGAGCGGAGGGGTGCCTCCGACGCGTGGGTGACAACTACGGCGCGCGGGCCGGCGGGCAAGCCGCGCCGTGACGCCATTGCACGGTGCCCCGAGGCCGTGCAAACCTGTCATTCCACCATCTCCCGTCGCAGGCATTGACGGCTCCCGCCACGGGAAGGTATACTCATGAAGCGGGCCGTCCCATCGCTCCCACCCAGGATGATCTGATGGCAAGCCGGGTCTGGAGTGTGGCCGTGTTGTCTTGCGCCTTGGCACTCGGTGGGCAGAGCGCGTGGGGCCATGCGTTCTATGGGCTGGCCTGCCCTCGGACGCGCCCGGGCGGAGTCAGGATTGATGGGGACGTCGCGGCGTGGCCGCAGGAGCGCTTCATCCAGGTGCCCCACACCCGCGTGTCGTTCGGCTCGCCGAGGTCGGCCAAGGACATCTCGTTTCGCTTTGCGGCGATGTGGGACCGCTGGTTCCTCTACGTGGCGGTGGTGGTGACTGACGATTCGCTGGTGGCGGCGCAGAGCCTCGAGCGACTCTACGAGGGGGACTGCGTTGAGATATGCCTGGACGTGAACAACGACAGCGAAGGGGGCTACGATGGCTCGGACTACCAGTTCGTCATCGCCCCGACCGGCCCGGGCAACAAGCCGCGCGTGAACCTCTACCGCAATCCCTTCTTCCACATCGAGGACCGCCAATGGCTCCACGTGGCCGCGAACGTTACGCCCGACGGCTACATCCTCGAGGCCGCCTTCTCCTGGAAGCAGCTCGAAGTCGTCCCACGCCTCGGCCAGACCATCGGCTTCGAGATAGACGTCCGCGACTACGATGCCGACGGCTCGAAGAAGGGCATCGCCTGGGCGCCCGCCGCCGACCCCGCTGCTAACCCCTTGCGATGGGGAGACTTAGTGCTAACCAACCAGTTCAACGCGGACGTCACCCTGCTCGTGGAGCCGGTCCGCGAGCAGAACGAGCGCTGGCAGCGCCTCCTCGGCGGCACGGCACGCGAGACCGACAACGAGGTCGCCATCGCTGTCCTCCCCAAGCCGGTCGGCCGCCTGGCCCTCGGCCTCGGCTGGAACGTCCAGTTCCGCGACGGCCGCTTCCCCGCCTGGTCCGACGCCACCTGGAACTCCTTCCTCGAGCTCCTCGGCTGGACGCGTCCCGCCTGGCTCCGCTACGGGGTCAACCTGGGCCAGTGGGAGCCGAGGAACGACGACCCCGACCCCACCCACCCGAACTGGGAGGGCTTCGCCTTCCGCTCGAAGGCCATGCTCAACCACTATCGCGTCCTCGACTTCTGCGAGAAGCGGGGAATTGACGTGGCCTGGGCCAACTGGTGCATCGGCGACAGGGCGAGCGGCGTCCACTGGCTCGCCGAGAGCACCCGCAAGCCGGCCATCGCTGACCCGGACAACGACCCGTACACCGACGCGCCCTACGACCCCGAGGAGTTCGCCGAGAGCATCGCCGCCTGCCTTCATCACCTAAAGACCGTTCGTAACTACACTTGTGTCAAACAGGTCTCCCTCTGGAACGAGCCCGACCAGGGCTGGTCGTTCAACTCCTCCTCGGCCGGCTACCCCAAGCCCTTCTGGTCGTACTACGATGTCCTGGCCCGGCACCTCGTGCGCCTCGGGATTCGCGACGCCGTGAAAATCCTGGGGCCGGAGGTGTCCACCGGGAGCTACGAAACGCTTCCCGCGCTCGGAGGCCGCCCGACCTACTCGAGGGAGGTGGACATACTGGCCCACCACGACTACCTGGGCTACGCGGACCATCATCGGGTTGATCGCGGCGCCCCAATTGCCCGTGGCACAAAGGCTTACGGCGAGCTGACAGGCCGCGCACGGCCCGTGGCCGTCACCGAGTTCGGCAACACTGGCAACGGCTCGGAAGAGGTCACGGGCGACGCCGCGGTCTGGGCCGGCTCCCTCTCCTGCTGCCGTCTGGTGGTCGAGGGCCTCAACGCCGGGGTCGCGGGGTTCCTCCGCTGGGAGTTCAAGCCCTACGGCGTCTCCTGGCAGAACTTCGGCGCACTCACAACCCTTAGCCAGCGCTGGCTTTACGAACCCTACCGCCCCGTCTTCTTCCCCCACGCCCTCCTGTGCCACGCCGCCACGAAGGGCGCCGACGTGCTCACGACCGCCACACGGGGGGGCCTCGACGAGAACGGGGTTCCGCGCGTAGCCTGCACCGTTCTCTCCCACCGCGACACCGGCACCGCCGTCATCCTGGTCAACGACGGCTTCCAGCCCAAGAAGGTGATGCTCAGCTTCGACGCTAAGTTGCCAGGCGGCATACCTTTACGTCTTGGCCATCTCTCCTACGACGCCTCTCTCCCCCCTGGCTTGGTGAAGGGGGCCGACATCGCGGTCACAGATGGCAAGGCCGCGCTCACACTCCCTCCACGCAGTGTCCACGCCTTATCCACAAGGCCCGGCTTCACACAAGTGCCTGAGCTGCCTGCACTTCCGCCGCGCGAAGAGCCACAATACACAACCCGCAAGGCCGACAGGCGCGAGGAAGACGTTGCCCTGATGCGCTTCGGCGCCGACTACGATTGGCGGGTCTGGCAGAGCACCGCCGGCCACACCGCCTTCGGCGCCGGCACCGACCCGCAGGACGCCGCAAACCCCGTCTGCCGAATAGCTTACGACATGGTCGGCGTCCTCCGCAACCAGCGTCCCGAGCACGTCGTCGCCCACACCGACCTCATCGTTCGCGGCAAGCCGCTGCGCGTCGCCTTCCGCGTCCACGCCGACGCCTCCCGCCTCCGCCTCGCCGTCATCTTCCTCGACGCCAAAGGCGAAGTCTTCGAGCACCAAGACTTTGTGTCGCTCGACTGGACCGGCTGGCGGCGGGTCGAGAAGGCGATAGCCGACTTCCCGAAGGATTGGGGCCAATGGAACGGCGATGGTGTGCCCGACTACCCCCTTCGCGGCTTCGGCTTCACCCTCGCCGCCCCCGACACCGAGTTCAAGGGGAAGGGCATCATCCTGATTGACGAAGTCGAGATAGCCTCCCAACCCCCTCCGGCAGGTCGTTAGAGTCTGTGTAGGAACTATCATTTCCTATCGCCGCGCAGGGCCAAAGGGTCCCTTTTTTGCCACTTCAGGGGTCCCTTTTTCGCCATCGTCTGTGGCCTCTGTGCTACAAACATGCAGAATCTTGTTTTCCGGAAAGATTTTTCCTCCGCGTTTGGTTGCGGCTTGCCGCGATGGGCGCTCTGTGATGATAGGTCCGCACGCAGAGGCAGAAGAGACAGCAGAGAAGAGGCATTGAACCGCGGATTCCGCGGATGGGCGCGGATAGGAGCGAAGCCCCGCTTGACAGACGCCGCCAGATTGCCACAATAGGCGGCGGAGGGAATCCGGCCGAGGACCATGGGCCATGCCCCGCATCTTCGACAACATCGAGCAATCGCTTCTGCCGGCGCTCCAGAGGATGCCGAGAGCATGTTCGGGGACGACGAGGCGCGAAACACCGCGAAACCCCAGACGTTCCTCCCGCAGAGGCAGATGGGGGAGCAGAGAAGAAGGTCTGGAGCCACGAGCCACAGACCCAAGCCCACCTGCGCGAATCCGCCACTGGAGACAGTGACGGAAGACTTGACAGCGTCGCAGCCGGGCGTATCATAGCAGCAGACCTCTTGGCCGCGCGGCTGTTAGCAACGTCATTCCGGGAAGAGCATGGCAAGACGCAGGCCACGAAACGTCACGAACATCCGAGGCACGGGACAGGTTGACGCGGCTGTTGTCTGGCGCGTGTTCGAGTGCTCGGCGCCCGGCTGCGATCACCTGCACAAGCTCTCCGAAGATGCCGACGGGTTTCCCGATGTGCCAGCCTTGTGCCCGAAGTGCGGGCACGCGACGGGGAGACAGCACATCCTGCGCGCTCCCCGGTGGAAGTACTGCCGCGTGTGCGAGTGGCTCCAGCCGATAGGCGAGACGATCTCCAGGGAGACATCGGTGCGTGGGAAGACGGTCGGCTCGGCCTTCGATTACCATGCGCCGAACTCGCGCAGCTTCCGCTCCGAGAGGCAGCTTGAGTGCAAGGTCTGCAAGCGCGAGATCAACCAGATTCTCAACCCGCGACGGACTGCTGACCAGCACAGAGAGTCGGCTCAGAAGAGGCGAATGAGCGTGCTCCTGTCTGGCGGCGCGGAGAAGCTCCAGAGCCGGAAGGTCTTCGACCGGTTCAGTGGGCGCTGTTTCAAGTGCTCCAAACCCCTCACATACAGAGCCCGCGGGGCCAGCGGCTTCGCTGTTGATCACACGTTGCCGGTGAGCTGCCTGTGGCCCGTCACTACCGAAACAGCAACGCTGCTGTGCATGGCGTGCAATGGCGAGAAAAGCGACCGGTGGCCCTCAGAGTACTACTCCAGGGAAGAGCTTCAGCGCCTCTCGGTGTTGACGAGCACCGAGTTCGATCTATTGGCAGGCCAGCCAAGGCTGAATCCGGAGGCGGTCAGCTTCATCAGAGCCAACGTGGACTCGCTGCTTGTGCAGTGCATACGGTATCCGGCTGAGATCAGGCGCATCCGGGAGATGATCCGCAGAATGGAGGGCGTAGACATCAAGGATGCGGCGACCACCTGGCCCTCGTTCCTGGACTAGGTGAGCACGAGGTACTGGTGGTCGGCAACGGCTCCCTTGTCGCGCACTCCGTGCGACTCGCAGTGGCGGACGCTCTCGTCGAAGGCGTCGGCGACCTGGAACCACTTTGAGGCAATCCGGGCCACCTCGGCGGCCATGTCGCACTTCGCGCTTCTCCCAAGGTGCAGGACGACGACCCCCCCCGGCTTGAGGCGCTCGCGGGCCTGCCTGAAGACGGGTTCGTAGACGGCGAACGTGCTCTTCTGCCTCTCGTCCAAGAACATCTGAGGCTTCGACTTGAAATCCGCCCTGTCCCACCCGCAGAACCAGAGCCGCAGCCAGTTTGCCAGATGAAAGCGCGTGCTGTCGAAGAAGGGCGGCGACGTCACTACAGCGTCGAGGTCCCTGACCTCCTGCGGCCACCAGGAAGTGGCGTCCTGAAGGAAAATCCGGCCCGGTTGGTAGCATGCGGGTCGCTGAACCGCCAGCCCGCGAGCCACCTTCTCCCGCAGCCGCGGCACCAGAGCCCGGTACTCGAATGGGCCTTTGGGTGCGAACGGCGTGGTGTTGTGCGAGCGCCGGCTGAGCGCGTACGGCCTGTTCCCGTGCAGAATGTGGAGCAGGCTGGCGACTACGAAGCATTCCTCGTCGCTTACCGGTGGCCTCTCCCGGAAGAACCGCCTCGCCAGTAGCACCTCGCGCAGAGTCCGCGGCTCATAGAAGTCCTCCACCCGGCCGTTGAAGGCCACGTCCCTGGCGCTCTGGGCGTCGCCTTCGGTCGGTTCCCCTTGGCCTATGAAATCCGCCAGAGAGTCGATCAGCTCGGCGCACTTTGCGGGCTCCGGGGCGCCGCACTTGCCTGCCGCGATGACGTAGGCCGCCGGGCTGATCTCGAAGCCGAAACCTCGGACCCCCAGGAGGCCGGCTTCAAACGGAATGGTGCCCACGCCGGCGAAGGGATCGAGGATCGTGGCGGGCGATGAGACAAAGGAGCGCAGCAGGTGATGCGCGAGCGAGGGCTTCATCTTCCCCTGATACGAGCAGAGCGAATGGAGCGGGTGACCCCAGTTCCTCTTCGCGAAAGGCTGCTTCTGGTGGGGGAGGGACATCTTGAAGTCCTCCCACCGTCGCGCCCAAGGTGCCTCACCCACCGCCGCGGGCGGCGTCCCGGGCCGCTGCTCATACGCGAAGACCAGGAGGACCTGGCGTAGCGGGGTGCCATCCCGTGAGAGTCGCTTCCTGAGGTCCACTCTGGTGAGTCGCTTCATGCCGCGATCGAGCAGGAGGCGCTCAAGGATCTCATCGGTCGGCACACGGATGCCGCCATAGGACGAGTCGCCAATATCCATGGCGACGCAGGCCCCTGGGACGAGATGGCGGACCATGCCCTCCACTACGGTTGCGAGGTCGAAGAAGTAGCTGCCCACCATGCGCGGGATGCGGGGGTCGTATGCCTCTGCACCCAGGCGCTCGACCACTTGGGCGACCTCAGGATGGTCCAAGAGCTGAGCTTTCAGAGGCTGCACGGCGTTGATCCCCGCCGTCACCTCCCTCTCGCGGAACCTGGTGAGCTCCGACTTATCCGCCAGGCAGCGAAGGAACCACATCTCGAGTCTCGAGTTGCGGCAGTAGTTGGTGCCATTCAAGTACGGGGGACTCGTGACCACGCAGTCGAAGCCGTACGGCGGCAGGGTGCCCAGTCGCTTGGCATCTTCGCAGACTAGCAGCGGCCGCCGGTCCACGTTCCCCAGCGTCGAAAGGTCGGAGACGATCCTCGCCAACTGTCGCTTGACCCCTTCCGCAAGCGGGGTGGTACCCGAGCGCAGCTCATCTTCAGTGCGATACCGCAGATCGCCAGACCGCTTGAGGAGGGATGCGGGGATCAGGCTCGCAAGAACGGCCACGGCAAGGAAGTCCGCGGCCAGGGGGTACACACACGCCAGGTCGTCAACCAGCGTCCGAGCGCGCAAGACCTGGCTGAACGTCTCCGGGGCGAAGAATGCGCTCCTCCCAAATGCCGCGGCATACGCCAAGGCGAGTCGTTGATCAACCGGCCCGTCCTCTAGCCATCTGTCCACCTTCGCCGCCCACTCGCTGAGGAGGTTCAGGACGCGATCTCTTGCTCTATCCTTCATGGTCAGGGCATCCGTCTTCACCTTGATGAGGTGCTGGAACAGCGGGTTGATCTCGCAGTAGAAGCTGTCCAGCCCCATCTGCGCTGCCGTCAAGGGCGTCGTACCGGTGCCTGCAAACGGGTCAAAGACGCGCAGTGCGCCGGGGGCAAACTCCTCGAGTATCTTGCGGACGAATGCCGGGGAGTACCCCTCGGGAAGGGGATACCACTCGTGCATGGGCTCCTCGTGCCCGCCGCGGAACGTCGCGTGCAGCGGGTCCACGTAAAGCTCAGTCAAGTACATCTGCCCCGGTTCCTCGACGGTCGGGCCAAGCTCCATATGGAGCTTGCGCAGGCAATACGCATTCACCGAGAGCCGTTCCGTGTCAGCAGCGGCTTTCAACTCGCGGAACGTCTGGCAGCCCAACAGCCCCCTCAGGTCGAGGCTCGAAAGCGGCTGAAGTCGCCGGTGCAAGTCGCGGTCTTTGTCCCCGAACGCCAAGGTCAGGCAGCGCCCGGGGGCAGCGTTCTGTTCATAGTCCGGGTAGTATACGCTCTTGAACTGCTGGCTCATGGCCGGTGAGTATACCATACTATGGTATACACTTCAAGCGATCTTGCCGCAATCTCGATGTGACCGCGGTGAAAGGGGGCGCGCGATGAAGCCGGGAAAGCCTGCCGCGCTCTATCGGCGCGTCCGCGAGATCCTCGAGTCGGCCCGGTCCACCGCCGCGCGCTCGGTCAACACCACCCAGGTCGTGGCCAACTGGCCGATCGGGCTGCCTGGCGCGAGGGAGGACACCGGGGTGGCCCCAATTCAGAAGATTCCGCGTGCAAGTATGCACGCCCTACCAGCTACGGACCACAGACTACGGACCGGGCACTGCTGGCTGCCGTCTGCCCTCTGCCCTCTCCGTGCGCTCCGTGTCTTCCGTGGTGGAGGTCGCGGTCAGGCGATGGTGAGCTTGAGGATTTCGCCGCGCTGGAGGACGATGGGCTTGTCGAGCACGACGGCGTAGCCGCCGTCGTCGGCGCGGTCTATGGTGGCGCCGCGGGTGGGGCCGCCGAGGTTGACGTCCACCATCGCGCCACGCTTGGGGACGAAGGGGATGAAGATGCGCCGCAGGGGGAGGGTGCCGTAGTCAACTCGGATGACGATGTCGCGCTCGCGTCCTCGGATTTTCTGGGCGATGAGGCCCCAGCAGGTTGGGACGCTGAAGAAGGTGCGGAAGTCGCCCTCGAAGAGGCGCGGCTGGATGCCGATGGATTGCGTGGCGGCGGAGTAGCGGAGGCCGCTGAGCGCGCCCAGGAGGGCGTAGCTGGCGAGGGAACGGGCGTAGTGGTGGCCGCACTCGAACTCGTCCCAGGGGTTCCGCTTGTCGCCGCGGTGGCGGTCGCGGACGCCCTTCACGATGGCTAGGCCCTGCTCGACGAAGCCTTCGAGGATGAGGTGGGAAGCGACCTGGTATTCGATGCCGCACCAGACCTCGTCGCAGAACCAGAAGGGGTAGCCTGGCCGCCCGCCGCGGGGCCAGGTGCCGATGAGGAGGCCGGCCTCGTCGTTGACGGCGTAGATGCGGAGCGTGCAGGCCTGGTCGTTGAGGGTGCGGCGCCAGTTGTTGCGGAAGATGGCCTGGAGGGCGGTGCGGACGTTTTCCTTGTCGTAGAGGTATCCGAGGCGGAGCATGGCGGCGTACCATTGGCCGAGGAGCTGGTCGGCGAGGCAGCCCTTGCCGAATTGCCACTTGGGCCAGTCGGGGAACTTGTCGTCCTTCCCGCGGTCGTTGATGCCGCGGTAGGGTTCGGGCCAGTTATCGTTGGCCTTGGGGTTGACCTTCTGCTCGTAGTATTCGCCGTTGAAGAGGTTCTTGTCGGTCCAGGCGGAGCCGCGTTCGAAGAGCCTGTGGTAGGCGTTAGCGGCCTCGGCGTCGCCCAGGGCGCGCGCCATCTCCTCGGCGGCGCGGAGCGCGCCGAGGTAGAGGCTGCCCGTCATGGTGTTGGGACCCCACCACTCCATGTCGTAGGTGTTGTGCTGGATGCCCTCCATGACGCCGTCGCGGTCGGCGTCCCAGTACTTCCAGGCGAACTCGAGTGCTTTGCGCACTTGGGGCCAGACGCGGCGAAGCCAGGCGTCGTCGCCGCTGAGGAGCCATTCGCGGTAGACCTGCATGACGAGGCCGTTCTGGCCGTCGGCGCAGGGGAGGAAGCCGGCCTGGGCGCGGGTGCCGAGGGGGAGGGGCATGCGGAACTGGATGAAGCCGTCGTCGCTCATTGACCAGGTGAGGTGTGCCTCGGTCATGGAGCGTTGGAGCGCGGGCCAGAGGTAGGGGAGGGCCTGGGCGTAGTTCCAGACGTGAGTGCAGGAGCCTTCGCAGCAGCCGCTGGTGGTGTTGCAGCCCTCGAAGCCGTAGAAGGTGCCATCCTCGAGCCGCAGGCAGGTGGTGGTGCGGAGGACGGAGAGCTGGGAGCTCACGGCGTCGAGGACGTGGCTGGGCATCGTGGTGGCGAAGAGGGTGTCGTGGAAGCGGCGGGTCTCTTCGTAGAGGCGGTCGTAGTTGGAGACGACGTATTCGGTGACGTCCCAGGCGTCGTCCCAGACTGTGGCGTAGTAGTTTCGCCAGGTGGGGGCGCGCTCGGAGCCGTCCTCGGCCTTGCGCTTCTGCCAGTGCTCGACGACGGGGAAGTGCCAGGCGATGAAGAAGGGGATGACGATTTCGGAGACCGGCGGAATGGTGGCGTGCGCGGCGAGGGTGCCGGTGGGGCAGGAGGGGTCGCCGCCGCGGGGGGGAAAGTCGTCCGAGAGGGCGATGGCTTCCCAGAACTTGGCGAGGCCGCCCTGCTGGCGGGGCCAGACGGCCGCGTCGTCCCACATGGTCACGAGTGCCATCGAGCCGAACTGGGGGGAGGCCGGGTCGTGCTTGGCCGTGGTGAGGTAGAGGCCGGTGAAGCCCGGCCCCTGGCGGGCCTGGTTCAGGCGGCCCTCGGAGTCGGGGTGGCCCACGATGTTGGTGAGGTTGCCGTAGAGTGTGACCTTTATCTCGCGGCGCGAGGTGTTGCGGACGTGGAAGAGGAGGAAGGCGACCGGGATGCCGCTGTCCTTGTCGTTGAGCGGGATGCAGGGGTTGAAGGCCTCGAGGGTCACGCGGACGGGGAGGTCGGGGTCGCGGAGCTGGACGATTGCGATGGGGTATTCGCCCTTGAAGGCGACCTGGGAGAAGTGTGGAAGCCCTTCGGCGGCGTTGCGCTGCATCGAGTGGCCCCCGCCGATGTAGTCGCCGCCTGGGGGTCCCTGGACGACTCGCGTGACCGGCTCGGCCCCCTCCTCGCGGATTTTGAGGGTGAAGAAGCAGTCGGGCGGGGAGAAGCCCTTGGCCGGGCGGTTCTGGATTTCCCAGTCGCGGAGCTGTGCCCAGCCGCCGAGGCTGATGGTGCCGGTGCCGATGCCGCCGAGGGGGAGGGCCACGTGGTCGAGGTTGCGGCCGCGATAGGTCAACTGTGGGCCACGCTTGAGGAGGTCCTTAGCCGGATAGGACGCGCCGGACTTAGCCACGCACTGGTCCTTTATGAAGGGGCTTCGAGCGGCCTGCCATTGGCCGCCGCGGTCTGGGCATTATAGCGCGGCGCTCTGCTTTAGCCAAGAGATTTGATCAATTCGTGCTCGTCGTCGTCCTCGTCGTCGTCGTCGAAACTTCGGGCTTCGCTTGTCCAGGAGATTCGACGACGAGGACGACGATGACGACGATTGCGGCCTGCCTACTTCTCCCCCTTCGGCTCGGGCTCAGGCTTCTTGGCGTCGAGCGACTCCACCAGCTTCCTGGCCTCGGGGAGGGACTCGCTATTTGGGAACTTCTTGGCGAGCTCTGCGGCGTAGAAGCGGACGCGTTCGGCGTTGCCGAGCTTGGCGTGGCACTCCATGGCCTTGAGGAGCGCGGCGGCACGCCACTTGTTGTAGGGGGCCACGGCCTCGGGCGGGCCTTCGAAGTTGTAGTTGATGTCAACCGCCAGGAACTTGGCGATGGCGTCCTTTGGGTTGCCGCGCAGGAGGTCGCACTCTCCGAGGCCGAACTGGGCGCGGGCGGCGAGGTCGGTCTTGGTGGCGGCGATGACCCTCTTGAATGCGTCCTCGGCGTCGGCGTAGGCGCCCAGGTGCTGGCTGGCCAGGCCGATGCCGTAGGCCGCGTCGAGCTTCGTCTCGCCGTCGGGGAACTTCTCGAGCGTGGCCTTGAAGCCCTTGAGTGCGTCGGCCCAGTGCCCGAGGGCCTGGTGGCACTGGGCGGTCTGGAAGAGGGCGCGCTCCTCGTACTTGTCGGGGCGGGCACGGGGACCCGCCCCTACAGCGTCGAGGGCCTTGCGGAAGGCGGCGAGGGCCTCCTCGTGTTTGGCCTGCTTCTGGAGGATGGTGCCGATGAGGTAGTGGGCCTCGGCGACGAAGGGGCTTTCGGGGGCCTTTGCGATGAGGTCGGCGAAGGCGGCTGCCGCGTCGTCTGCCTTCTCCTGGTGGTGAAGGCTCCAGGCGAGCTTGTAGAGGGCTTTGGCCAGCTCGTCGCCCTTGGCGGCCTTGGCGCAGGCGGCGTAGTGGGTGGCGGCGTCGGCGTAGCGCTTGGCCTCGAAGGCGTGCTCGCCGAGGAGGAAGTGGGTGCTGGGTGCGAATGCGCTTTCGGGGAACTCCTTGATGAGGCGGTTGAGGGCGGCGAGCTTGTCCTCGGGCTTGTTGAGCTTGAGGTGTGCCCAGGCGAGGTCGTAGAGGGCGTCGTCGGCGAAGTCGCTCTTGGGGTGCTTGTCGAGGAAGGCCTGGAGTGCCTTGGCCGCGTCGTCGTGCTGATCGGCGGCGTAGAGGGCGGAGGCGGCGCGGTAGGCGGCCTCCGCCGCGAGCTTGTGGTTCGGGTAGTCCGTGGCGACTCTTGCGAAGAGCTTTGTGGCCTCGGCGGGCTGCTTCTGCTCGATGCGGACGACGCCTGCGGCGAAGAGCGCCTGGGGCGCGAGGTCGGTCTTCGGGTGCTCGGAGGCCACGGCGGCGAAGGCGTCCAGGGCCTTGTCGAGCTGCCCGAGCTTGCGGTAGCACCAGGCGAGGCCGTCGCGCGCGCGGACGGCGAGCTTGTGGCCGGGCGACTTTTCGAGGAAGGCGGCGAAGTGGTTGGCCGCCGCCTCGTGGGCGTTGGTTTCGTAGAGGGCCTCGCCGAGGTGGAGGCGCGCCTCTGGGAGGCTCGCGTGGGTGGGGTGTTTTTCGAGGAAGAGCGCCAGGTGCTTCGCGGCCTCGGCGTGCCGCTTGCGGTCGAACTCCAGGAGGCCGAGGTCGAGGAGCGCGTTCGCGGTGTAGGGGGTGTTGGGGTATTCCTTGAGGCAGCGGGCGTAGAGTGCGGCGGCCTCGTCGGGCTTCTTCTGCTCGTCGGCGATGCGGGCGAGGAGGCCGAGTGCCTCGGGCGCGAGGTCGCTCCTGGGGTGGTCGGCGGCGAGTCTTGCGAATGCCTTCGCCGCGTCGTCGAGCTCGCCGAGGTTGCGGTGGCACCAGGCGAGGCGGTAGAGCGCCCAGTCGGCCTTGCCCGCGGGCGGGCCGACCTCCGCCAGGCGGATGAACGCCGCCTTGGCGTCGGCATAGGCTTTGTTGGCGAACTGGGCGTCGCCGAGGAGGAAGAGGGTGGGCTTGAACAGCGGGTGGTCGGGCTTCTGGGCCTTCACGAACCTCTGGGCGGCCTCGATGGCCTCCGCGAGCTTGCCCTGCTCTCGGCGGCAGAAGGCCAGGGCGCTCAGGGCGTCGGCCGCCACGGCGGCCTCGGGGTGCTTCTCGACGACCACGGCGTAGGCCTTCGCGGCGTCGTCGTGGCGCTTGGCGGCGAGATACGCCTCGCCGAGGTTGAACGCCACGCGGGCCTGGATGTCGGCGAGGCTGGGCGCTTTGAGCGACTGCTCGAATGCCTCGATGGCCTCGTCGTGCCGCTTGAGCTTGAGGAGGGCGTGGCCGCGGGCGTACCTGGCCCGCTCGGCGAAGGCGGCGGTTGGCTTGGCAGCGAGTAGGCCGTCGAACGCCTTGAGCGCGCCGGCCGCGTCGCCCGCGTGGAGCAGGCTGTTGCCCGCGTCGTGGAGCGCCTGGGGCTTCTCGGGGCTTTCGGGGAAACGGGCGACGGCCTGGAGGAATGCCTTGGCTGCGTCGGCGAACTTCTCCTGGTCGAAATACGCGCGGCCGATGCCCTGGAGCGCGTCGTCGCTGAAGTCGCCGGGGAAGTCGTCGAGCACCTTGTTGAACGCGGCGACGGCCTCGGCGTAGGCCTTTTGGTCGAGGAGCGCCTCGCCGAGCTTGAACTGCGACTCGGCGGCGACGGGCGACTTTGGGAACTTGGCAACCACGGTCTGAAATGCCTCGGCGGCGCCCTTGGGGTCCTTGAGCTGGAGCCGGCAGTAGCCGAGCGAGTAGTGGGCGTAGGCGATGTGCTGGTATTCAGGGTAGTCGCTGATGAGCTGGGCGTAGGCTTTGGCCGCCTTGTCGTACTCCTTCAGCCTGTTGTAGAGAGCGTCGCCGGCGCGGTGGAGGCCGTTGGGCGCGAGGGCGTACTTGGGTGCCTTCGCCGCGAGGTCGAGGAACGCCTTCGCGCCCTCAGCGGGCTTGTCCTGGTTCAGATAGCAGTCGCCCAGCAGGTAGAGCGCCTTCGGCAGGTCCTCGGTCTCGGGGTAGTCCTTGAGCAAGCGGTTGAAGGCGGCGGTGGCGGCGGGATAGCGCTTGAGGGCGTGGAGGCACCAGGCCTGGCGGTAGAGCGCCAGGGCCGCCTGCTTGAAGTCCGGGTGGGCCTTCAGCAGGCGGCCGTAGGCATCAATCGCAAGGTCGTACTCCTTATTCGCCATGTAGCCGTTGGCGAGGTTGAACGCCTCGCCTGCATCGCCCGCAAGCGGCGCGGCCTTCGGCTCCTCCGCCGCGCCCGCCGCCAGCGCGAGCAACACGAACCAACTCCCTGTCCGAACCACGGAAGTCATGGTCCTTCCCTTTCGCACAAGGCGCTTACAGAACCTCGCTCCCCCCAATCTAACATGAGGAAGTGCCCGGTTCAACCATTTGGGCCGCGGGATGTGTGAAAACTTGTAATCTTGTGTCGCTGATTGCCACAGGGGTGCAATAGCGGATCTGAGCGTCGGATCGTCGCCAGTCACTCGGGGTGGGCTACCACACGAAGGCAGGTGTAACGGCAAGCATCCCGCTTGCCGACCGCAACCGCGGCGGTTACGGCCACGTCGCCTGCGAGCCGCGTGCTCCACGCAGGCCGCCGGCCGAGGCCGAGCGTCATTCTCACATTCTTGAGAATGTGAGAATGACGACCTGCACCCGGCACCCATGAGGACAAGCGCGACCTGGGCGGTTACGGCCACGCCGCCTGCGAGCCGCGTGTCCACGCAGGCCGCCGGCCGAGGCCGAGCGTCATTCTCACATTCTTGAGAATGTGAGAATGACGACCAGCACCCGGCACCCATGAGGAGAAGCGCGACCTGGCCGGTTGCGGCCACGTCGCGTGCGAGCCGCGTGCTCCGCGAGGGCCGCCGGCCGAGGCCGAGCGTCATTCTCACATTCTTGAGAATGTGAGAATGACGACCAGCACCCGGCACCCATGAGCAGAAGCGCGACCTGGGCGGTTGCGGCCACGTCGCGTGCGAGCCGCGTGCTCCGCGAGGGCCGCCGGCCGAGGCCGAGCGTCATTCTCACATTCTTGAGAATGTGAGAATGACGACCAGCACCCGGCACCCATGAGGACAAGCGCGACCTGGGCGGTTACGGCCACGTCGCCTGCGAGGCGCGTGCTCCGCGAGGGCCGCCGGCCGAGGCCGAGCGTCATTCTCACATTCTTGAGAATGCGAGAATGACGACCAGCACCCGGCACCCATGAGCAGAAGCGCGACCTGGGCGGTTGCGGCCACGCCGCCTGCGAGCCGCGTGTCCACGCAGGCCGCCGGCCGAGGCCGAGCGTCATTCTCACATTCTTGAGAATGTGAGAATGACGACCAGCACCCGGCACCCATGAGGACAAGCGCGACCTGGGCGGTTACGGCCACGTCGCCTGCGAGGCGCGTGCTCCGCGAGGGCCGCCGGCCGAGGCCGAGCGTCATTCTCACATTCTTGAGAATGTGAGAACGAGAGCTAGCCTCCAGCGGCATCGCGCCCGGAGCGCCTGAGCAAAGCGGCCATTCCACCCTTGCTGCAACCCGTGGTTGCAAACTCCGGGAATTGCCCTATAATTCCCAAGACCGTCTTGAGGACGCCCGATGCCGCTTCCCGTGGGCAAGCTGCCCGCCGCGACGCTCGCCCGCCTGCTGGCCCTCTGCCGCGAGGACCCGCGCGTGCTGGTGCGCCCCGGCGTCGGGCGCGACGCTGCGGCCGTGGCCTTCGGCGGCCAGGTGGTGATTGCGAAGAGCGACCCGATCACGTTCGCCACAGACCGCATCGGGTGGTACGCGGTGAACGTGAACGCGAACGACGTGGCGTGCCTGGGCGCGACGCCGCGCTTCTTCCTGGCCACGCTGCTCCTGCCGGAGGGTGCGGCCACGGACGAACTGGCGGAGGGCATCTTCCGCGACGTCGCGGCCTCCTGCGAGGCACTCGACGTCACCCTCTGCGGCGGCCACACGGAGGTCACTTACGGCCTGGGGCGCCCAATCGTCGTCGGCCACATGCTCGGCGAGGTGCCTCCCGACCGCCTCGTCCGCAACGACCGCTGCCGCGCGGGCGACGACGTGCTCCTGACCAAAGGCATCGCCATCGAGGGCACGGCTCTCATCGCCCGCGAGAAGGCCGACGAACTCCGCGCCGACCCCGCCCTGCTGGACCGCGCGCAGGGCTATCTCAACGCTCCGGGTATCAGCGTCGTGCGCGACGCCCAGGCCATCTGCGGCGCGCTTCTGCCCCACGCCCTCCACGACCCGACCGAGGGCGGCCTCGCCACCGGCCTCCACGAGCTCGCCGAGGCCGCCGGACTCGGCATCGAGGTGGACTTCGATGCCATCACGGTTTTTCCCGAGACCCAGGCGCTCTGCCGCCACTATGGGCTTGACGCCCTGGGCCTCATCGCATCGGGCGCGCTCCTGGCGGTCACGGCGCCCGGCCACACGTCGAAGGCCCTCGCCGCGCTCGCCGCAAGCGGCATTCCCGCGCGCACGATTGGCCGCATGGTCCCCCGCGAGCGCGGCGTGGCCATTCGCCGCGAGGGGCGCACCAAGCCACTCCCGCGCTTCGACTCCGACGAGGTGGCGCGGCTCTTCTGTGAAGACGGCCCTCGGCCGCAACAACAGGGGATGATTGGATGAATGGATGATTGTCTGACACCCATCCACCCATCCATTCATCCGTTCATCCTCGGCAACGCGCGCACAAGTGACGACCGAGGAAGAGGAGATGCCTCTGTGCGATTCTGTCTGAACCCGATCACGCTCGGGGAACGCGACTACCCTGTGGGCATCGAGGCGGCGGCGAGGGCCGGCTTCCACGCCGTCGAGCTCTGGCTCCCACACGTCGAGCGCTTCATCGCCGGCGGCCACTCGCCGGCGGAGGCCCGCACCGTGCTGAGGGACAGCGCGCTCGATGCGGCCGGCGCCTGCTACGTCGCCGGCCTCATCGCCTCCACGGGGGAGGCCAAGCGCAAGGCGTTCGACGCCGCCAAGGCCCGCTTCGCGCTCTGCCAGGAGCTCGGCGCCAGGACCATCGTCTGCGTGGGCGACGGGCCGCCCGCCCCCACCCTCGACGACTACCACTCCGCCGCCGAGCAGACCCGCGAGGTGTGCGACCTGGCGACCAGCTTCGGCCTCAACGTCGCACTCGAGTTCGTCGCAGGCTTCCCCTTCATCGGCACCCTCGCCACCGCCGCTCGCGTCGTCAGCAGCGCCGACCACACCCACCTGGGCATACTCTTCGACTGCTTCCACTTCTGGGCCGGCCGCAGCAAGATGGAGGACTTCGACGCGCTCCGCGGCGCGCCCATCAGCTTCGTCCACCTCAACGACGCTGCCCCGCTGCCGAGGGAAATCCTCCGCGACGCCGACCGCGTGCTGCCCGGCCAGGGCTGCTTCCCGCTCCGCGAGATCGCCCGACGCATCCGCGCAACGGGCTACGACGGCTATTGGTCGCTCGAGCTCTTCAACCCCGGGCTCTGGGCCGCCGAGCCCTTCGAGGCCGCGGCACGCTGCTTCCAGGCCTGTCAGGCGTTTGCCGCGAGCTTGTGAGGGCCGGCCTGGCTTGATGGGGCCGATCCGTCGAATCGGTCGAATCGACCGAATCGATTCAATCGATCGAATCGATCGAATCATCCTGATCCAAGGCGCCGCCCATGCCCCGCACCCTCCTCACCCTCGCCACCTACAACGAGTGTGAGAACCTGCGCCCCCTCATCGAGGCCATCCTCGCCCTCGGCATCCCCGGTCTCGACATCCTTGTGGTGGACGACAACTCTCCCGACGGCACGGGCGCTCTCGCCGACGAGCTCGCCGCCGCCCACGCCAACCTCCGCGTCCTCCACCGCCCCGGCAAGCTCGGACTCGGCACGGCTCACGTGGCCGCCATGCGACTCGCCATCGAGCAAGGCTACGACTTCCTGGTGACGATGGACGCCGACTTCTCCCACCACCCGCGCCACCTGCCCGACATCCTGGCCCGGCGTGAGGATTGCGACCTGGTCATCGGCTCGCGCTACGTCCCCGGCGGCGGCACGGCCAACTGGGGGCGCCTGCGCCGCCTCATGAGCTGGGGCGCAAACGCCTACGTCCGCCTCATCCTCCGCCTCAAGCCGCGCGACTGTAGCGGCGCCTACAAGTGCTACCGCGTGGCCACGCTGCGGCAGGTGGACCTCGACCGCATCGTCGCCAAGGGCTATGCGTTCCAGGAGGAGATCACCTGGCGGGTCCAGCTCCTCGGCGCGCGCATCGCCGAGGTGCCCATCATCTTCGAGGACCGCCGCCTCGGCCGCACCAAGATGTCCTGGCGCGAGATCGCCGGCCTCTTCACCACCGTGCTCCGCCTCCGCTGGCGCAAGCTCACCGGCAGGCTGTAGCCGCGAACGTCCCGCTTGCGCTCTCCCAAGCCCCCTCGACGAGCGGCGTGCTTGCCGCCACAAGGGCGCGCGAGGTATGGGTGGCACCCTCAACGGCTTCCGTTGAGGGTGCGGAGGGGGAGGGCCGCCGAAGACACCCTCAAGCGAAGACGCTTGAGGGTGCCACCCGTCGGGCAATCATCCATTCATCCACCCATCCATTCATCCCCTCCCATGCGGGACCGG
This sequence comes from Planctomycetota bacterium, assembly GCA_016872875.1. Next base: position 20,182 of record VGYW01000015.1, on the reverse strand, counting down.
GCCGACCGCCTCCTCAATGTACCCCCAACGCAAATCGGCTGCGGGGCGGGTGGGGGTAGTCCTGGAGGATCATCAGTTCGAGAAGGCGGTCGCGCATGCGGGTGCGGGCGTTGGCGAAGCGGGGGTCGAAGGCAAGGTTCTTCGTCTCGTTGGGGTCCTCGCGCAGGCGGAAGAGCTGCTCGCCGGTGCCCGCGGGGTACATGGTGTAGCGCCATTCGGCGGTGCGGATGGTGCGAGCCCAACTGGTGGGCTCGCTGCCGTAGATGTTGTTGTAGCTCTCCACGTAGGCGGCGTCGCGCCAGTCCCGCGGGGCGGCCTGGCCGCGGCAGAGGCCGAGGAGGGAGCGGCCGGGGAGCGCCCTGGGCCGCCCTTTGTGGTACGGCCCGAGCACCTGCGGCTCGGGGTAGGGCACCGCCGCCATGTCGAGCACCGTGGGGCAGAGGTCCTCGAGCTGAACTATGGCGTCCACGGTGGAGCCGGCCTTGAGGCCCGGGCCGGCGATGATGAGCGGCACGCGGATGCAGGCGTCGTAGTGGCGCTCGCCCTTGCCCGTGAAGCCGTGGTCCATGAGCAGCTCGCCGTGGTCGGCCGTGAGGATGACGTAGGTGTTCTCGGTGCGGCGCATCTGTTCGAGAGCGGCCATGGCCTTGCCGAGCTGGTCGTCGAGGTGGGTGATGTCGGCGAAGTAGTAGTGGCGGCGGGTGCGCCAGTCGTCGGGGGTCTTGCGGGCCGCGCCCTCGCTGGTGGCGAGGCAATCGGGCGGGTGGGCCTCGGCGACCCACTCGGGCGCAACGGGCACCGGGATGTAGCGCGGGTCTATGCGGTCCATGTGCCCCTCGGGGGGGCAGGAGGGGCTGTGGGGCTGCACGTAGCTTATCTGCGCGAAGATGGGCATGTGGGGGGCGAACTTGTCGAGGAACTCGATCCCGCGCTGGGTGATCCAGGCGGTCTGCGAGACGTTTTCCGGGATGGGCAGGGTGTAGCGGTCGGCGGAGTTCTGCGGGAAGCGGTCGGTCGCCCACTGGTAGCGGGCGCGGAGAGCCTCCACGCGCGCCGCGAGGTCCACCCGCCGCTTGCCGTAGCTCTTCATCTCGGGGATGCCCGTGGCCCACACCGTCACCAGCGCGGCGTCGTAGACCATCGGGTACTCTTCCTCAAGCCAGTCCAGCCACTCCCCCGCCCTGGGGTCCTCGGTGCAGGAGACGAAGTCGAAGCCGTAGGGCCGGTAATCGGGGTAGAGTGTGTGGAAGTGCGAGATGAGGTGGAGCTTGCCGAAGGCGCCGGTGCGCCAGCGTCGCTGGCGGAGCAGTTGCATGAACGTCGGCACGGCGGGGTCCAGCTCGTAGCCGTTCTGGAGCACCCCGTGGCCGTGGCTTGAGAGCCCCGTGGCGATGGTGGCCCTTGAGGCCATGCAGATGGGGTTGCTCACGATGCACTGGCTGAAGCTCACGCCCCGCGCGCGGAGCTTGTCAATGTTGGGGGTGGGGCAGCACTTCTTGCTCTCCCCCTCAAGCCACTTGGCCGAGAGCTGGTCGGCCATGAACAGCACGATGCTAGGTCGTTCCTCGGGCACGGCGGGTCCCTCTGCTCAATGCGGCGGTACGCCGCAGCCGAAGGGGATGATTGGATGGATGGATGAATGGATGATTGTCCGACACTCATCCACTCATCCACCCATCCTCTCCATACACGCACACCAGTCGGCGCAGAGGAGTCTACATGGGTGAGGCGGGACAGGCAAGTCGCTTCGCTAGCATCCAAAGCGGTGACTTCGTCACCGCACTCCACAATCCTCTCGATGAGTGAGGCGGGAGGGTATGGAGTGCGGCATCGGAGATGCCGCTTTGGTAGCCAGCGGAGCGGGATAACAGGGAGTACGTCCCATCGCAGTGGCATCGCAACCGCCCGGTTATCTTGCGAGTGCGCGTTCGAGCACCGGCAGGAGCGTGTCCGCGATCAGGCGTTGGCCCGCGGGGTTCGGGTGGATGCCGTCGGGGATGAGGGCGTCGCGCTCCGCGTGCTTCTCGAATGCCTCGTGCACCTCGGCGAGCGGCAGGCCGAACTCCTTCGCCAGGCGCCGCGTGACATCCGCATACTGCTTCACGAGGTAGTTCAGCCCGTTCTGCTTGTAGGCCGCCAGGTCGCGGAGCCAGTACTTGCCGCTCATGGGCAGCGACGTGCAGAGCACCACGCCCGCCCCCGCCTTGCGGACCCGCCCGACGATCTCCCGCATCGTCTTCTCGAACTCCTCGACGGGCACGCGGGGCGTGTCGGCAACTCCGTTGGGCGGGCGGAAGAAGCCGGCGTCATTCGTCCCCAGCAGAATCACCACCCAGTCGGGCTTGCGGGCCAACACGTCGCGTTCAAGGCGCTTCAGCGCGAGAGGCGCGGTGTCCGCATCCACCCCCGCATTGGCCACCTCGACTGGCCGCTTCAACTGTTTCGTCAGCTCGGCGGCGAGGAGCGCCCTCCACGCTGTCTCCTCCGTCACCCCCGCCTTGCCCACGCAATTCGTTGTCGAATCGCCCAGCGCCACGATTCTCACCATCGCCTTTGCTCCCATCTTTGGGGTAGGTGACTCCTGTGGGGATGGCCTGAGAGCTGCGTCGTCCCCTACCTCGGCCACGGCCTTGTCCCAGGTCCTCCCAATACATCTGGCCGCGGACATGCCAGGGAACACCTCATCCACCACGACCGCGCCGATGTAATCCTCCTCGCCGAGGCTACGCCTGGATACGATGAATCTGTCCCCCTTCTTGACCCCGTCGCGCTCGCCAACATTGAGGATGACAAGGTTGAGCGACCTATGCACGCCCACGACCTTGGGCTGGGGCGCACGGGGCGCAGGCGCGCACCCGCCAGCCACCATCGCCGTAGCAAGCAAGCACAAGGCGAGCGGACGGGTCTCTTTGTTCACACCAAAGCCCTCAACTCGCATCTCTCACCAGCCCGCGAAGTCCCGAAGGGACGGAAGGGTTTTGCCGGCGGCTTCAGCCGCCGGACTGGGTCCCGAAACCAGGGAAGTCCCGCAGGGACGGCAGAATCGCGGGCGGGACCCGCCTATGACGGCGCTCTGCCGTCCCTTCGGGACTGGGCCGCGGGTGCATCGCGGTCCGGCGGCTGAAGCCGCCGGCAACCCACTGTCGTCCCTTCGGGACGCGGAACTGGCCATCTCATTCGTGGGGCGCTTTGCGAGAGCCAGAGAAGAAGCCCCCTTTTTCACGGCTCGGCGGCGAGCTTCGTAGTCACCTCGTCGCCGGCCTCGACGTGGCCCTTCATGGTCTTGCCGTAGTGGGCGGACGACATGTCGTCGAACGTGTCGTCCACCACGATGATGCCGATGAACCTCTCGCCGCGGTAGACGTTGAAGGCGTATCGTGGCCTGACGCCGTGGGTCTCGCCTACGTTGATGGCGACGACGCCGTAGAGCTTCTTGGCAACGATGACCTTGCCGCGTATGGTGGCGGCGGCCTTGATGCCGTCGTCGCGCCCGAGGGGCAGGAGGCGGGTGGGCGAGGGGCCGGGGGGCTCCTCGGGCTTGGCCTCCGGCCGCGCTCTGCCGAAGAGTCGCCCGCAGCCCGCCGCCGACACGGCCGCCAGCGCCACGCCGCACAGAACGAGCCGTCTCCCGCTCATGTTCGCCCCCTATCGGAGCAAGGGCAGCTTCACGGGCGCCTTCGTATCGTAGCAGCGTAGGGCGCCGAAGACCACCTCGTGGGTCTTGATCGCGTCCTCGAGGTTGCAATGGCTCTCGCGGCCGGCCAGGATGCACTCGACGAAGTGGTCCATCTGCCCCTGGAAGGGGTGGTGCGTGACCTCGGCACTGTCGGGCAGGATCGTGGGGAGCGTGACCCAGGACTTCTGGCCGGGGAACTTGTGGCTCCAGATGCGGTTGTCGCGGACGGTGCCCTTGTCGCCGAAGACCTCGATTGGGAAGGTGTAGGGCATGATGCAGTCGGCGTTCACCGACACCTTGCCGACCGCGCCGTTGGCGAACTTGAGCAGCACGACCTCCAGGCCGTCGTACTCCATCGGCTTGTCGGTCTTGACGAACTTGTTGGTGAGGTAGTTGAACTCGACGTCGCGGCCCTTCCGCCAGCCGCCGCGGTAGGCGAAGACCTCGACGGGGTCAGCGGCCTCGAAGCGCCCCTGGGCGGCGAACCAGCGGCAGGCGTCCACCGCGTGGCAGCCGCCGACGAGGAGGGCGCTGACGCCCGTGGACGCCTTCCGCGCATCGTCGTAGCCGCTCCACCAGCTCCCGATGTCGTGCTCGTAGTCCGTCTCCACGTAGTAGATTTTCCCGAGCGCGTCGTCGGCGATCATCGCCTTGATCGTCTCGAAGAGCGGGTTCCAGCGCAGCACGAAGCTCACGACGGTCTTCACGCCCGCCTTGCGGACCGCCTTGCGCATCGCCTTCATCTCGTCGAGACTGTTGGCGATGGGCTTCTCGATGACGACGTGCTTGCCCGCCTCGGCCGCGGCGATGGCGTTCTCCGCGTGGAGGTGCTGCGGCGTGCACACGCACACGATGTCAATCCCCTCGTGCCGCAGGGCCTTCTCCAGACTGTCGTAGAGGCCGGCGTCTTTCAGCCCGGCCTCCTCCGCCCGTTTGCGCGCGCTCGCCAGCTTGCGGCTCGACACCGCCACCACCCGAGTGTTGGGGTTCTTCGTAAACGCCTGAATGTGCTGGGTGGACACCCACCCGGCCCCGTGCACGAGCACGCCGAGTTGTTTGTCCGACATTCTCATGTCTCCTGATGGAATCCTGTCTTCAGGGAGAACACAACGGGTCATTACCCCTTGCCCACTCCTGGTCGAACATCTGTCGCACGGTTGTCTTCACGCCTGGTTCTTCAATCAGTGAGAACATGCAGCCCCGGCTACCGAGATGATTGAAGGAGGCCCCGAAATGATAGTAATCCGTATCGTCAACTATCAAAAACCGGTCGTGAAATGCGCGCGATGTCCTCATGGCAACCCGTCCGTGGCGTGACGCGTCAAGGTTGAACTTCTGTGCCGCTCTTGTGACATCCGCTCGGAGATGGCGGTCGTCTGTGACGAGCTTGATCGTCACACCCGGGTTAGTGCATTGCAGAAGGTCGAGCATGTCCACGCCAAGGTATGCGTCCACGATCTCGATGCTCTTCCCTGCGACCGAGGCGATGTCATGCACCAGCTTGAAGGCGTCGAACTGCTGCCCGGCGAAGAAGGCTCCCTGCTTCTTCACTGAAAGAGTGGACCCACCCCGTGCCAGCACATCGGAAACAACGGCCAGACAGTAGTCAACACGAAGCTGCAAGGCGTCAAGAATCCGACGGCTGATCATGCGAGGGCCTCCGCAGGTCCCGGCGAGAACGTCAGCTTGCTGCGGACGCTCCGCGCGTTGCAGGTCTTCGAAGGGAGCCCCGTGCTGGGATCGCAGGGCCTCAGCCGTCTGGTCGTACTGATTCAGCAGGTTATCCACCAGGTTCAGGGGCAGATAAAGCTCCGTATAGCGATCGGCGGTCTGCCTGAGCCGTTCCAGCATGGCACGCGCGCCTGCTAGCTCCATTCGATCACCTCCTCCAAGCGACGGTTCAAAGGGGTCTGCGCACAAGCCCAGGGCGGCGCCCGTCTACGAGCAAGCCGCGAGTTGCTCCGTGCGCTGGTCAATCTCCCGAATCACGTCTTGGATCATGTCCACCTCGCGCTCTTCGAAGTATGCCTCGCCGCACTGTCTGCACACCCAGGCGGGAACCGCTTCGAGCGTGAGATGGTAGGCTTTCCTGTCCACCTGGAAGGGGGCCGCTTTCCGCTCCATCTGGCCCTGACAGTGGATGCACTTCATGTTCGTCTCCTCGTTCGGAAGTCCTCTTCCCAGGTTTCCTCATCGGGAAGATATGCGGTGATGATAGCGAGGTAGTCCTCTTTCGGCGCGCAGACGACGTGGATCGGGCGCCCCAGCTCTCCGTAGCCAAGCACGAGGCAACTGTGGCCGCGGGGGTCGTGTGGATAGTCCTCGATGACCTCGCCGCGCTCGACGACCGAACGCACCTCGCTCCTGGCGATCATCCTGTCCGGGCGCGACATCTGCCTGATCGCATGAGGCAGATAGAGAATCCGGGTCGCCGCGCACCACCGAACCAGAGTCACAATGTCGGGCTCATCCGACACGCGAAGCCACTCCTGACACCGCCAAGTATCAGTGTAGCGGCTGCATTCGGCGAATGCAAGTCGGAGACGTCCGCTCCCACGTGGAGAGCACGAGCGCCCGATCGCACTTGAAATGCTCGTGCCGGCGGAGTAGCCTCAGTGCAAAGGAGGTCCAGCCACCATGAGAACTCGCCAGTCTCCCATCCGTCGCTGCCTGCTGGCCGCCGTTGTCCTTTGCCTGTTGCGCCTCGCCGTCGCCGCCGAGCGCGCGGCACTGCTGGACCTGATGAAGCACGACCCCGCCGACAAGGTGGACCTCAAGGAGGCCGGGGACGGAGTGTACGAATGGAGCCTGCCGACGGGCGATGCACAGACGGTGCGGATTGACCTGGCGAAGCTGGGGATCAAGCCGCAGGAGTTCGATGAGCTGCGCTTCGACATCCAGCCCCTCGGCTCCCAGGTGGGGCTCCACACGACGCTCGGCGGGTTCCCGACTGAGAAGGATGTGAGCAGTTGGTATCTGAAGTTCAAGGCGGTCGGGGGGCAGTGGGCGTCGGGACGGTATGACCTGCGTGTTGACGACGATGGCTTCACGACGCGCTGGAAGGGTGCGCCGAACGTGCTGGAGCTGCGGCTCTATCGCCGCATCGTGGGCTTCCCGGGCGAGCCGAAGTGGCGAAAGGCCCTGATTCGCCGCCCGCGCTTCGTCCGACGAATCGTCTCCGCGGACTTCGATCTGCTGGAGACCGAGCTGACTCAGGATGCGGGCGAGGTCACGGCAACCTATCGCCTGCGGGTGGAGAATCGCACGGACCAGCCGCAGAAGGCGAAGCTGGAGGCGGATTCGACGCATGCCCTCAAGTGGTTCCGCGCCGAAGCGCCCGCCGAAGTGGCCCTCGCGCCCCGCGAGAAGAAGGTCATGCCCATCCGCATCGTCATCCCGCGCGCGACGGCCATGCGCCTGCCGCCGCTCTACGCCGAGCCCGCGGTGCCGCGAGTGAGTATCGAGGGCGTGGCGGACTCCGACGCCGTGCCGCTGATGGGCTACCGCCCCTGGCCGATGTGGGGCGTCGTGCCCGTGTTCAATCCCGTGCGGTGGACGCCTGCGACGTTTCAGGCGTTCCTCGATGCGCGGGGCAAAGCGCTCCCAGGCGTGGCCGAGTGGCGGGCGCGCATCCTCCGCGACGCCGCGGCCGCCGCGAAGCTCGACTGGCCCGTGCCGCCGCTCGAACTCCTCCCCGCGGGCTTCGACCAGTCGTACCGCTGCAACGAGTGCCGTGACTGGCTCCGGCCCGCCGAGCACGCGAGCTTCCGCAAGCATGTCTGCCCGAAGTGCAAGAGGGCCGTCGAGGGGAAGGAGGGGATTGACAGGGCGTTCGTTGCCCGCTACATCGGCCAGGCATTCGGGGCCGTGCGGACTCTCACCCTCGGCTGGCTGCTCTCGGGCGATGATGCGTATGCGAAGAAGGCGGGGGGAATTGTCGCGGCTTTCGCTGACGGGATTCCCAGGGTAAAGCCGGCCGGCCCGCGCTCGACCTCAGGCGGGGCGCGACTCGTCCACAGCACGCTCCATACGAGCTACAAGCTGCCGTCGCTGGCTGAGGCGTGGGCGTTTCTCGCCGAGGCCACGTGCATTGGCGAGGCGGAGCGGGCGAAGATCGCCCGCTTCCTCAACGACGAGGCGGCGCGCGTTGCCCGCCACAGCGTCGAGTATTCGAACCAGTCGGCCGAGCACTTCCGCGCCTACGGCTCGGTCGGCCTTGCCACAGGCTTCTGGCCCCTCGCCGCCGAGGCGGTCTGGGGCGAGTTCGGCTTCCACGAGCTCGTCGAGTTCGCCTACACCGAGGAGGGCATCGGCCACGAGGCCGGCGCCTACCACCGCGCCGTGTTCGGCGCGATGGCCGAGTTCGCCGAGTTCGCCCACGGCCAGGGGGTGAACCTGCTGACGCCCCGCTTCAAGCGGGTCTTCGACGGCTCGCTCGTCACGATGGGCGGCTCCGAGGTCTCATACGAGCTGGCCTACCGCGTCTACCGCGACCCCGCCTACCTCGCCGCCCTCGAGCGCGAGCGGCAACACCCCCGCGAGGGCACGGTGCTGCGCGGCATCCTCGGCATCCCGCGCGCCAGCGAGATGCCCGTCCGCTCCGTCCTCTTCCCAGGCACGGGCTACGTCTTCCTCCGCACGGGCAACGTCGCCGACTCCCGCGAGATACGGCTCAACTACATCAAGACCTTCGACCGCCACGAGCGGGACAAGTTCACCACCTTCTTCTTCCGCGGCGGGCAGCAGGTGGATTCGTCGGTTGGGCGGATCACCTACAGCTCGCCCCACTGCGCCTGGATGGAGTCCACCGCCGCGCACAACGCCATCGTCGTGGACGGCGAGGACGAGCGGGAGCAGGACGGCGTGCTGGTCGCCAGCGACCTCGCGGGCAAGTGCCCCATCGCGCTCATTGGCACCGACCCGAAGGCGCCTCTCTACGATGGCGTCTCGCAACTGCGCGGCATCGCACTCATCGAGGGGGCCTACATCGTCTTCGACCGCGTGGCATCCGACAAGCCGCGCACCTTCGACCGCTACCAGTATGGCGTGGGCAAGGCGGCCCTCAAGTTCGACGCGAAGAAGGCGGCTGCCCTGCCCCATCTGCCCAAGCGCGGGGCATTCAGCGGAGTCGAAGGCGGCCCGTGTGGCAAGGAACTGCGGGTGGACTTCGCGGGCGGCCTCAAGATGCGCCTCGTCTCCGACCGCGAGCTTGCGGCCTACAAGGCCCTCAGCGTCGGCGGCTACCAGGCCGGGCCGATCGAGGCCACCTTCGCCCGTGCTTCCAACGCCACCGAAGCCACCTTCCTCGCCGCCTTCACCCTCGGCAAAGACTCCGAGCCGCCCGCCCTCCGCATCCTCAAGAGCACGGCGGATGCCGTGGTCCTCGAGGTCGGGACGCAGGCAGCCAGGTACACCATCGCGGTCGACTCCCCTGGTAGGAAGGCAGAGGTGAAAGCGGGCGCAGCGCAGTGACCTGCCACATCAACGTTCCCGGAGTTCCTTCACCAGCTTCTCCAGGCTATCGTGGTGGTTGTGCCACCACTCTTCGAATGAGCGTTTGTCGCTGAAGCCTTCTGCTGGGAAATCCTCGGACACCAGGACGCCGCCGAAGTTGACCGGGTGCTGCGGGTCAAGCAGAATCGCCCGCCATCTCTCGACCTCACTTGTGCCCATGCTCTCGGCGACCCAGCGGAGGAAGTGCTCGACCTCCACGGACCGCGTGTTCGGCTCAAGGAAGAGGCCGGAGCCTACCCCCGCTCTGTAGTTGAGGCCGTGCCCGAAGACCCAATCGTGCTCGTGCTCCTTGACGACCTGGAGCTCGAAGAGCAGGCGGCTCAGCCGAGTGTCTTCCTCGCGGTGGGATTCCGGGAGCCCCACTCCGATGAGGGGAAGCACCCACCGCGACGTGATGCGGAGCTTCGCGCACGTGATGCACACGAGGAAGTGGCTCCGCCGCTCCGTGAAGAAGTAGAGCGCGGCAGCCAGCAGGGCCGCCGCTGCAAGCCAGGTCAGCACCACGCTACGCCACATGCGCTCTCCCGTACTGTCCGGCAGGATGTCAATTGACGCGGCAGGCCGCACCTACTCGTGGGTCCCGGAATGCTACTCCGAATCCCCGCGGTGGTCAAGCGCCCGCAGCGCGTCATTCTCACATTCTCAAGAATCTGAGAATGACGCGAGCGTCCCCTGAACATGCCGCTTGCGGTCGAGTGGGCTTGACTTTGGGCATGGCGACCACGATAATGCCCGGCGTGACAAGAGGCGGGCCATGGTATCGCGACGAGTCCTCGCACCAGCAGGTGTGGCGCCTGTTGTGGGAAATGCCGGAACGCGTGGCCGCCACGCAGGATGTAGCCGCAAGCGTTCCGCTTGCGGGCCTCGCCGCACCTCGACAAGCGAGACGCTTGTCGCCACAGGAATCCGCAACGGGGCCTGTGTCGCGCCCTGGCGCTGGACTTGTGAGCCAATGAGGAGGACCGAAGATGACAGGAGGACGACTCGTGGCGCTTCTGATCGCTGGCGCCAGCGTTGGCGCCGCTGGTGCGGCGGAGATCAGCCTGGACACTGCGAAGCCCGGGCCGGCGCTCTCGCCCTATCTCTATGGGCAGTTCATCGAGCACCTCGGCCGCTGCATCCGCGACGGGATATGGGCGGAGAAGCTGAAGGACAGGAAGTTCCTCCTCGAGCCCGGCAAGTCGTGGCAGGTGGCCAAGCCCGAGGGGGCGGCGTTCGAGGCGTTCCACGACGCGGCGGGGGCCTACTGCGGCGACAAGTGTCTGGCGCTCTGGCTCCGCGAAGCCAAGGGCGGCCCGTGCGGCATCCGCCAGGGCGGCATCGGGCTCCTCGCCGGCAAGGAATACGTGGGCTACGCCGTCCTTGCCAATATCGGTGAATCCGCGCAGATCGAAGTCCGGCTGGCCTGGGGCAGTGGGGCCGAGGATGGGCAGTCGGTCGTCCTGGACAAGGTTGGGCGCACCTACGCGAGGTTCCCGCTCCGATTCAAGGCGGGGGCGACGACTGACGCGGCGACGCTCTCGGTGCTCCTCACGAAGCCGGCCTACGTGTGGCTCGCCTGCCTCTCGCTGATGCCGGCCGACAACGTGAAGGGGATGCGGGCCGACACGCTCGAGTTGATCAAGCGGCTCAACTCGCCCATCACCCGCTGGCCGGGCGGCAACTTCGTCTCAGGCTACGACTGGAAGGACGCCATCGGCGACCGCGACCGGCGTCCCCCCCGCTGGGAGCGCGCCTGGAACGACGTTGAGGACAACGATTTTGGCCTCGACGAGTTCATGGCCTTCTGCCGCGAGGTCGCGACCGAGCCTTACATCGCGGTGAACACCGGCCTCGGCTCGGTTGCCGACGCCGCCGACGAGGTGGAGTACGCCAACGGCCCGGCCACGAGCCGCTGGGGCTCCGAACGGGCCAAGAACGGCAACACCGCCCCCTACGGCGTCGTCTGGTGGGGCATCGGCAACGAGATGTACGGCGGCTGGCAGCTCGGCAACGTGCCCGTCGAGCGCTATGCGCTCCGCCACAACGCATTCGTCCAGGCCATGCGGGCGCGCGACAGCCGCATCAAGGTCATCGCCGTCGGCGCACCGGGCCGCTGGAACGACGTTGTGGTGCCGCTGTGCGCCGCGCACACGGACCTCCTCAGCGGGCACCACTACACCGAGCGGCGGCTCAAGCTCCCCTTCTCGCCCGAGGACGCGAAGAAGTGCGAGGAGGGCTTCGTGGCCTACTCGGGCCACGTGGCGGGCGGCGTGCGCGGCCTCGTGGCCGACTTCAGGCGGCGCCTGGGCAAGGGCAACCCCGCCGTTGACCGCCTCCGCCTCGCCGTGGACGAATGGGGCATCGTCCGCGAGTGGAACCCCGCCCCCGACCCGCCCGGCGTGGGCGCCTTCGAGCACTACTACACCCTCGCCGACGCCATTGCCACCGCCCGCGCCGTGCACGAGCTCATCCGCTCCGCCGACCTCGTCGCAATGGCCAACTGGGCGCAGGCGGTCAACGTCATCGGCGCCATCAAGACCACCCGCAACCACGCCTGCCTCGACCCCGCGGGCCACGTCCTCGCACTCTACCGCGCGCACCTCCTCGGCGAGCTTGTCCCAGTGGCCGTGACGGGCGGCGGCACGGTGGACGCCGTGGCCGCGCTCGACAAGAAGACGGGCGCCCTCGCCATCGGCCTCATCAACTTCTCGCCCAACCAGGAGGCGGCGGTCGCTCTCCGCTTCCCCGCCGACCTCAAGCCACCGAAGGCCGCCGCCTGGCGGATCAACGGGCCATCCCTCGGCGCCACCAACGCCCCCGGCCAGCCCGAGACCGTCACCACCGAAAAGCTCCCCGCCCTCCTCCCGCTCGACGCCCCGATCCCCCTCCCCGCCCATTCCGTCACCATCCTGGAAGCCAAGCCGTGACCCCTCTTCGGCCGCTCCGCTGGGGATGAAAGCGGCGACGTGTCGCCGCACTCCATAGCCCGCCGCGCCCAGGTTGCCGAGGGATATGGAGTGCGGCATCGCAGATGCCGCTTTGGGTCGCAGCGGAGCGGAACGGTGACAGTGCTCATATCCCAATCGCAGCTCTGGGGACTCCTTGAGCAGAGCAGCGTCCACCGGTATAATTGTCTCTGGTGAACTGCAAAGCTGCCATCAACGCCCAAAGTGAGTGACCGGGTGTTCTTCGACGCCCGGCTGTTGAGATGATCGGCGGGCATTCGAGGCGGGTGGTCTGACAATCACCGGCCCGGCTCTCGCGCTTCGGCAATTCGGAAGGCTCAGCCTGAAAGCCTGTTTGTCACACAAGTCGCACTCCAGGAGTCATCCTTCCGTGTCACGCCAGGTCTCACTCGACCGAGTGCGCAATATCGGGATCATGGCGCACATTGACGCCGGGAAGACGACGGTCTCCGAGCGCATCCTCTTCTACACCGGCAAGACGCACAAGGTGGGCGAGGTGGACGAGGGGACGGCGACGCTGGACTGGATGCCGCAGGAGCGCGAGCGCGGCATCACGATCACCAGCGCCGCCACGACCACGGTGTGGCGCGACCACATGATCAACCTCATTGACACGCCCGGCCACGTGGACTTCACGGTGGAGGTGGAGCGGAGCCTGCGGGTGCTCGACGGGGCCATCGGCCTCTTCTGCGCCGTCGGCGGAGTCGAGCCGCAGTCCGAGACGGTCTGGCGCCAGGCCGAGAAATACGAGGTCCCCCGCATCGCCTTCGTGAACAAGATGGACCGCGTGGGGGCCGACTTCTTCGCCGTGGTTGACCAGATTCAGCGCGAGCTGGGCGCGAACGCCGTCCCCATCGCAATCCCCCTCGTCGAGAACGAGCACTTCGTCGGCATCGTGGACCTTGTGGAGAACTGCGCGGTCTACTACGACGATGCCGACCTCGGCACAACGTTCCACGAGGAGCCGGTGCCCGAAGGGTTGCGCGACGAGGCGGGCCTCTGGCGCCGCAACCTCGTCGAAAAGGTCAGCGAGCTCGACGAACGCCTCCTCGAGAAGTTCTGCGCCGACCAGGCGATCAGCGCCGACGAGTTGCGCGCCGCCATCCGCAAGGCCACACACGCCCACCTCATCTGCCCCGTCCTCTGCGGCTCCGCCTTCAAGAACAAGGGCGTCCAACGCCTCCTCGACGCCATCGTGGACTACCTTCCCAGCCCGATTGACCTGCCGCCGGTGAGCGGCGTGTGCCTCAAGGGCGAGCCAATCGAGCGGGTGCCGCGCGACGACGGCCGCCTCGCCGCGCTCGCCTTCAAGGTCGTCGCCGACCGACACGTCGGAAAGCTCGTCTACGTCCGAGTCTACTCCGGAACCCTCGCCGCAGGCACCTATGTCCTCAACTCCACCGCCAAGAAGCGCCAGCGCATCGGCCGCCTGCTGCGCATGCACGCCAACCGCCAGGAGATCGTGGACGCCCTCTATAGCGGCGAGATTGGGGCGGTGGTCGGCCTCAGCGACACCGTGACCGGCGACACCCTGTGCGCCGAGGACCACCCCATCATCCTCGAGGCCATCGAGTTCCCCGCCCCAGTCCTCAGCGTGGCCGTGGCCACGGAGGGCCGCGAGAGCACCGACCGCCTCTCCGCCGCACTCGCGCGCCTGGCCGAGGAAGACCCCACCTTCGTCGTCGCCAACGACCCGGAGTCCAGCGACACCATCATCTCGGGGATGGGGGAGCTGCACCTCGACATCATCCTCGACCGCCTCCGCCGTGAGTTCGGAGTCGAGGTCCAGCCCGGCCCGCCACAGGTCGCCTACCGCGAGACCCTCACCACGCCGGTGGACATCACGGAGAAGCTGGTCAAGCAGACGGGTGGCCGCGGCCAGTTCGCCCACGTCGTCATGACCCTCGAACCGCTCGACCCCGGCCAGGGCTTCGAGTTCGCATCCGAGGTCGTCGGCGGGCGCGTCCCCAAGGAGTTCGTCCCCGCCGTCGAGCGCGGCATCATAGACGCGATGGCCAAAGGCCCCTGGTCGGGCTATCCCGTGGTGGACGTGCGCGCGATCCTCACCGACGGCTCGTACCACGAGGTGGACTCTTCCGACCTCGCCTTCCGCACCTGTGCCTCGATGGCCTTCAAGCGCGCCTTCCTGCGCGGCAACCCCCAGCTCCTCGAGCCCGTCATGAGCGTCAGCGTCATCGTCGCCGACGAAGTCGCCGGCCCCGTCACCAGCCACCTGTGCGCCAAGCGGGGCCACATCACGGGCATGGACCGCCAGGGCAACGCCCAGGAGATCAAGGCGATGGTGCCCCTCGCCAACATGTTCGGCTACGCCACCGAGCTGCGCAACGCCACCCAGGGCCGCGGCACCTTCACCATGCACTTCGAGCACTACGAAGCCGTCCCCTTCGCCATCGCCGAAGAGATCATCGCCCGCAAGAAAGAGCAGTCCGCCAAGCGGTAGTCATGCGGTCTTCGCTCGGCCAGCCCGGGAAGGGCCGGCGCGCGGCTTGCTCCTTGCCTTGAAGGCTGCGAGCCTCGCGTCGTATCGCCGGTCTCTGTCCTCCGAGTTCCGCCCGAGGAGGTAATGCGGAACCTCCACCTTGTCAGGCGCGAATCGGATTGCCACATTCAAGAGATCGCAGGTGCAGGTGGCTCTGGCGCAGGCTAGCGGGTAGACCTCGAGCCTGGCCGGAGCGAAGCCGGCCTCCCGCTTCAGAGTGGCTTGCTGCTTCGCCGTCAGGGCGATCTTACGCACGTCCCACTTCCTGGGCGAGACCGCCCGGTGGCGGAGCGACATCCTCTGCGTCCTGGTGAGCGAGAGAACCGTTGTTGGCTCACCAGTGATTCGATTGCCCTGGAAGCGGAACCCATCTCCCCAGGCGACGCCCGCCCAGCAGCCGACTGAGATTGCCGCCAGCGTGAGAAGGACCTTCATCCCCTGTGCTCCTTTGCTCCGTTGCATGCCTCGACCCCCGGCGCTCCCGGCGGGGCCAGCGCATGCGTGGACCAAGTGTGCGGGGAAATGGTTGGGGGCCTCCCATGGGGACACTCTCAGTATACAGCCTTCCGGAGATTTGTCAATGGCGCAAGCGCGAGTGTCGAATGAGAATCAACCCATCTCGCTCGAAGCGTACGCCCATTTGACATTTCGTTGGCGAGGGTGCATACTACTGGATGGGCTGGGGAAGCGGGTGTTGGAGAGAGCCATGGCTAGCAACACTAAGGTGAACGGCGTCTCTGGCGCGGGCACGCTCCCTGCGTTCAGGGGGCGAAGGAGAGCTGGCCGGGCCACCCGCGCGCTGACGGTGGAAGAGCGCAAGGCGATGGCCCGCGATTGGCTCGACACCCCCGAGGCCGACGAGGAACTCAACAAGAAGAAGTACCGGGGCATGTACGTTTACGTCATAGACCGTGGGATCGCTGGCTACGGGAGGACGATGCACGAAGCTGGGCGCATGGCAGAGCGCCGCACCGGCACGAACCCCGCGGACATGATCGAGCTACTGCTGCCGTGGTACGACGTTGATTTCTGACGTGCATTCATTGAGAGGCCCATCGAAGACATCCTCCAGGCGACAAGCCATTGTCTACGACGTACGAGGTCCGCACCAAGCTTCTGTGCTCCCGTGTCCTCGTGCAGAACACACGGGTACGCGACACCGCCCTGAAGTCCACCGAGTTCCTTGGGTGCAGGATTCTCGCCCTTTTGGAGTTCGCCACGGTTGCGGGCGGATTCGTCGAGAAACGACTGCTTCTCGATACTGGCGCCGCGGCCTCGGCCATTCCGGCGGAATGGGTGCGCGACGAAGGCCTCCCGCCTGACCGGAGGCTGCTGGTGAGGGATGAGCACCGATGGGGCTTCGCCCCGCATCGGTGGGCTGGCGAGCACCATGATGTCGAAGAGGAGGAATACCACACGCGCGTGGAGGAAATCGCCGCGCTCGAGTGCAGATTCATCGCCCACGACGGCCAAAGGACCCCCGCCTTCCTTCTGCCCGCATACCTGATCGAGGACAGGCGATACCTCCCTCGGCCCGTCCTGGGCCTCCTGGGCATCCTGACGCCGCATTCGATTCTGTTCCAGCACCGGGGAGGCAGGCGGCAAGTATATGATGCCGGCGTCCACAGCATCGAGGTTGAGAGCACGCCCTGCCAGCAGTCCCACGCCGGATGGCGGGTGGGCCACGGCGCGCTGAGAATCCGCCTTGCCGACGGTCATGCGAGATAGTTCCTGTTGCGGAAAGCCCCAGAACAGCGCGGGCTCGGCTGAAATGTAGCCGCAAGCGTCCCGCTTGCGGGCTTCCCGGCCCCTCGACAAGCGAGACGCTTGTCGCTACAGGAATCCGCAACAGGAACGAGATGGTGCCGCTTCGTCCTGACCTCAGTTCCTCTGGCCCAGCCCGGCCCGCCCCAGGCCGCCTACCGCGAGACCTGGGCCGCCAGGGCGTAGAGCGCGCGGGCGCGCTCCACGGCACCCGCCGCATAGTCGAGCCAACTGGCGTCCGTGCCGTAGGAGAACATCGGGCTGTAGTCCTGCTTCGCGCTTATGATCTTCAGCACGCGCTGGTCGAGGAGCCCCTGGGCGCGCGTCGCAAGCTCCTCGCCCAGCTTGGCCCGCGTCGCCCCGTTGTCGAGGGCCTTCTCGATGAAGATGCGCGCCTCGGCCTCCTGGATGCCGAGCCGCATGGCCTCGAAGCGGACCGTGGCGAGCGGCCCGTCCTTGCCAGGGAAGAGGAGTGCGCCGTGGGTCATGGGCGGCGACCCGGGGCGGTCGCGGTAGCCGTAGCGGGCCGATATGGGCTGCATCTCGCGCCGCTGGGTCTTGTAGACTGGCCAGAAGTCGGCCCCGAGGTCGTTCACGCCGTTGTAGCCCGATGCCTGGTAGCCCTCGAGGAGCGCGTGGTAGAGGGCGACGGGCGAGGTGGCGTTCACGTGCCCCATCGAGCCGGCGCCGTAGCGGGGGAAGACCGTGGTGACAATGGCGTTCTTCCAGCCGTAGCGCTTGAGCTTGTCGTCGGAGGTGCGCGGCTCTTTCACGCCCCAGACGTGAGCGGCCTCGGCCACTGGCTGGTCGGCGAACTTCAGCGTGAGGCCGTGGGCGTGGACCACCCAGCGGAGGCCGGGGGCCACGGCCCTGAGGTCTTCCACCGTCTGCTTGCTCGGCGTGAAGTCGCACACGAGGCCGAGGGCGGCGGACTTCCCCAGGCCGCGCTTGGCCAGCCGTTCGGCCAACCCCTCGAACACCGGCTTCCAGAATGGCACGCTCTGAGGCGTCCCCCAATCGGGCGCCTGCCCCTCCTGAACCTCGCTTGTAGTGCGGGCTTCAGCCCGTATCAGTGTGATGGGGGTGGGGTTCTCGTTCTTCGGCTTGTCGGGCGTCGCGCCCCAGGCCCCGCCGCCCTGCGAGGGCATCCAGACGTACCAACAGATGAGCGGGGCCGTGCCCAGGTGCTTCGCCACGAGGTCGAGGTAGCGCTCGACGACGCCGAAGTCCGGCTTCAGCGAGCCGTCGGCTCCCTTCGCCCAGCGGACCATGGACTGGTCGTTCCCGCGATGGGTCCTGGCGACCACGGGGATGAGGACCATCTTCACGCCGACCTGGCCGAGGAGCGCGAAGGCCCGGTCGAGGAGCCTCCAGTGCTCCTCGGACCAGAACGGGACGTTGTACTGGAGAGCCACGGATTCGGGCGATTCGTTGATCCCCGTGAAGCAGGCGAAGCTCTTGGGGTCTGGCAGTGCGAAGTCAGCCACCGAGAGCTCCACGGGCACCTCAAGCGCTGCTCCGGCGCTGACCTTCAGAACGCCCCTGTACTCGCCGGCCTTGGCGTCAGTCCCCACGCGCACGGTCAGCCACACGGGGACTGTGGTGGCATCGGCCGGGGGGGTCTCGGCCAGTGCGCCGAGGTAGGCCGCCCCCTTTGGGCGGCGCGCGGCGGCGCCCACGGGCGGCGTATCGCCCGGCACGGCGTAACGCACCTGGCAGGCGGAGGCGGGAATCGCGGCGTCGCCGCCCACCAGCCTCAGCTCGCCCGGCTCCACCTTCAGGCTCTTCACCGCCTCCGCGCTGCGGAGCATCGCTACGCCGCTGAACGCGCCGTTCCGCGCGCCCGCAAGGCGGAGCGCCCTGCCTGCCGCGCCCGGCTCAGCGGAGTCCGCATCGAATGCCTCGATCAGCGGATTGCCCGGCCACGCTGCGAGCGATGGCGGGAGTGGCGAGCCGCCCTCGAGCCTCAGGTTCTCAAGCCCCACCATTGACCACTGCGGCTTGTCCCCGCGCGGGGTCTTGGGCACGATGGCGGTGTAGAGCAGCTCCGCGGTCGGCGCGCGGTGGAGCTCGATGGCCAGGACGTTCAGCCCCTTGCGCACGGCGGCGGCAGGCACCCTGCACGTGAGCGTTCGCACGCGCAGCTTCATCCCCTCGGGCGCCGGGCCTTTCGGCTCGGCGAACAGGAGCTTGCCTGTTCCATCCACGTATGCGTCCTTCGGATACGCCTGGGCGGGCGCTCCCAGCGGCACCCTCCCGTCGGGCAGATGCCCTCGCGCGAGCTCCTTGCCGTTGAGGTAGACCACGGCCCCGCCACGATAGGAGAGCGAGAGGTTGAGTTCCGCGGGCTCGGCGGCCTCGAACTTCCCGCGCAGGAAGATGGCCGCAAGGTCGCGGCGGAAGGGGGCGTGGAGGAACGGGCCGGGCGAGACCGCCCACGCCGAATCGTCGAAGTCCGTCCCCATCCAGCCGTCGGGCGGCGGGGCCGGCGCGGCGGCTGGGCCATCCACCCTCTCGATGGGCTTGGCGGCGCCCTTCAGGGCGCGGATGCGTGTGGCCTCGCCAGATTCCCACTGGACGAGTTCCTCCCCCCACGCGAAGGCGCAGCGCCACTGGCTGCGGGCCTCCAGGAGGGCCTGCCCACCTTCCCCCGCGCAAACAGCCACCCCAAGCGAAGCCGAGAGCAAGAAAAGCGCAGCACTTCTCATCCTGTTGCTCCTTCCGTTCCCCTGCCCCCGCAGTATACCTCATTGTCCGGCCATTGCAAGGCCCGTGGGGCACTCCCGCTGCGGGTGCGGCACACGCCGGCTTCCACCTGCTCCCGGTCACGCATCCCTCGAGAGTGCCACTCGCTCCCCTCAAGGGGTGGCACCCTCGAGAGCCACGCCTAACATCTTGCGCAGCAGGGGGTTACGAGCTGGCTGACGCGAGAAGCCCGCATGCCGCCGAAGACAAGTGGCACTCTCGAGTCCTCCCGTGGCCGGGGCGCTACGGGAGGCTTCGGGCGCCACTGGACTGTGGCGCCTGGCATAAGCCAATAGCCTATAAGCAGTTACGCTCAGAAGTCAGTCTCTTTGGCCCGATAAGTCGGAAGTTGCCTTCATGCCACGCCCTGTCGCAGGCTCGGTGCGCCGTGTTACGGCGGCCGGCAGGGGAGGCCTGTGACACGATGTAAGTGGTGTAGCTGTCAGAGGTTACGGATGGGGCGAGAGGTGCTCGGCTGTTTTTTCCCGCTGCCGGTGCGCAAATGGCACGGCACTTGCTTAACAAGAAACCTGCCTGGGGCAAAACAGTGTTCCAGGACGGCCCCTCAAACCGCGTGGCATCGAGAGTGAAAACTCAGGAGGCGGACAAGGCATCGGCGCTGCATCGGCTCTCACGTGATGGCGCCGGGGCGAGGGGCCACGCTTGACAACTCCGGGGGCGACTGGCGTTATGCCAAGAGCCTCGCCCGACCACTGCGGTGGAACGGGAGCTCGCGGATATCCCCCGCCGCCCGCGAGCTAGCCGCCGCGATGGCCTGAGGCCCGGCGAACGGCTGTCTCGCACGCCGCGTCCTTGGCTTCCGCATAGCCGGCAAGTCTTGCGGATGCCTGCGAACGTGCCGTCGGTCGCCCCCGCTCTTTCTCCCCTCATAGATCCCCAAGTTGGCCGCCAGCCGGCCCTCCACGCCCAAACAAGTTGACAGCGTCCCAAGTCCTTGAGATCGTGGGTGTGCCTGCGGCCGGTGCGTCGGGGGCTTTGCCCCCGAACCCCCAGGATTTTCCGCTTTCGGGGCGC
>VGYW01000014.1 GCA_016872875.1 Planctomycetota bacterium | reverse complement strand
GGTGGGAACCGAGCCATTCGGCTACGCTCAGGCCAGGCCCGAGCGCCGTGGCAGAGCCATACGGCACAGGCGGCGCTCTTCGGGGCGCCGCCTGGTTTGGTTGTGCCGGCGGCCCCAAAGCGATAAACCCCAGGGGGTCTGGGGGACTGGTCCCCCAGGGCTTGCGCCCCAACATCTTGGGGGCACCCACAGGAAACCCGGAGGAGCCTACAAGTGTGGAATCCTGCTCCACCGCCGCGCGGGGGCCGGCACCCAGGAACCCGGAAGCCGGGCGCGGGCAGTCACCTCAGCGCCGCGTGGAGAGAGGGGCGGTCCGTGGCCCAGCGCGCGCCCGGAAACGAGGATTTCACACTTGTACAAGTGTGGAATCCTCATCCACCGCCGCGCGGGGGCCGGCACCCAGGAACCCGGACGCCAGGCGCGGGCAGCCACCTTAGCGCCGCGTGGAGAGAAATGGGCGATCCGTGGCCCAGCGCGTGCCCGGAAACGATCATTCCACACTTGTACAAGTGTGGAATCCTCATCCACCGCCGCGCGGGGACCGGCGCCGAGGAACCCGGAAGCCAGGCACGGGTAGCCACCTCGCCAAGCGGCTCAGTCCAGCAGGAGGACCTCAGCCTCGTCGAGGTGGGGAAGGGTGACGGTGAGGGCGTCTGGGGACTTGGTGATGGGGAGCTGCTTTTCGAGCCAGGCGGCGGTGATGCGCGAAGCGTCGCCCGCTCCGCGAATGGTAATGGTGGGGTTGTCGCGAGGCACGAGCTCGTGACCCTTGTAGGCCCAGTTCATCATGACCACCGCCCGCTTGCCCGTGGCCCGGTTGCGGACGAGGATGCCCTCGACAAGGGGGTGCGAGGCGTCCACGGCCGGCTTGACACGCTGCATGTCTTCAAGTTGTGCCAGTCGCAAGAAGGACTCTGGCTGGTGGCGAGGCAAGGACCTCATGTCGGGTCTAGCCCCCCTTACTCTCTTCCTGCACCTTCTCCTGATGACCGCAGCCATCGCACTTCCACCCCCAGAGCGGGCCTGGGTGGATATGGGGGTGCCCGGGGAACCCGCCGATTGCTGTGTAGACCTCGATCATCTCCTTCTTGCACTTCGGGCAGACCTTCTTCTCGCCGTCCAGCCATGTTCGCTCGAGTCTTGCTCTGCGCGCCATCGTGGTTCTCCTCTGTATCACGGGACCACGAACTCGATCTCGTTCGACGCCAGCAGAACGGTCACGCTCTCTTTTTGCCCTGCCCACAGGGGGCACTTCACGATCATGCGCAATGTGTACTTCCCGGGCTTCGAGAAGTCGCCCCAGTCGTTAAGGTGGATCGGATACGACATGCCCTTGTTGCCAAGACCACCGTAGCCTTCGGGCCCTGGCGGCCTCTTGTCGCATGGGAGTGGCGCTCCGTCCCTGGTTGCCTCCAGGAAGCACATCTCCGGTGGGAGGCCATCGGCCCCTCGGATCTCGGGAATCCACTTACCAGGGAGACCAAGTCCGGGCCCTCGGGTATTCTGCACATGCACCTGCACCACAGGGTCCCGCCGCGACAGATACCAGTCGTAGTAGGCTGGGATCTCGAGACGGAGGACTCGTCCATGGGCCTGTCCGCCAGACTTCGCCTTCTGGATTTCCTCGGCGGTGATCGCAATCGGCGCGCGTTGCACGGCCTTCCCAAACGGCCCGAGGCTGACGTCGCCGCCCCTGTCCCTGCACATGTAAAGGGCCGCCAAGCAGCCAGCAAGGGCCACCCCGGCCGCGGTGACCACGTACGCACGTTTTGGACTCCACATCGGCCGCTCTCCCTTATCTCGCTCCCCAGTATATCGGGTGCCGGACCTTTCCCAGCGATCAGATCAGTCAGTCCATCAGCAGCACCTCGGCCTCGTCGAGGTGGGGAAGGGTGACGGTGAGGGCGTCTGGGGACTTGGTGATGGGGAGCTGCTTTTCGAGCCAGGCGGCGGTGATGCGCGAGACATCGCCGGCTCCGCGAATGGCGATGGTGAGGTTGTCGCGAGGGACGAGCTCTCGGCCCTTGTAGGCCCAGTTCATCAGGACTACCGCCCGCTTGCCCGTGGCGGGGTTGCGGACGAGGATGCCCTCGACGAGGGGATGCGAGGCGTCCACAACCGGCTTGACGCGCTCGACGGCCGGGGCTGTGACCCAAGCGCGCTTCCCGGCGTCGAAGTCCTGAGACATGTCGAAGTCGTCACGGTGCACGCGGGCCGCGTACTCCAGCCCGGTGAACAGGCCGGAGACGATGGCCTGCCCCTTGCCGAACGGGTGGCGGGTGACGGCAGCGCTGCCGTCGGCAAACTTCGCGAGCGTGTCGGCGCCCTCCCCAGGCTGAAGCAGCTCGCGCCCAACCGCGAGCCCCTTCCCCTCCAGCGTGGCGCCTTCCGGGGCGGGCTTGGTGTTTGCGAAAGTGCTCAGAGCGGTTGCGCCGTAGCGGCGGACCTCGCACCAGAGCTCGGGGGCGTTGCGCTTCCTGAGCCCGAGGACAGGCGCGAGGATGTCGAGGGGCTGGTTGGCCTCATCGTTCGCAAGGCCGCCGGCGCTGGTGTACAGGGTGCCGCCGGCCCTCACCCAATCGGCGAGCTTTGCCGCGGCGGAGCGCTTGAGGTGGCTGCCGCTGACGTAGATGGCCTTGTAAGGGGAAAAGACACCAGGAGTCTTTTCTCCGAAGGACCCTGCGGGCGCTGCGCGGAAAAGACTCCTGGTGTCTTTTCCCGCCAGCATCTCCTCGTCGAGCGGGTCAACGGGCACGTGCGCGTGCTGAAGGGCGGTGTAGACCCATTTGCCGTTCTCCCAATCGGCGGCGCTCCCCCAGTACTCTGATGAGAGGGGGCGGACGACTGCGACCTCGGCGGGGACGGCCCATGCGCCGCCGTAGAGCACGTCCTCGGCGGCGGCGATGAGGCGGGCCGCCTTGCTCACGAGCACCAGGTCGTCAGGGCGCTGGGAAAAGCTGTCGCCTTTGGAATAGTCGGGGCCGTAGGTGTACCAGAAGAGCATGGTCGCGCCGCGGCTGAGCGCGGCGAGGGCGCGCTGGATGGGCGCGCCGCGATGGGGCTTGACGTAGATGCCGAACCGCTTCCCCATCTTCTGCGAGACGATCCGCCCCACGTCGCACAGATAGCTGTCCCACTGCCACACCCGCGGGTCGCGGTTGGAGGTCTCGTACACGAATGCGTTGTCGGCGTGGCGGTAGAAGTCGAAGAAGTCGAGGCTGTGGCCGCCCATGAGGAAGTTGTTGCCGCGGAGGGCGAAGGAGTAGACCCAGGGTTGGTCCGCCCCCTTGCGCTTGGCTTCGTTGGCCCGCTCGCAGGCGTCGCGCAGCGGGGTGAAGAGGCGAGCCGAGGCATAGCAGTTGAACCGCCGCGAGAGGTAGGTGAGAAGCCCCCAGCCGCGCTCGGGGAGCCACGGCTCCTTGGGCAACTGAACTGGCCAGTCGGCGGGCGGGGCGTAGGCGTTCGGGCGAATCTCCGACCAGTCCTTTGCCCCGAAGTCCGCGAGCGAGTAACCCTGGCCCTTGACGAACTCGCGGAAGCCCTCGATGCAGCGGGGGCAAACGCTCTGGTGGCCCTTCCCTTCGGGAGCGCCGTCGAAGACGCTGCCAATCTCGTCCACCGTCAGCGGCCACACTTCGTCCACGCGCGGCTTGAGGGCGGCCTCGACCGCGTGCTGAACGCCCTCGGCGGTGCGCTTGGCAACGTCGGGATGGTAGGGGCAGCCGGCGCCCTCTGGCACGCTGGTGGGCTTTCCGCCGCGCTCGGGCCGGCGGACGGCGGGGACGGGATAGCCCATGCCGTGGAGCTCGCGGATGCGGGCGAAGGCGGCGGCGATGCCCTCGCGCTTGTCAATACGCTCGAAGACGAATGGCGCTGCGCCGCGCAGCCCCGTGAGGCCCAGTTGCCTGAGTGCCCGCAACTCGGCCTCGACGATGGCCTTGTTCGTGTGGCGGATGCCGTAGCCGGCCCCCTCGCCGTAGCCGCCGCAGTCGGTGAGGATGCCGAAGCGCTTGGGCATCGGCCGCTTCGCCCACGGAAGCGCCTCCAGCATCTCCACCCGCCGCTTCGCATACTCGCTCAGGCCGCAAAGCTCGTCCGTGAACTCCTTGCTCTCCGGCGTCACACCCCCCTGGAGGCGATAGAGGGGCAGGACGATGCCCACGGTCGGCCCCTCGGGGCCGGCCTCGGTGAAGCGCTTGATGGGTTTGCCCTTGAAGGCGAACTCGAACTCGAACTCCGCGCCCTTGAGCTTGCGGGCGTCGGTGTTCTGTGCTTCGAGCACGAAGGTGATGAAGGCCTTGCCGCTGGCCTTGAGCGAGGCGACGGGCACGGCGGGCGACCAGGCGCCGCGTTTGAGGTAGAGATAGCGGGCCGCCTTATCCTCGACGACCACGGCCTCCTTCGCAATCGGCTCGCCCACGTCATCGAGCTCTGGCGCGCCGCCTTTCAGCTCGGCGGCTGGCGCCTTTGGTGCGGCGTAGGGCACCGCGGTCAGCTCCCCGCGCACTGGTGTGCCGCCGAGTCCCTCGCCGCCCCAGCGCCAGAGGATGCGGGCCGGCACGTCGGGCGTGAGGGCCGTCACGCGGGCGCGAAGGGTGAGCTCCTTCGGCACCTCGGCCCCGAAAGCGATGGCCACCAGCGATGCAAAGCAAATCATCGATTGAATCGATTCATTCGATTGAATCGGTCGAATCGGTCGGATCATGGTGTTGCGGCCCCCTGGCTTGCGGCGGCGATGAGGCGCTTGGCGAGCACGCGGCAGACCACCCAGAGCGCGTCGAGGGGGAGCTGGCGATGGGCGTGCCTGTCGAGCAGGAAGCGCGCGCGGGCGGGGAACTCGTCGTCGGCGGCCCACAGGATGACGGCGACCGGGACGCGGGGGAGGGCGCGGAACTCGTAGGCGGCATCGCCCATGTCAAGCGGCCGCCCGCCGAGGGCCTCGGCGGCACCGCGGAAGGCGTCGGGCGATTGGCCGAACGCCTCTTCCAGCCCCGCCGTCGGCATCGGGTGCGGGCCGCGGAAGAAGAAGTCGCCGTACGGCAGGCTCTTGGGGTCAACCCATTCGCCGGCCGGCGATTCGTCCTGCGCGCTCAGCAGGTATTGGAGTGAGGCGAGCATGGCCTCGTAGCCGGGGGCGCCCTCGACGCGGCGCTCGGCCGCTAGGACGCGGACCTCGGCGCCGCAAAGGGGCACGACGTAGGCGTCGCGGCCCGGCTCGAAGGCCACGGCGGCCCGGGCCGCGGCCTCCTCCGGCCGCGCCGCCGCCAGCCGCTCCCAGAGCACGCCGATTGGGTCCTGTTGTTGTGGCACCTGTCAGTGCTCCAATGCCTGGGTTATCACTGCGTGAACACGAGTGTACCCATTCGTCGAGAATCGGTCAAAGCCGTCCGGCGGCAGCTTCCCCTCTCCATCTGGGAGAGGGCGGGGTGAGGGCGCGGGGACAGAGGGTCACTGCACCGGTGAGCCGAAGGGCCATCACGGGCGGCTCTGCGTGGGCGATATTCGAACATTCTACGATCAGGGCATATGTCCTGTGGGGGACCGGCCCCCGAGGTGGCGTCTCCTCGGAGCAGTTGGCATGTCTATGGGGGGTGCCACCAGGAAGGAGGACACAAGCGATGGGCCAAGCTCCAGCCTGGGGATGCGCGGGCCGTGCTCCCGGGAGGAGGGAGAAAGGACGATCTCCATGGCAAGTGGAACGGGACGGCGCTTCCGCCTGAGGAGGGTGTGCGTCGCGCTTGCGCTGCTGCCACTTGTCGGCGGCTGCGCGACGTGGACGCTGGACGACGCAACCAACCGCCCGGAGGCGTTCGGCGGCGTCGTGGGCGCTTTCGTCCGCGATGGTGAGCTTGGCGTCGCTCACGTGGCCGTCGGGAACCGGCCGCGGGCCAGAGTGGCGTGGTTCAACGCCCAAGCCCTCCGCGAAGGCACACACCCCTCGACGGACGATGGTTGCGCGCTCCCGCTGAGGGTGGAGAAGTCGGCGGAAGCGATTCCCAGACAAGCTCGGCCGGTCCCCGTCGCCCAGACCGAAGGCAGCGCGCCTTGGGACGCAGCGATCACGGTCCTCTACCGCCCGAACGATGAGCGTGGGGTTGCCAGGCCCCGTGTCCTGGCGCGTCTGGAGGCCGATGAGGGCGCCGCTGCCGACCGGGAGCTACACCTGCCGCTGGGCAGTTGCCGCGCCTGGCAGTTCTACCCACTCCTGCCCTTCGCCGTGGTTCTGGACATAGTGGCCCTCCCCATCTCGGTGCTCTTCCTGCCGGACATTGGCTAGCGCCGCAAGGCCGGAAGGGATCGTGGCCTGGGCGGCGGCCGCATGGATGGGCGAGGAGGGGGGAGGATCCGTGCTTGCCTTTGGAGGGGCTAGGGTTACGGCGGGAGCAGAGGAGGAGAGGAGGACTTGGCAAGAAGCGAAGGGCATTGGCAAGAAATGACCGAATCTGCGAGACTGTAGCATCGCTACAGAGTGGGCGCCGGGGAGCGCACGCCCAAGCAAGGCTTGGGCGTGGCACCCACAGAGACCCTCGCGCACAGACGGGTGGTACGGTGGGACGTGTGTGGCGCGGAACCGCGAACGCGCCTCTTGCGGGGGGCTCATTCGGGCGGCGCGCCCTGGCGGCCGATGACGGCGTGCTCGGTGCTCACCACGCGGCCACGGTCATCGCCGAGGTTGAGGTAGAAGACGGCGGCGCCGTCGGGAAGGGTAGCCGTGGCCTTGCCGTGGGCGAGCTGGGCGGGGGCGGCCTCCCACTTGCGGTCCTGCCACTTGCCCACGTCGCGGGTGAAGCACAGCTCGGCCTTGGCGATGAGGCGCTTGCTCTCGAAGGTGGCCCACACCTGGTTGCCTTCGCTGCCCTGGCCAGTGATGCGGGGCAGGGGATCGCCCCCCTTGAGGATGCCGTCGGCGAAGGCCTGAATCTCCTTCGGGGCCTCGCCCGCCGGGCCGTGGCCGTGCGGCATGCGGATGCGGATGCAGAGCGTCCGCGGCCCCTTTGGCAGGCGATAGGACTTCTGGAGGGCGTTGAAGGTGTAGGCGAAGTCGTTCGTCCCAGTCACCCAGGCCATCGGCACCTTCGCGTCGGGCAGGTAGACCGAGGGGTCCCACCAGCGCATCCAGCGTTCGGCGCCCTCCTTGCCGAGGGCCGCCACGTTGGCCGCGAAGCCGTGCTCGTTGGTGAAGCCGCAGCCGTAGACGGGCACGACGCACTTCAGGCGGTTGTCCACGCCCGCGACGATGCAGGCCAGGTAGCCGCCCCACGAGATGCCCGTCAGGCCGATGCGGTCGGGGTCGACCTCAGGCTGGGCGGCGAGCAGCGAATGCCCGAGGATGGCCTGGGCGACGGCGTGATAGGTCCACTGGTCTTCGCGCGGCTCGGCAATCTGGTTCCAGCCGCCCCAGCCGGGCGGCCCGCCTTGGGCGTCGCGCTGCCAGTTGCCATAGGAGCCTTTCGGCACGCAGCCGCAGGTGTCCATCGAGATCGCCGCATAGCCGCGGTCGTTCCACAGCTTCACCCAGTTGGCGAAGGCGGTGCCGCCTCCGCCTGGGACCAGCACCATCCCCGGCAGCTTCTTGCCCGGCTCCGACTTCGGTATCCCGAGCCAGGCGAAGACGCGCGTCGGCTTTCCGCGATACGGCAGCCCCTCATAGAACAGCGCCCGCAGCCCCTCCGCCTGAAAGCCCTCGGCGGGGACCGCCTTGGGCGCCTGAAACAGCTTCGCCGTGTCCCACATCGGCCCATCGGGCAGCCGCCCAGGAGCCTCGCCGGCCACAAGGGAGCGGCAGGCAAGGGCAGCGGAGACGAATGCGCATGCCATCAGGAGCTCTTTCATCGCCTGCGGCGCCCTTTCTTGTATGCTGAGACCACCGAGCGATACCAACGCCGCTCCTCCGCCGAGAGGGGTTCGGCGTTCTCGGGCGCCCCGGCCATCTCTTTGTCCAGTTCGGCGGAAAGCCGCTCCCACTCCTTGATGGTGCGCCCAGCGACGCGACGGGGTGACGCCTTCTTCATCGTTGCCTCCGCTGCCCTTTCTTTGTCACGGGGTGCGCTAACAATCCATCTCTGAGCCGCTCCTTGACCTTGTGGTGGGGGATGCCTTTCCCCTCGTCCAGTTCTCTCAGCCCGGCATCCACATGTACCACGAACGACAGAGCCTCCAGAATCTCTTCCATGGTGGCTCCATCCGGCAAACGCCGTATCATCTCGATGGCTCGTTCTTTCGCGCTGCCCATGTCCATGTCTGTCAGAACGTCCTCCCAAAATCTCGCTGCTGGGGGATTGGGACGGCGCCGGGCATATCCATGCGCGGCTTGGCGAGGAGGGCGGCCTTGCCAGCCTCGATGGCCTTGAGGATGGCCTGGTAGCTGGGGTCGTCCTTGCTCGTGAAGATGGCTGCGGCGTCGGGGGCGAGGCCACCGGCGGTCTTGGCCAGGTTGCGCGTGAGGACGCGGCTCCACTCGGGGTGAGTGAGGTTGATGTCGGTGTGGGCGAGGGCGATCTTGGGCGGCTGGAGCGCTTTGAGGGCCTCCTGAAGCTGTGCGAACCAGGGAAGCGGCTTGCCGCCCACGTCGAGCCAGGTGTCCCGCCCGCCGAAGGTGTGGGGGCGCGTCATGTCCCATGTGCCGTAGTAAGGCACGTTGGCGTCTATCCAGGTGTAGATGCGGCGGCGGCTCTCGTCGTCCACGTCCTTGTACTTCGTCTCAAGCAGCTTTGTGAGGCGGCTGACCCAGGAGCCTGTGGCCAGCGGCGGAAAGTTGCCGGTCGGGCCGGGGTTGATGTGGTAGCGCTCCACGAGGGCAGGGGTGAAGACGAGTGTCTCGAAGGCCATGTTGAACAGGCGCGTCTTGTCGCCTGAGAGATCAATCCCCGCCTGGGGCGTCGCGCCGCTGTGGCACTTGACGCAATACTTGTCGAGCACGGGCTGGACCTGTTTGACGAAGTCCACCGGCCCCTCGCCCCAGGGCGGCGGGGCGATGCGGTCGGGGGCCTTGGCGAGGCGCTTCCACGACTGGAACTGCGCGGAGGGCGCGTGCGAGCGCGACTCGTGGCAGCCGATGCAGTTCTGCGATTCGCCATTGACGAGCTGGGTCACTGTGCCCATGCGGCGGACCTCTTTGCCGTTCGCGTCGAGGGCCTGAAAGTAGAGCTCGACGCCCGCGGGGGCGGTGAAGTAGACCGAGCCGTCCTCCGCCACGGGCACGGTGCCGTAGTTGTATTTCACGTAGTACGTGCCCTCGCCGATGGCAGGGTAGTGGTCGGAGTAACGGGGGCCTTCGGTGTTGTACTTCTTGGGCAGTTGCGACATGACGCGAAGTTCTTTCACCTGGCCGCGCGTCACGCCCTTGTCGAGGAGGCCCTGGTAGACGTCGAAGCAGAAGAACCGCCCCTCGCCCTTTGGCTCTGCGGGCTGCGGGCCAACGAAGCGGTGCGGCGCCTGCCGAGGACGCAGCGGCACCGGGCAGAAGCACGAGGCCGTCGGGTCCTCATAGAGGAGCGCCTTGTTCCCCTTCGTGTCCATCACGAACAGGCGGTAGCGTCGCGGGCCGCCCTGCGCCGGGCCGCCGTAGGAGACCAGCAGCAGGTCCTCCTCGATGGGATAGGGGTCGGTGTAGGACCAGGGGTAGAGGACGTCGCCCGGCCCCCAGTTCGTGTCGCGCCAGGTCCTGCCCGCCGTGGGCTTGTAGGGGACTTCGGGGGTGATGTTGACGATGCTCTCGACGTTTTCGTGGCCGAGCGAGCGGTCAATGAGGCCGATGGCGCCCAGCGGCGGATGGTGGTGGGCGGCCATGACGCACACCACCTTGCGCGTGCCGGGCACCTGCTTCGCGCCGTACATCGAGTTCGGCACCGTGAGCGTGTTCCCATAGAAGAGCTGCACCCGCGTGCCGTCCGGGTTGATCGTCCAGAGCATCTCGTGGGTGAAGATGTTCTTGTCCTGGTACTCCCAGCGGGAGTAGAGGATCGAGCCGTCATCCATCACCGAGGGCGTCACGTCGCACAGGGTGCTGTATTCGAGTCGGCGGATGTCCGAGCCGTCGGGGTTGACGGTGTAGAGTGCGCAGGCGAGGAAGTCCTGGCAGAGGGAAAAGGACTCGACGCGGGTGGAGGCGAAGCAGATGCGGCCGTCGGGGAGGTAGACGGGATTGAAGTCGTGGTAGCGGCCGGTGGTGATCTGGCGGAGGCCCGTCCCGTCGGCGTTGATCTCCCACACGTGATGGGGGTCCTCGCGCTTCGGCACGTCGCGCTTGTAGGTGAAGACGAGCCGCTTGCCGTCGTAGGAGGGGCTGATGTCCATGATGAAGCCCGTCTTGTCCTCGAAGATGGTCTTGACGGCGCCCGTCGCGGGATCGAGGGTGCAGATGGCGGAGCCGACGCCGGTCATGTGGGAGTGCATGGTGGCGTTGGTGCCGCGCAGGCCGTGGCCGTTGCGCTTCAGGAAGGCGATGGGCGGGCAGCGATGGACGAAGAGCTTCTGCTCGAAGGCCGTGACCCTTCGCACCGTGTCCTCGATCTTCATCAGGCCGGCGAGGTCGGGCTGGTTGCCCGCAGCTAGGCCGTCGCGCATGGCCTTGAGGAGTTGCTCGTGTGCGGCCAGTTCGGCGAGGAGGCCCTCGGCCTCGGCTTTGGCAAAGGGCAAGCTGGCGGCGAGGCGTTGAAGGGCGGAGCGGGGCGTCGCCAGGTCAACGGCGGCGATGGCCTGGCGGGCGTTGCGCAGCTTGTCGCAAAGGGCTCCGGCACGCTCGTAGAGGGGCTGCCAGCGGGGATCGTCGGGCTTCGCGCCCGCGGCGCGAACGGCATCGAACTCCACCCGTATCGGCTCGCCCGCCTTTCCGAGCTCCCTCAAGCAGCCCTCAACGAGGGTCATCTTGTCCAGGCCATACAGCTTTCGCCCGTCGAGCGTGGTCACGGACACGTCTTTGTATTCGGCCGCGGTGGCCCAGGTGCCGAGGCCGATGCCGCCCGAGGGGTAGGTCGTGTCCACCAACTGGTTGATGAGCTTGCCATCGAGGTAGCACTTGATCGAGGAGCCTTGGAGCACAATCCTGATGTCGTACCAGCGGCCCGTCTCGATGCGGCCTGGGACGTGAGCGAATTCGCGCTTGGGGCGCGTCTCGATGGCGTGAGAGTTGTTTCCCCAGCCGCCGACGTTCCACCAGTAGAAGTGCTCCTTGTCCCTCACGCGGAACAGGACGAGGAAGCCTTCGGCGCCTGCGGTCTTCCGCGCCTTCACCTCGTAGACGTAATCGGTCCAGTTGGCCGCCTGAGCGAAGGAGCGGCAGTCCGCCCTCAAGTCCGTCTGGACATAGACCTCGCCATTCGCCTTCCAGGTGCCCGCCGTCGGCGTCCAGCCATCGAATGGGCGCGCCTTCGGCGCGTCCACCGCCCCGAGCGCGCACGCGCAACGTAGAAAGAGAGCGACAGCACCAGCCCAACGCAAAGGCATCTTCCCCAGGTCTCCTTGGATGGCATGGCGTAGCGGCCAAGAGCATTCTAGCGGGGCGGGCCGCCGGGTGCAAGGCGCGATGAACCCTTCTTGCGCATCACACCCGCTCCTGCTATACTCCCGTGCGTCACAAGCCCACCTGCTCCGCGCTCCAGCGTCTGCTGCCCGACAACCGCGTGGAGTTCCCGAGCGCGGCCGAGGCCACCGCCCAGGGCTACCAGCCCTGCAAGCTGTGCAACCCGTAGCCAGTGCCTGGGGTACGCTCGGCGTGACTCACAGGCTGTGCCATACCGGGATCAGGACTCGGGCAGGGTCCAGCCATGCCGTCGGCAGTACTCGTCGAGGGCCTTCGCGCGTTCCTGATGATAGCCGCCGTCAACGATGGCTTGGCTGATCTTGCGCGCCAGTGGCGCCTGTGGGGCATGGGCCCGTAGTTGCCCAACGAAGCCAATGAACTCCTCTATATTCGCCTCTGACAAACGACGTATGTCTGTGCCAAAAGCGCGCCCGACGGCAATGTGCGGCTGGTTGCAGAGGTCTGCGAAGAAGCGATCCGCGATGAAGACGTCAACGTACGGAGCGTACGTGGCGATATGCTCGACATCCGTGTAGTCGCCTGCCTTGGGCTTCCGCGGCGTTGGCCCCCTACAGAGCATCGCTAGGCCAGCCAGGAGCCGTCCATGCGTGTCGGCAAAGGGAGTCGCTGACACATGCTCGCTCAACAGGAACTCCTCGGCCTTCCGTCTAGCAACATCAGACTCCATGCCATGCCGCTCACGCAACAGATGCCATATGATGGAGCGGAGGCTGTCCACCACCATGGCCTTTCCAAAGGCGTCTGTCTCCATCCTACGGATGGCCTCGAAGTCATAGCACTGCTCCTCGTACCGCGCGAAAAACGTCTCTGCGCGGGCACGCCAGCCAGC
Organism: Planctomycetota bacterium; assembly: GCA_016872875.1. The sequence continues at coordinate 26,864 of VGYW01000014.1, read as the reverse complement.
CTTGCGCTTCCGGTTCAACTCGACGATTTCCGGCAAGGGACCCATGTCGACGTGTATCTGGAAGAGGGGGTGCCAGCCGTGGGGATCCTCGTGGAAGGCATCGCGTAGCGGAGGCCTGGCCAGGGGGAGTGGCGGCTCGCTCCGGAGAAAGCGGGCGAGGGCTCGGAATACCTGCGCTTCCTGGACCTGGACCTGACTCTCCAAGCCCGGGTCGCACAGGTCTCTGGCGATGCCCTTGATGACGTCTGACAACTCTGATAGGTCTGCTTCGGACTCCACAATGGACGACCCTGGACATGAAATGGTTTCCTCTTCGGCTGCCCTGCTGAGGGCATCGTACAGGTCGATCCACGGCGACCCGGTCTCGTTGCGCAGTTGGGCCCGCGCGATGTGGGACACCGTAGAAGTGTCCAGGTATATCAGAGTCTTGCGGATTGTGGGGAGGCGGGCCCGGGCTTTCCAGCGGCACTGCCGATTGGAACAGTTGAACAGAAGATGCTTGCCGTCCCGTATATCCACAGGGCGGACTGGCGCTGACTGGCAGGACGGGCACCCTGGCCGCTCCAAACCCTCGTATAGGTCGATCTCGGTCACTGCTATCCCCTGATCACCAACCAGCGAACAGGAAGCCAGGAACTCGCCGCGGCGCCCGCTTCCCAAGGAGTATTCGAGGCCAGGCCACGACTGCTCACATCAATAGGCGTCCTTCGATTCGCGCTAGGGCCATCACCCAGGCAGCAGCCCTTCGCGTAGGGAGTCCTTCTCAGCCCGCCTCTGAATGACCTCCACGGAAACCTGGAACTCCCTGGCAACAAGGTCCAGGATGATGTCCCAGACCGTGTCGCGGACATTGGCGATGGGAATCGCCTCCCGCTTGAGGCGATCGGTGACGGAAGCAAGATGCTCCATCATGGCCGCGCGCAATCGGCGCTCCGGCACCAAGACAAGCCCCGCGAAGGCGTGTGCCTGCCATTCGTACCAGCCATGCACCTCATCGGGGATGCTGTTGATGAATGTCTTCCATGACCCGACGGAGTCGAAGTCCCTGCCCTGGTAGAGGTCGCGATGGAGGACCAGGTGGCCGATCTCGTGGGCGATGGTGAAGCGATACCGGTTGTAGCGGTGGTTCCAGATCCATTCGTCAACATGGATCTCTTTGAGGTCGCCCGTGAGGAAGCCCACGACGCCGTAGTCGTCGCTGCGTAGTGCGTCCTGGAGGCCAGGCACCGGCATGATGTCTAGCCGGAGCTTGACCTCCGCAATCTCCTCGATCGGGACCGGGATGGTTCCGGCCGGATGGTACTGTGCGAGGAACATGGCGGCGCGGTCACGCAGGTCGTCGTACGACAGGTAGGCGATGGGGAACTCGTCCAATCACTATGCCCCTTTCACCTTCCTGACGATTTCGTCGAGCTGCTCGTCGGGGATCTTCTCGCCGCGGAGGGTGCGGAAGAGGATGGGGAGCTTGCCGACGGCCTCGGCGTCGCTCATGATGTCGCGGGGGATGCGGCCGGCTTCGGCGGCGGCGAGGTCGAAGAAGCGATACCAGTCGTCGCTGCCCTCCTGGAGGCCGAGGAGGCGGGCGTATTCTTCGAGCTTGTCGTGCTGCGGCGGAGCGAGACGACCCCGTTCGAGCTTGCTGATGTTGCCTGGGTCCAGGCCGTGCTCGAGGCAGAACTGCCTCAGCGACGCGCCCAGCGCAAGACGCCGCTGCTTGAAGAACTCACCGAACTGTCCCATATCGCACCCCCTGCCTCTCCCGTTGTAAGAATTATACAACGGCCCGGCCGCGAAGTCAAGGCGGAGATTGGCGCGAACCGCGCGGCTTTGGGGGTTGACCTACAGGGCGGGTTGTCGTATGGTGCGGGGGTACGGCGCGAGGGGCGGAGGCGGCAGGGCGAACAAGGAGGTCCTTGATGAGGTCGGGTGCGTGGATAGCAGGGTTGATTCTGCTCGCGCGCGCGGCGGGCGCGGGCGAGGATGTGGCCAAGGTGGCGGCGGCGATTCGGGCCGAGGCGGTTCGGGCCAATGGGGATAGGGAGGGGCGGCCGCTGCCGCTCGCATCGCACTGGTGCTGCGGGAAACACCAGCTCTCGGAGGGCTGGGCGCCGGCTCACCAGCTCCGCCTGATCGAGGAAGGGCACTATCTCCTGCCGTGGTTCGCCCACCCGCCGATTGAGGCGCAACTGGGGGAGAAGGCGTTGGAGCCGTTCCTGAAGTACTACGAGGAGCCGATGAAGCGGGCCGCTGAGCTGAAGCTGCCCCTCACCATCGTGGGTACGCAGTGGGAATGCCTCCTGTCCGCTGAGCCCTACGTGGAGCTGGAGCCGGAGAAGAACCCGAACGTGGTGACGCCCGACGGGAAGGTTCGCAAAGAGGTCTGCCCCTTCGGGCCGGCCGAGCTCTGGGAAGAGGTCGGGCGCAAGTGGACGGATAACCCGCAACTGAAGCGGCTTCAGGCCTGGTATCCCGACCCGCCGCTGGTCATCTTTCTCTCGAACAACGAGCACGGGAAGCTCCGCTGGCACAAGGCCGAGGAGTCGAAGCGCTATCTGGACAGGTATGGGAAGGGGCGAGACGACGATTTCAGGCGAAAGGTGGTGGCGGACGGCTGGATCGAGCGCTACCGCGCGCTCCAGAAGGGCATGCGCGACGGCCTGGCCGCCCAGGGCTGGCGCGACAAGGCGCTCTTCGTCGGCTACGAGGCCTTCGGCCCCGACCACATCGGCCGCTGGGGCGGCTGGCCCAACTACTCGCTCCACTCACGGGGCCGCATCAGCCCCGCCCCGCTGACCTGGGACGGCGGCAGCCCGTCGTACTACACCCACGACTGGAATCCGAGCCGCGACTACACGGTCTGGAGCCCGCAGCTCGAGTTCATGAATCTTCCCTTCATGCTCCGCGACGCCTGGAAGCTGAACCCGAACTTCTGGTTCGAGTTCTCGGTTTGGGACGGCTACGACGGCCCGCGGCGGGAGAAGGAGTATCCATCGCCCCGCACGCTCTATCGGCTGAAGGGGCAGACGTACAACCCCGACCGCTATGCCGGCTTCGTGCAGTTCGGCATGTGGCTCCTCCGCCCGCGGGCGGTCCGGGAGTTCCGCGGCTGGACCTTTCCCGCCGAGGAGGGCCTGCCTTATTTCAGGGCCATTGTCGAGTCCGTGGACCGCGTCCACCGCAGCGACGTGCTCCGCAAGTTCTGGCGCCAGGGCGAGCTCGTGGCCAACCGCGCCCGCAAGCACCACTACCAGGCCGGCATCCCGGAGGAGTGGCGTGACGAGGACCGCTGGTTCCTCCTCGACGCGAGCGTGAACCCGCAGGAGTTCCCCTGGGAGCTGCACTGGGAGGTGGCGGTCTACTCGCTGGCCCTCGTGATGGGCAAGGCCCCTGAGCGGCAGTGGCTCGTCTACGCCCACTCGCCCGTCAAGGCCCGCAAGGGCGTCAAGCTCACCATCCCTGGCTACCAGCAGGTCACTGTGGACGTCTCTCCCGCCGGCGCCTTCCACCTTGTGGACGAGAAGACCGGGCGGGTGGAGGCAGTGAGATAGGCGGGGACGCGCTTGACATGGTATGAAGATCGGTTATACTGATGGTGGAAAGGATGGTATGACCGATGCCGACCGTCAAGACCGCTTTCTCGGCAGACAAGCCGCTGTTCGACCGGGCGGAGCGCCTGGCGCGCGATAGAGGAATCCCGCGCAGCCGCGTGTTCAACGATGCGCTGCGAGTGTACTTCGCTCGCCTCGATGATGCGGAGTTGACGGCGAGGATCAACGCCGCCTGCGAGGACGGCCCCGACCCGGACGAGAAGGAACTCAGGAGATACCTGAACGCCCACTACCGAAGGCTGGCAGAACACCTATGGTAGTCAATCAGGGCGACGTCTTCTGGGTCGATCTCCAGGAGCCCCTAGGGTCAGGGCCTGGCTACCGCCGCCCCTGCGTGGTGATCCAGAATAATCTGTTCAACCACAGCAGCCTCCGGACCGTGGTTGTGTGCTTGCTCACATCCAACCTCCGCCACGCACGTGTGCCGGGCAACATTCTCCTGGAACGCGGGGAGGGGGATCTCCCCAGGCGAAGCGTGGTCCTCGTAACTGAGACCATCACCGTTGACAAGTCCCAATTAGTAGAGAAGATCGGCGCCCTTTCGCCTCGACGCGTCCAAGAGATCGGGGACGGGATCGTGTTCCTGGTTACACCACGGGAAGGACTCCAAGCATGGTGAACTTCGGCATCATCGGCTGCGGCGGGATGGGGAGGCATCACACGAAGTCGCTCCAGGCCATCGAGGGGGCGAGGGTGGCAGCGTGCGCGGACGCCAACGCGGAGGCGGCACGTGAGCTGGCCGCCGCCTGCAATATCCCCGACGCCTCCGGCGACTACCGCCGCGTGCTCGACCGCAAGGACGTTGACGCCGTGTTCGTGTGCACGCCGACGTTCACGCACCGCGAGATCGTCGTGGCCGCGGCGCAGGCGGGGAAGCAGATTTTCTGCGAGAAGCCCCTCGCCCTCACCGTGGACGACTGCCAGGCGATGATCGCCGCGTGCGACGCCGCAGGCGTCCAGCTCATGGTCGGCTTCGTCCGCCGCTTCGACAACCAGTGGTGCAAGGTCCGCGAGCTCGTCCAGGCCGGCGCCATCGGCCGCCCAGTCGTCTGGCGCCAGTGCAACGCAGGCTCCTGCCCCAAGTCCCCCTGGTACATGTTCAAGGACCAGGGCGCCGGGCCGCTGATGGATGGCGCGGTGCACACCTACGACTTCGCCCGCTACATCTTCGGGGACGCGTCGGCGGCCTGGGCCGACCTGACGCGGCTGCGGCGCGACCGCACGGCGTGGGACACCGGCACCGTTTCTGTCCGCTTCCAGGGCGGGGACAGCCTCGGCCTCTCCTGGTCCTGGGGGCTGCCCAGCGGCGTCAGCGGCGGCTCGATACTCGACGTCCTCGGCCCCGACGGCGTAATGCTGTTCTCCACGCCGCCCGACAGGCTGCCGAAGGACTGCCCGCCCGAGGAGTTCGGCGCAATCTCCATCGTCCGCGAGGGCGGCACCGCCACCGTCGCCCCCTTCCGCAGGAACAACCTCTTCGCCGACATGGTGGCGGCCTACGTGAAGGCCCTCGCCGACGGGCAGCCGGTTCCAGTCCCCGCCGAGACGGGCCTCAAGGCCACCGAGATCGCCTGCGCCGTCTTCGCGTCGAGCGAGCAGCACCGCTGCGTGGAGATCCCGTAGATGGGCGTTCGCCGAGGAGACAACCAAGCCCCCTCTCCCTCGGGGAGAGGGTTGGGGTGAGGGTGCTGAACTCTGGGCGCACACGGCGCAAGCCACCCTCACCCGCCCGCCCCTGGCGGGCGACCTCTCCCCCAGGGAGAGGTGAGCCGGAGCCGCGCCGAGTGCCGAGATAATGGGAACCTTCGGGAGGGCGACAACGCTAGGAGACAAGCCAATGGGCATGGGCTTTGGGATGATGGAGCTGTTGATGCTCGTCCTCAGCGGCGGGGGCTGGGGCAATGACCTGCTGGACTACCTGCCCTCCGATGCCTACTGGAAGGCGAAGGGGGTGCCGATGAGCGTGGAGCGGATGGTGGCCGAGCTGAACGTCGGCGAGCCGGCCGACCTGGCCCAGCTCATCCGCGACCTGGGGGCAGAGAAGCACGAGACACGTGAGGCGGCCACTGCGAAGCTGCGCGCCCTCGGCCCAGCCGCAATCCCCTCACTCAAGAAGGCGGCGGACTCCGACGACCCCGAGGTCCGCACCCGCGCCCGCGAGCTGCTCGCGACCCTCAGCGGCGGGGCACAGGCCGGCGCGGTCCGCCGCCTCATGGCCATCCGCGCCCTCGGCGAGCTCAGGAAGCCCGAGGCCGCCGGCCCGCTCCGCCCGCTCCTGGAGTCGAAGGAGCCGTTCGTCGCCGACTACGCGGCTCGCGCCATCGCCGCCATCGAGGGCAAGCCCCACGAGCGGCCGCAGGCGACGGCAGAACAGATCAGGAGCGATCTCTGCCTGCTCCCGCCCAACTGCGGCATCGTGGCCCAACTGCGCCTGCCAGGCGGCCGGGCATCGTCCTTTGCCGAGGCGCTCAAGTCCATCGGCCCGGCGCTGGGGCCAGGGCAGGACCTCGCCAGAGCGCTCGACGAGCTGACGAAGGGCATCTGCGCCGTCGCCGAGCGCGTGGGCAACATCCGGCTCGACGCCGTCACGCTCGGCGTGGCCGACGAGGTGGGCGACCGCAAGGGCTTCGCCGTCGTCGTGGCCCGCGGCCGCTACGACGCACAGGCCGTCAAGGCCGCCTTCGGGCAGTTCCAGCTCGACTCCACCAAGGTCGAGGGGCTGGACGTCTTCTCCGTGGAGCGGGAGATGCGCCTCATCCCATGCTCGGACGAGCGGCTCGTCTTCGTCGGCGGCCCGCGGAATGAACAGCTCCCCATCAAGGAGATCGCCGCCGCGGTGCAGGCCAACTCGGACAAGCCGGCGCTCGGGCCGAAGATGCTCGAACTCATCAAGGCCATTGACGCCCCCGCCTGGGCCGCCGTGGTGATGAGCGACGCCTACCGCCAGGCCCCCTTCCTGGCCCCCTTCGAGACCGTTGTGGCGACGGGCAAGACGGCCGACGATGCCATGGCCCTGAGCGTCGTCGCCGTCGGCAAGGACCCCGAGGCCCTCAAGCAATCGGTCGCAGAGGTCCAGAAGGGGGTCAAGGAGGCCACGGCGGACGTGGCCCGCGAGGTCGCCCGCATGCCCTTCCTGAAGCCCATCGTGGAGTTCATGGAGAGCATTCGGGTCGAGGCCGCCGGAGCGGAGGCCAGGCTCACGGCCAGGATGAAGGGCCAGGGCGGCGCGCTGATGCTGCCCGTCCTGATGCTCTTCACCGTCAGGGCGGCCTCAGCGCCACGCCAGATGCCGGCGGTCGACGAGGGGCGGGCCGTCCCCGCCCCCGCGCCAGTGCCCGACAGGAAGTAGTTTCCGTTGCGGAGCCTGCGATCACAGGCGGGACGCCTGTGCCACCACTGAGACAACGGGCTTGGTGGCACAGGCCTCTGGCCTGTGATTGGGGCAACAGCCCCCTTCCACTTTCCACAACAGAAACGAAGCAGGGCGCCGTGATCGAACGAAGCTTCTACGCCCGGCCGGCGCTGGAGGTGGCCCGCGAGCTGTTGGGCCTGGTGCTGGTGCGCCGCAGCCCTGAAGGCACGGTCGCCGGGCGCATCGTCGAGGCCGAGGCCTACATCGGGCGCGAGGACAGGGCCTGCCACGCCTGGCGCGGCAAGACCGCCCGCAACGCCGTCATGTTCGGCCCGCCCGGCCACGCCTACGTCTACTTCACCTACGGCATGCACTGGTGCCTGAACCTGGTGACGGACCGCGAGGGGGTTCCCGCGGCGGTGCTGCTGCGCGCCGTGGAGCCAGTCGAGGGCCTCGAGCTGATGCGCGCGCGGCGGCCCAAGGCCCGCAAGGATACCGACCTCACCAGCGGCCCGGCCCGCCTCTGTCAGGCGTTCGCCGTTGACGGTTCGCTGAACGGCGCCGACCTCTGCGCGCCCGACAGCATCCTCTTCGCCGAGGACCGCGGCCTGGGCCACGGCCCAGCCGTCGCCGCCCCGCGTGTGGGCGTGGACTACGCGGGCGAATGGGCGGCCAAGCCCTTCCGCCTCTATGATGCTTCAAGCGCCTTCGTCTCGCCGAGATGAAGTGTAGCTGCGATCCAGACGTAAGCACGCTCGGGGCTCCGCTCCGCTGTCATTCAAAGCGGCATCGGCGCCTGCCCTGAGCGGAGCCGAAGGGATGCCGCACTCCACATTCCTCCCCCAACCTGGCGTGGGGGGCTATGGAGTGCGGTGACGCGTCACCGCTTTCGTTCCCAGCGGAGCGGTCGAAGAGGAGGATGCCCTGTACCACTATCCCCGGCCCCAGAATGCCGCCTCTGGCAGAGGTGTTGCCGGCTCGCGTCTTACGTCTGAATTGCAGTCGGAGCTGGGGCAGACTTGACACGCGCGGCCGAAGCGCCAGAATGGGGGGACGTGTCAGAGGTGGTGCGAGGCCATGCGCAGGTTCGCCTGGTGGCTGACGGCCGTGGGTGCCCTCACAACACTCCATTGCGGAGGGCCGAGCGCCATGGTCCCACACCCTGACAGGTCGAAGCTGCTGGCGTACCTCTCGGCGGACGGCCGCGAGCGGGCCATCAGGAGCGTTCGCCCGTGGCAGCGACGCCGCGTGCGCGCCCTGGCGGACATGCAGCTCGTGATGGGGCCGCTGCCCGAGGCATCGCGGAAGGTGCCGCTGGACGTCGCGGTGCTCGAAGAGGCCGACCTGCCAAAGGCGACGCGGCGGAAGGTCACATACGCGGCGGAGAAGGACGACCGCGTGCCCGCCTATCTCTTCGTGCCAAAAGGCGTCAAGGGCAAGGCGCCCGCCATGCTCTGCCTCCATCAGACCACGGGCATCGGCAAGGGGGAACCGGCGGGACTCGGCGGCGACCCGAACCTCCACTACGCCCTGGAGCTGGCCGAACGCGGCTACGTGACCCTGGCGCCCGACTACCCGAACTTCGGGGACTACAAGCTGGACGTCTACGCTCGCGGCTACGCCTCGGCCACGATGAAGGGCATCTGGAACCACATGCGGGCCGTTGACCTCCTCGCGTCGCTCCCGGAGGTTGACCCCGAGCGGATCGGCTGCATCGGCCACTCGCTGGGCGGCCACAACACGCTCTTCCTCGCGGCCTTCGACCCGCGCGTGAGGGTGGCCGTGACCAGTTGCGGCTTCAACTCGTTCCTCAAGTACTACGGGGGGAACCTGGCGGGCTGGAGCCACGCGGGCTACATGCCCCGCATCGCCAGCGTTTACGGGAAGGACGCGCGGAGGATGCCGTTCGACTTCACGGAGGTGCTCGCCGCCATCGCGCCGCGAGCGGTGTTCGTGAGCGCGCCGACGAAGGACGACAATTTCGAGCTTTCGGGCGTGGAGGACTGCCTGAGCGCGGCGAGGCCAGTCTACGAACTGTTCGGGGCAGGTGACAAGCTCGCGGCGGCGCACCCCGCCTGCGGCCACGGCTTCCCCCCCGAAGCCCGCCAGGCCGCCTACGCCTTCATTGACAAGGCTCTGGCCAGGCGAGAGCCAGAGAACTCGAAATCCGAAGCACGAAATCCGAAGCAAACCCGAAACCCAAAATCGCAATGACCGAAACAGGAACGGTGCCGTGCACCACGCTCTCCTGGGCCAGCGTTCTGCGGATTGGTGCTTTGGGCCTTTTTGTTGTTTCGGATTTCGGATTTGGGATTTCGGATTTCCAGCATTTCGCCAGAAATGCGGGCTATTTGGCGTCGGGGTCCTTTCGGCGGCGTTCGGCCTCCTTGCGGTAGAAGGCGGCGTGGGCCTCGAGGGTCTTCTTCTCCTCGCCCTCGGCGGATGCGGCGGCCTTTGCGGCGACTTCGGCGGCGAGTGCCACGTGGCCGAGCTCGTAGTGGATGCGCGCGAGCGCGGCGTGTGCGCCCGGCGCCTTCTCGCCGGCCACCTCGGCGGCCTGCTTGGCGAGCTCGATGGCCCGCGGCAGGTCGCGGCGCTCGAGCTCGCCCGTCGTGCCCAGCGTCAGCGCGACCTCGAGGAGCACGTCGGGGTCCCTCGGGCACCCCTTCGCCATCGCGTAGAGCACCTCCCAGGTCTCGTCGATCTTCCCCTGGTCGCGCAGGACGAGGCGCTTGAGGCGGTAGGCCTCGGCGTCGTCGGGCACCGCCTTGAGGGTCTCGTCCAGCACGGCGAGGACCTTCTCGTTGTCGCGCGCGCGGATGAAGGGGGCGAGCTTCTCGCGGAGCGCGGCGAGCTTCTTGGCGCGTGCCAGGTCGAACTTCCCGGCCACCAGCTCCTCGATCGCGCGCTCCATGCGGGCCATCGGGTGGCCGTGCCAGGCCACCCGCCCGTCGCGGTCCACAACGAAGGCGTGGGGGATGCCGGGCACGTTCTTCATGTAGCCGTCGTTCGTCCTGCCGCGGTCGTCCAGCCCCACGCGGTACTCCATCAGGGTGGTGCCCATGTACTTCTTCACGGCCGCCTCGTCCTCCTCGGTGATGCCGATGAAGACGACGTCCTTGCCCGCGTACTTCTTGTGGAGCCTGTTGAGGTGCGGGACGGTCTGGCGGCAGGGCTGGCACCAGGTGGCCCAGAAGTCCACGACGAGGACTTTCCCCTTGGTCGCCTCCGGGGTGAGAGGGGTGCCGCTGAGCCACGTCTTCACCTGGATGGCGGGCGCGGTATCGCCGATGTCGAGCGCCAGCGCCCCGGCCCCGCCGAGGATCGCTGCCGCCAGGACCATGAGCCTGCTGCGCGGCATCATCAATGGTCTCCTAGCGCCGCGGTTGGCCGCAGCTAAAGCGGATGGTTGGATGAGCCCGACCCCTTGGCAGCATACCACAATCGCCCGACGGGCGCAACCGCCTCCCGGAAAGAAACTAGCACTTGACAAAAGGAGGCAAAGAAGGTTCAATACATGACGTTGCCCGGTTTCCTGCGAATGTTGCTCTGGCATCCGCGAGCGGGCGTTTGACACCCCCGCCATCGTATTGTATCATGGTTTGGGGGGGATGCAGCGAAAGACACCCGCAGAGGCAATCGCCCCCGTAACCGCGCAAGGGGGCACCCCGAGACGGCGCCGGGGAACCGCGCGCAACAGGAGAGAGTCAATGTGCAGGCGACGTGGGCGCAGGCGGGCATTCACGATGGTGGAGCTGTTGGTGGTCATCGCGATCATCGCGCTCCTGGCCGCATTCCTCCTGCCCGTGATCGCGGCGGCCACCGCGAGCGCGAACAGGGCCAGGTGCAGCAACAAGGAGCGGCAGTTCTTCCCGGGCATCCGCATGTACCTCAGCAACTTCGACGACTACTTCCCTGTCGCCTGGGTCGTCCACGAAGGCGCCGACGCCACGACGAAGACCCGCCTGGGCTACATCAGCTTCTGGCGCCTCCTCATCCACGAGGCGTGCGAGGCCGGCTTCAACCGCCTCCTGGACCCCAACAAGGAGTCCGTGAAGGAGAAGCTGGCCCGCGACAAGATTTTCTGGGCCGACCCCGCCAAGGGCTACACCAACGACTACTTTGCTCCGAGCATCCTCTTCACAGGGTGGATGAAGGGCGATGGCAGCAAGGAGATTGACACCAGCGTGACGAACAAGACCTTCGACCGACACGTCCACTTCGGCCAGGCCACCCAGGACGTCTCCTCCACCCAGCGGCCCGTTCTCACGGAGGGCGACGCCGGCTATCCCGCCGTCGCGAACCCGGGGGATACCCCGGAGGACTGGAAGGGCAAGCCTGCCGACACCACTCACAAGGCCGATCTCCAGAGCGGCTGGACCCTCTCGCCGGCCTTCCCGGGCGGCGACGCCAACGACGTGGCCCTCATCGGCGTCGGCAAGAGCCTGCGCGTCAACGACGACTACAGCCGCGAGAGCATCCGCTTCGACTTCCGCCACAACAAGATGATCAACGTCCTCTTCCTCGATGGCCACGTGGACTCCGTGGCCGAGAGCAACCAGTCCCGCGTCCGGGCCATCATTGACGCCTGGAACGCTCTGGCTCCCACGCCGACCACCAACCCCTAGGCCCGCATTTCTCACCAGCCCACCCAGCTCCGAAGGAGCGATAGGGTATTGCCGGCGGCGTAAGCCGCCGGAAAGTGGCCAGCAGAGGGCCAGCCCCGAAGGGGCGGAAGGAACACACCGTCCTTTCGCCCCTTCGGGGCTGGACCCTCCTCAATCCGTGATCCGGCGGCTTACGCCGCCGGCAAAACCCTTGCGTCCCTTCGGGACTACGGGGCCTGGTGAGAAATGCGGGCTAGTCCCGGGACTCGAATGCGCCGATGTCTGGATGGCCGGAGGCCGGGGGGCCGAGGACTGACCATCCTTGAGGTCCTCCTCGCCCTCGCCCTCCTGGCCGTGGTCGTCTGGCTTCTCCTCCCCAAGGCAGACACCACGGCAAAGTACGCCAGGCGGGCCGCCTGCAACAACAAGTTGCGCTTCCTCTACTCCGGCCTCGGCGCCTACCTCAACTCCAACAACGACACCTTCCCTCTCGCCTGGCACGTCAGCGGCCCCTCCGTGGCCGACGACCTGAGCAACCTGCTCTACTCGCGCTTCGCGATCCACGAGGCATGGGACCCCACGGGCTTCAGCCACATCGTCACCCCGCGCGATGTCGAGCAGAGCGTCGGCGCCGTCCCCGCGCGCCGCCAGAAGTTCCACACCACCGCGCTCTTCTGGAAGTGTCCAGGCAAGGGCTGGACCGACGACTACTTCGCCCCCGAGACCATCTTCCGCAAGTCCGGAAGCCCCGCGCGAAGAGCCGAACTCACTGAGGTCGTCTCTCCCACCGAACGCCCCCTCTTCGCCGACGTCAACGCCTCCTTCCCAGACCCCAACGCCAGCCACCTCCAGGACCCCGGCCACGACCACGAGCTGCGCAACGGCTTCAGCATGGTCTCCGAGTCCGGCGCCGACGTCTTCCTCGGCGTCGGCCCCAGCCTGCGGGTCGAAGGCCACCTCCCCTCCTCGCGCCTCGACTTCCGCCACGGCGACAACGCCAACGTCATTTTCCTCGACGGCCACGCCGACTCCCTCCCCTCCGCCAACGCCCCACGCATCGAAGCCCTCCACCGCGCCTGGAATCACCTGGCCGGCAAGCCGGAAGGGAAATGAGCATGGCCGCCATCGTCGCCGCGGTCGTCGAGGCTCTCCACGCCATCGCACCGCCGGAGCTCGCCGAGGCCTGGGACAACGTGGGCCTCCTCCTGGGCGACCCCGCGGCCCCCTGCCGCCGCGCCATCGTCGCGCTCGACGCGACGCCCGCACTCGTCCGCCGGGCCGCCCGGTCGGGCGCCCAGCTCGTCATCTCCCATCACCCGCCCATCATGGCCCCCCTGCCGCGCGTAAGGGCCGACGAAGCCCCCGGCGCCCTGGTCCTCGATGCCGCCCGGCGCGGCGTCGCACTCGCCGCCGCACACACCAACCTCGACGTCGCCCAGGGCGGCGTCAACGACGTCCTCGCCGAGCTCCTCGGCCTCCAGGCCGTCGAGCCACTCGCCCCCTGCGGCCCCAGCACCCAGGCCAAAATCGTCGTCTTCACCCCCGAGGGCGACCTCGCCGCCGTCATCCACGCCCTCTCCGCCGCCGGAGCCGGCGTCATCGGCCAGTACCGCGAATGCACCTTCCGCATCCCAGGCACCGGCACCTTCCGCGCGCTTGAGAGCGCCCACCCCACCATCGGACAGGTCGGCCGCCGCGAAGAGGCCGCCGAGTTCCGACTCGAAGCAGTCGTCCCCCTCGCCCTCGCCGAGCGTGCCGCCGCCGCCGCGCGCGCCGCCCACTCCTACGAAGAGCCCGCCATTGACATCTATCCCCTTGCAGGGGGGCGACTCGACATTGGCCTGGGCCGTTTCGGACGCCTCCCGAAGCCCATGCCTGCCTCGCGCCTCGTTCGGCTCATCAAGCGCAAGCTCGGCCTGCGGACCCTCCGCGCCATCGGCGACCTCAATCGGCGAGTCGAGCGCGTCGCCGTCCTCGGCGGCGCCGGCGGCAAGCACGTTGACGCCGCCCTCCGCGCCGGCTGCCAGCTCTACCTCACGGGCGATGTGACCTATCACCAGGCCCTTGCCGCTCAGGCCGCCGGGTTGGTGCTCGTTAACGCCGGCCACGCCGCCACCGAGCAGCCCGTCATCCCCGTCCTCGCCCGCCGCCTCGCCGCCCGCTGCCCCGCCGTCCGCTTCCGCCCAGTTGTCCGATCGGAATTGCCGACTTCAGGCTTCGGCCCCTGAGGCCCGGTGGCCAAGACCCGTCAAGATGATCACCACCCCATTCCCTGCCTCGTTCCCCCCTGGCTCCTGTCAGCCCCAGCGTGGAATGGGGGCCACAGGGTACCCATCGCTCTGGCAGGGGCCGATAGCTGAACCGCCGGCCGCAGAGGTCGGCCCCGCGCCCGGTGGGCGAGGTGCGTGCGGAACGACAATTACGGAGTTGAACAACTCCGTAATTCTCCTTTCTGGCCACTCCGGCGGCCACGAAACGCCCATTCCACCCATCCAACCTCACCCCGCGAGCCCATCTGTGGGAAGCTTGCCCCCTTGCCACGTCGCCAACCCGGATTTCCCGCCAGCCCGCGGGGTCCCGAGGGGACGACAGGGTCTCCCTGGCGGCGTAAGCCGCCGGACTCTCTAGCAGACAACAGCAGAGGAAGCGCAAGCCCCAGAGGTCGGCCCCGCGCCCGGTGGGCGAGGTGCCTGCGGAACGACAATCACGGAGTTGAACAACTCCCCAATCCTCGCCTCCGGCCCTGTCGGCAGCCACCAAGAGCCGAACCCACGCATCCCAGCGCTTTGCCCAGGCGCGCAGTTCGGCGGGCGCCTCACCCTGCCGCTCCGCGCGTCGCGCGCCTTTCCGCAAAAGAGACGAATTACGGAGTTGAACAACTCCGTAATTCTGGTTTCCGGGCACGCCCGCAGCCACCAAGAGCCGAACCCACGCATCCCAGCGCTTTGCCCAGGCGCGCAGTTCGGCGGGCGCCTCACCCTGCCGCTCCGCGCGTCGCGCGCCTTTCCGCAAGAGAGACGAATTACGGAGTTGAACAACTCCGTAATTCTGGTTTCCGGACACGCCGGCAGCCACCAAGAGCCGAACCCACGCATCCCAGCGCTTTGCCCAGGCGCGCAGTTCGGCGGGCGCCTCACCCTGCCGCTCCGCGCGTCGCGCGCCTTTCCGCAAAAGAGACGAACTGCGGAGTTGAACAACTCCGTAATTCTGGTTTCCGGACACGCCGGCAGCCACCAGAAGCCGATCCCGCGCATCTCAGTCGGCTGCGGAAGCCCGTTTGCGCTGGTATGCAGCGGAACCTTCTCGGCACGCGTAGATTCCTGAACGGCGAACGCCGAACACCCAACGGCGGGCGTCGAACCAAAGACCTGCCTTCGGTCAACGTTCGATGTTCGACGTTCAGCGTTCGACGTTGCCGCCCCGGACGCCGAGCGTCCGCCTCAACGCAGAGCCGAAGGGCACTGGCGGGCCTCACGGGGGACGTGTCAGGGCTGTTTTAGGCCGTGGCGCTTGACGAGGCGCTGGAGGGCGGTGCGGGCGATGCCGAGCGAGCGTGCGGCGCGGGTGACGTTGCCGCCGGCGTCGCGGAGAGCGCGGGCGATGGCGTCGCGCTCGAATGTCTCACGCACCCGCCGCTTGGCCTCGCCGAGCGGGACGGCGCCCTCGACGGGCAGGAGCGCGGGCACCGCGGCGAGCAGCGGCAGGTGGGCGGCGTCAATCACCAGCTCAGGGTTGAGGGTGACGGTGCGCTCGACGACGTTTTCGAGCTCGCGCACGTTTCCCGGCCAGTTGTAGGCGCGCAGGACGTCGAGTGCGGCGAGGGTGATGGTCTTGCGCGGCTGGCCGGACTTGGCGGCGTGTTTTTCGAGGAAGTGCTCGACGAGGAGCGGGATGTCGTCGAGCCGCTCCCGCAGGGGCGGGACGGCGATGGTGACAACGTCGAGGCGGTAGAAGAGGTCCTCGCGGAGGATACCGCGCTTGACGCAGGCCTCGGGGTCCTTGTTGGTTGCGGCGATGACGCGGACGTTGACGGGGATGGGCTGGGTGCTGCCAACTCGGACGACCTCGCGCTGCTGGAGGGCGCGGAGGAGTTTGACCTGGGTGGCTGGGCTGAGCTCGGGCAGCTCGTCGAGGAAGATCGTCCCGCCGTTCGCGCTCTCGAAGTAGCCTGGCTGGGTGCGGACGGCGCCGGTGAAGGCGCCGCGCTCGTGGCCGAAGAGCTCGCGCTCGGCGATGGTCTCGGGGAGCGCCCCGCAGTTCACCGCCACGAACGGCTTCTCGGCCCGCGGGCCGGTGAAGTGGATGGCGCGCGCGACCAGCTCCTTGCCCGTGCCGCTCTCCCCCGTGATGATCACGCTCACGTCGGCCTTCCGCACCTTCTCGATCAGGTCGTAGACCCGGCGGATGGCGGGCGAGCGGCCGACCAGGTTGTGGAGCCCGAAGCGTTCTTCGAGCTGGCTCTGGAGCTGCTCAACTCGGCCGCGGAGCTCGAGCTTCTCGGCCACCTCGCGGGCGAGCCGCAGCAGCTCGTGGGCGTTCAGCGGCTTGGTCACGTAGTTGTACGCGCCCTCCTTGATCGCGGCGACGGCGTTCTCGATCGTGCCGTAGCCGGTCAGGATGACCACCTCGGTCTGTGGGCGCTTGGCCTTCACGCCGCGCAGCACGTCGATCCCGCTCATGCCCGGCATCCGCAGGTCCGTCACCACTAGGTCGAAGTCGCCTTCCCCGAACAGGCGGAGGGCCTCCTCGCCGTTGCCCGCGCTCTCCACGCTGTAGCCCGCCTCCGCCAGCGCGCGCGCGAACGCCCTCCTCACCACCGCCTCGTCGTCCACCACCAGCACGCGAACCACGACAGCTCGCCCCTGACTGAACCGGAGATCCGGGACTCGAAGCTCAGAGCCCGAAAGAAACCCAAAGGCCAAAACCCGCATGACCGAAACAACAGCCATGAACAGCGGGCCTCGTCCTACAGCTCATGTTCCACGACTCGAGTCTCTGCATTTCCGGTTTCCTTCGGATTTCGCTCTTCGAGTCTGGGATTTCCTGGATTTCTGATCGGCTCCCCGAAGTCTACCACTGCTGCCCTATCGCGTCAAACCCTCATCCAGTCCAGCGTGCGGGAGGGGGTTTGCCTGCCTTTGCGGCATCGTGTTGTGACGCTGCCGCGGAGCTTGCCCGCCGGCCGACGGGATATGGAGGTCGCCCACGCGCCGGCGCCGCCTCATCGCTTTCCCTGCTCCACGCTGGAGGATGATTTCACACTTGTACAAGTCTGAAATCAGGTCCCACCGGCCCTTCCTTTCAAGGAGGGGGCACGAACGCTGCCCCTGCTCCATGCCGGCCGGCGATCGTCCACCCGCTGCGGGCATCCGGCAGCCTCCGCGCAGGCCTGGTGAAGGATGATTTCACACTTGTACAAGTGTGAAATCATGTCTCAGCACCCCTTCCTCGTAAGGAGGGGGCAGAAGCGCTGCCCCTGCTCCATGCCGGCCGGCGATCGTCCACCCGCTGCGGGCATCCGGCAGCCTCCGCGCAGGCCTGGTGAAGGATGATTTCACACTTGTACAAGTGTGAAATCATGTCTCAGCACCCCTTCCTCGTAAGGAGGGGGCAGAAGCGCTGCCCCTGCTCCATGCCGGCCGGCGATCGTCCACCCGCTGCGGGCACCCGGCAGCCTCCGCGCAGGCCTGGCGAAGAATGATTTCACACTTGTACAAGTGTGAAATCATGTTTCAACGGCCATTCCTCTCGGCGAGCAGGGACGGTGGGGCCGCGGCGGCTTCATAGTTGCCAATCCCCGCAGCACCGAGACACGCTGGGCGCAGACAAGCCGGCGAAGCCCAGCGCGCAAGCCGACAGTTCCACCGAGCAGCGCACTTGATGGGGACACCGCGACCTCTTATGATCCTATCTCTTTGGTTGCGGATTGCGGATTGCGGATCACGGGTCCAGGAGAAGCCTTTGGCCAGGCCGAACATCCTCATCTTCATGACTGACCACCAGCGTGGCGACACGGCGCTGGCCGAGCACCCGTGCCTGACGCCGCATCTCGATGCGCTCGCGCGCAACGGGGTGACGTTCACGGAGGCCCACTGTCCCTCGCCCCACTGCTGCCCGTCGCGCGCGACGTTCCACACCGGCCTGTACCCGTCGCGCCACGGGGTGTGGAACAACATCTGCAACGCGCAGGCCATCAGCCGCGGGCTGAGGCCCGGCGTCCGCCTCTGGAGCCAGGACCTCGCGGAGGCCGGCTACCACCTCGCCTGGGCCGGCAAGTGGCACGTCAGCGTGGAGGAGACGCCGGCCAGGCGCGGCTGGCACGACGAGCTCATGGTCAGCGGCCACAAGCCGGCCGAGCACGAGACCCAGTGGCAGCACTACCAGAAGCTCGCCGCGTCGCCCGACCCCGCCCAGCGGGGCGAGGGGCAGGCCCTCCGCCCGGGCTACGGCACCTACACGCTCTACGGCACGCGCGAGGAGGGCAACCCCCACGACGAGAGGGCAGTGAAGCTTGCAACCGAGGCCCTGCCGAAGCTGGCGCGCTGCGGCAAGCCCTGGTGCCTCTTCGTCGGCCTCACGGGGCCGCACGACCCCTACTTCGTCCCGAAGCGCTACCTCGACCTCTACAGGCTGGGCGACGTGCCGCTGCCGCCGAGCTTCGCGGATGATATGGCCGACAAGCCGCGCGTCTACCGCCGCATGCGCCGCACCGTCTGGGGCCAGATGGCCGAGCGCGAAATCCGCGAGGGCATCCGACACTTCTGGGCCTACTGCACCTACCTCGACGAGCTCTTCGGCAAGGTCCTCGCCGCACTCGACGCCACGGGCCAGGCCAACGACACCCTCGTCCTCTTCACCTCCGACCACGGGGACTACTGCGGCGACCACGGCCTCTTCGCCAAAGGCATCCCCTGCTTCCGGGGGGCGTACCACGTCCCCGCAGTCGTCCGCTGGCCTGCCGGAGTCCGCAAGCCGGGCAGCATGGTGGGCCAATTCGTCTCACTCGCCGACTTCGCCCCCACCTTCATCGAGCTCGCCACGGGCACGGCCCCGGCCGGCCTGAGCGGCGCCAGCCTGGTCCCCTTCCTTCGTGGCGAAGCGCCCCCCGCCTGGCGCGACGCCATCTTCACCCAGTGCAACGGCGTCGAGCTCTACTTCACCCAACGTTCCGTCACCACGCGCGAGCTCAAGTACGTCTTCAACGGCTTCGACGACGACGAGCTCTACGACCTGCGGACCGACCCGCACGAGATGCGCAACGTGTCCGCCGACCCCGCCTACGCCGACGCGAAGCGGGGCCTGCTCCGCAGGCTCTGGCAATTCGCCCGCCGCGAGGGCGACGCCGCGATCAACGGCTACGTCACCGTCGGCCTCGCCCCCTTCGGCCCTGCCGAGGCCTTCCGTTAGCCGCTGGCGAGTCTTGCCCAGGCTGTTGGAGGACCATCTTCCTTCCTCAATCGTCCTCGTCCTCGTCCCTCGTCCTCGTCCTCGATTCTTGTCCCCACAACGCAAGGGAATCGAGGACGAAGGACGAGGACGAGGGACGATTACGATAGGAACACCTTCTGCCGCGCTTGATCTCAGGCGGGGCTTGCGGTAAGCTGCTGGCGGCGTGGATGTGGCCAGGAACACTCAAGGGCGGGTAGGAGACTGGCGATGCTCCAATTGAGCATGCACACGGACAACTGGCGCTGCCTGAGCGGGAGCCTCAAGCAGGCCTGCGAGGCGGCCAGGCGCTTCGGACTCGAATTCATCGAGTTCGGGGTCATTGACGGCCAGGACTTCATCGAGGGCCTGGGCTACAGCCCGGCCGTGTCGCTCGACTCCAACCCGATCAAGCTGCGGCGCTATCTGGACTCGATGGGGCTGCGGCCCTCGCAGATAGACGGCGCCTATCCGATCACCGGGCCGCTGGGGGCGACGTTCGCGGTCCGCTACGCGCAGCGCGCCATCCAGTTCGCCGCCGCCATCGGCTGCCCCCGCGTGGACACCACGGACGGCCAGTTCAAGCCCGAAGGCTACACCGACGAAGAGGTCCTCGCAATCACCAAGCTGAACTACCGCCAGATTCTCGAGTGGGCCGAGGACTACCAGGTGGTCGTGAACATCGAGACCCACGGCCCCTACACGACGAACCCCGACATTCTGGACAGGATGCTGAACTTCTTCGACACGCCCTGGCTGCGGTTCAACCTCGACACCGGCAACACGTTCATCTCGGGCGGGAGCCCGGTGGACTTCCTCAAGCGGTTCCTGCCGAAGCTGAGCTACATGCACATCAAGGACGTCAGCAAGTCGCTGGCGGCGAAGATGCGGGGCGAGGAGACGGGGATAGCAATGAGCGAATCGCCCATCGGCAAGGGGGTGAACGCCAAGAACATCGCCGAGTGCATCCGCATCCTCAAGAGGGAGAAGTGGGACGGCGTGCTCTCGATCGAGTGCAGCGGCACGGACGAGAACCTGGCCGCGAGCATCAAGTGGCTGCGGAAGCAGATCGCTGGCGCGTGACGAAGGGGGTCACTTCCTGGCCGGTTCGGATGGGGGGAGCTTGGCGAGGGCTTCCCAGCGCGCCTCGATGGCCCTGGGGTCGGGAAGGGAGGCGTGGACCCAGAGGCCGTAGCGGAGCTTGAGGGGCTGGCCGAGCTTGATGGTGCGGGGGGCGTCCTGGGTGAAGGCGGCGCCCATCCAGCCGTCGTCGCGGACGTGGAAGATGCTGGGGTGGTTGGGATTCGCTGGGTGGTCTAGGAGGGTGATGCCCTCGATGACGCCGTCGGCCACGGCGCCCGAATAATCCGTCCACTTGGCTCGCTTCCAGAAGACGCCTTTCTCGTCCACGCCGCCCTCGGAGTTGCGGATGGTGCCGGCGCCGTCGTGGACGCCGATGGTCTTGGCCATGCGGACGGCGAGGAAGCCGAAGGGGGTCTTGCCCAGGGTCGCGTCGGCGCCTTCCGCCGCGAGCTCGAGGTCAACGACGATGAGGAGCTCGTCGTTGGGGAGGGCGTGGACGGCGGTGATGCGGCGCTCTTTGAGGAGTGCTTTGCCCTCCTTGGTGTTGAGCCAGTTGTTGTGGGAGACGACGGCGGCGGAATCGGCCCCGTCGTCGAGCCGCTCGATGCGCTGGTGGACGATCCGCCCGCCGCGGCCATTCGACCAGAAGTCCGTGCCGTTCACGTCGTGGTGGGAGACCCAGACGGAGTTGTGGTGGCCGTGGCTCTCGGGGTCGTGGGGGTGGCCCATGCGGGTGAGGGGCCTGCCGCTGGGGCCGATGACGGGGAAGATGAAGGGCCTATCCAGGTCCTTGCCGAAGTGGTAGCGTGCGACCTCCTTGCCGTCGCGCTGGAAGGAGACCTGGCTGTAGGGCTGCGGGACGGCCTGCATGCGGGGGATGGGCTTGGGCTGAAGGTCGGCGGCGAACGCACCAGCAAGGAGCACACAAAGGGTGAAGACCATCAGGTGGATACCTGCGGGTTCCATTTGGGTGGCACTCCAAAGCAGAAAGAGTCGAGGACGAGGACGACGACGAGGACGAGGACGATTCAAGAGCAGATCAGGAGGCTGCTCGGAGCCAGGCGGCGATGCCCTGCTCGGGCACGTCGAGGGCGAGCATCAGGTGGCCGAAGAAGGTGGTGTTCAGGCTCCCGATGGTCGGGGGCTCCTCGGGGCGGCGGGGGTCGTCGCCGATCCAGTGGAAGACGCCGCCCGAGGGCTTGTGCTGGTAGTGGAGGATGCGGTCGAGGACGCGCGGCAGGCGGATGACGGGGCGGCCGATCCAGGCGGCGACCTTCCCGAAGGTGAGGGGGCGGTAGACCCGCTGGAGGTCCTTGTATTCGGGCCGCTCCTCTGGGAAGAAGAAGTCGGCGTTGTCGCGGAGGGCCTCGCGCTGCGCCCAGTCGAGGAGGCGGGCGATGGTCCCGTGGTCCACGCCGGCGGCGTACATGCCCCACGAGGCTTTGTGGATGTAGCTGAGGTTTCGCTCGCCCAGGATCGGCCCGTTCGGCGCGATGTGGCTCACGAGGAAGTGGCCGCCCTGGGCGAGTGCCACGCGCACCGCCCCCAACAGATTGGCTGGGTCAGCGATCCGCCAGTCCATCGGCTTCTCCTGAAGGCGCGTCACTGTGCCTTTCGCGCGGCGGGCTGCGGCTTGACCTTTGAGGCCTCGATCCGCCCGGCGACGTGGCCGCAGACGACCGCGGGAAGGTAGAAGAAGATCCCGCCGAGGCTCCCGACGTAGGTAGCGTAGGCCGGGTAGAGAATCCTGTAGTCGTCCTTCTCGTCCCGCGTCAGCCCGTTCGCAATGTCGTAGCCGATCGCGTCGCCCGTGGCCTCCGCCTCGACGTAGAGGTCGAACCCCGGCAGGAGAACGTAGAGGAGCGCATAGATGGCCTTGCTGTCTTGGGCGGCAAAGTCCTTCGCGTGCCCCGCCTCGTGGAGGATGATGGACTTGTGGCCAGAGTAGATGTGGACCGTGTTGGTCATGGGGTTGTAGTGGTCACCAGTCCCGATGAACGGGAACCCCGCGAAGAGCCTGTCGGGGAAGAGCGTGTACCAGAGCCAGCTCGGCGCCCCGAGCACGTAGCGCCAGAAGGGATTGAAGTCCCTGTTGCGGACCAGCCGGCTCCATTCGCCGCCTGGGGAGTACTGGTTCAGGCGGACCTTGACGTTTCGGAGGCTGTTTTCGGCGAGGTACTGCTTGAGCTTGGCCTCGGCCTCGAGCGGGATGTCGTGGTTGCACACCCGCCAGTTCCAGAGCAACAGCTTGGTGGGCAGCGAGAAGAAGTAGTGGCCGAGGCCGTCGAGGAGCCAGAGCTTCTTCCCGCGCTCGATCTGCGGCTCCCCTGGGGCCAGGCGCAAGGTCTTCGGCCCCTCGAGGTTCTGCCCGCAGCGATAGGGCACCTTCGCGCAACCCGCCAAGGCCAGGGCAACCAGCACGCCCCACGACGCTAGTCTCTTGCTCACGGGTTCTCCTCAGAAGAGCACGAGTGCGGCCCGCGGCCCTATCTGGTATACTGAACCGCGTCGCGCAATGCAAGGCGCAACCCCTGGAAGAAGTTCCAGCCTGGGAAAGTGCGTGAGCCTGTTGGAGTGCGGCGGCTTGACGCCGCTTTTCAGCCAGCGTGGGTGCGGACCGAGCTTTCTGAGATGTCCCAAGGCTCGTGCAAAGCGGCGTCAAGCCGCCGCACTCCAACAGGCTGTCGCACTGTAACGGGCTCTTGCCTCAACATCGTTTACCTTGTGATGGGAAGTGCAATGGCCAATGACCTGAGAGAGAAGGACTACGTGGCCGTGGTCCAGTGCCACATCGTGAAGGAGCGCTGCTCGGGCTACTTCTGCGAGAAGGCGTTCAACGAGCGGACGGGCGGCTTCGCCGCCTATCCAAAGGACAAGGCGTACCGCACGCTCTACCTGACCTGCGGCGGGTGCTGCGGGCGGGCGGTGCAGCGCAAGCTCTCCCACCTGGCGCGCAAGATCAAACAGCGGGAAGACATTGGGAAGGACCGCATCGTGGTGCAACTCTCGTCGTGCATCACGAAGGACAACTTCCACGCGCCTCCGTGCCCGAACCTGGACTACCTGAAGGCCCTGATCGCGCGGCTGCGGCTGGACGTGCGCGAAGACACCGCCGTCAGCGAGCTCGCCGAGAAGCGGAGGGCGGAGAGCGTCTACAAGGCGAAAGGAGCGGCTTGTGAAAGCGATTGACATCAACCGGCACTTCCTCTCGAAGGCCAGTTGGGTGGACCCCGCGAAGACGGTGGACCGCGTGATCATCGGCGACCCGCAGAAGGAGGTGAAGCGGGTGCTGGTCACGTGGATCGCCAGCTTGCGAGCCGTGCGGGCGGCGGTGGAGCGCGGCTGCGACATGCTCATGACCCACGAGCCGACCTTCTGGGTCCACGCCAACGAGCTCGAAAAGATGGAGAAGTCGGAGATCGCCTCGGACAAGCGGCTCTTCATCGAGCGGAGCCGGCTGGTCATCCTCCGCAACCACGATGCCTGGGACCGCTGGCCCGAGGTCGGCATCCCCTGGGCCTGGGCGCAGTTCCTCGGCCTCGGCAACAAGCCGACCGCGACCGGGGCGAACGGCTATCAGCACCGGTACGACGTCGAGCCCGTGCCCCTCGACTCCTTCGCCGCCCGCGTGGCCAAGCGCACCGCGACCATCGGCGAGAGCGCCGTCCAGGTCGTCGGCGACGGCAAGAGGCTCGTCTCGCACATCGGCATCGGCACCGGCTGCGGGTGCGACATCCGCACCTTCCAGGAGATGGGCTGCGACCTCTCGGTGGTCTGCGACGACGGCTCGTGCTATTGGGCGGGCATCCAGCGCGCCGAGGACGACGGCCACGCGGTCATCCGCGTGAACCACGGCACGAGCGAGGAGCCGGGCATGGCCACCCTCGCCCGCTACATCAACGAGAACCTCCCCGGCGTGAAGGCCGAGCACCTGCCGCACGGCTCCACATTTCGGCTGGTGGGGGCGCAGGCATAGGCTCTGGGGCGGGCGGGAGATCGGTCGGATCGGTCGGATCAGTCGGATCAGTCGGATCTAGCCTGTTGGGCGGGGAGCCTCTCATGGCTTGGCGGCCACCGGGCCGGGGCGGGTGCTACGCTCGAGGTAGTCGGGCCAGAGCGGGCAGTTGAAGTCAATCCAGGCCTTGATGGCGCGCATGCCGGCTTCGGGGAGCTTCACGCCCTCGTGGTGCTTGTCTGCGAGCACGGTCCAGAGGCGGCTCTGGAGGGTGCCGAACGAGAGCGGCTCGGCCTTGAAGTGCCTCATGCCGTAGGTGAGGTCGAAGTAGTGGACCCATCCGCCCTGGATGAGCGCTCGGTAGGAGGCGGGGATGCGGTCGGCGCCGAGCGTGCCGCGCAGGTCGGTCCGCCCTTTCTCCTTGCCGTCGTGGCAGCGCACGCAGTGGGCGTCGAGGACCGGCTGCACGACCTTCTGGTAGTCGAACGGTTCGGTGCCCCACGGGGGCGGCTGAAGGGTGCGGGGCGGCTTGCGGAGGGCCAGGCCGGCCGCGGCCGGCGGCGAGGCGCGGCGGTTCTCGTGGCATCCAATGCAGCCGCGCCGCTCGCCCGGCTGCAACTGCACCACGCTGCGCATCCGCTGGAGTTCGTTGTACTGGGCGTCGAGCAACTGGAAGTAGAGCACCTTGCCGGCGGGCGCCAGGAAGCTGGCCGAGCCGTCCTCCTCGATGGGCACCGTGCCGAGCGACGCCTTGGCCACGTAGCTCGGCCAGCCCCCGCCCTCGCGGACGCTGTATAGCCCGGGCTCGACTTCCTTCACGTGGCTGGGCCAGTTGTAGCCGGTCCGCACGGGGGCCAGCGGCGCGTTCGGCGTCCGAGTGAGAAAGCTCGGCGTCGGGCCATGCACCAGGTGCACGGGCGCGGCGTAGAAGTCCTGGAACGGCGGATGGTCGGCTCGGAACTGGCCGCAGGGGAGCGACGCCAGGGCGGCCGGGACCTCCTGGGCCACGCGCAGGTACTTGGCCCTGCCGCGGGCGACTGTGGGGCCGAGGCCGATGTAGACATCGTGGACTGTGAACTGGCCGAGGCCGCGCTCGGCCAGCTCGGGGTCGAGGGTGGTGGGGAGCGCCGGCGGCCGCGGGCGGGCGCGCAGCGGGGTGGGCCGGTAGCTGCTGATCCGCGGGTCAACGTAGAGCAGCTCGCGGTTCCCGTAGCGGTCGAGCACGTACAGGCCCCAGTTGTTCCGGTTGTCGGGGTTGTGGGCCACGAGGAAGAGGTCGCGCGAGAGGGGGTGGGGGTCGCGGAACGTCTCGCTGTGCGAGCGGCTCATCTGGTACTGTGGCCGCGTGTCGGGCGTGATGTTGGTGAGCGCGTCGGTGTCGAACGGCCCCTTGGCGAGGTCAATCAGGGCGATCGGGCCGCTGTGGTCACCGTGGGACATGAGCGTGCAGACGATCTCGTTCGAGCCTGGGACCTCGTGTGCCTGGCTGTAGCAGTTGGGGGTGTTGTTGCCGAAGACCAGCTCGGGGTGCGTGCCATCGGGGCGGATGGCCCAGAGCGTGTGGCCGAAGTCGGCCCCTTTGTCCAGGTATTCGGAGCGGGTCCAGAGGATGCGGCCGCTGCGCATCACCGAGGGCTTCCACTCGCTGAGGTTGGCGAGGGAGAGGCGCCGCAGCCCCGTGCCGTCGGCCTCCATGCGGTAGAGCACGTATGCCTGCGGCCGCCAGCACAGGAAGCGCGCGGCGCACCGCGTGGTGTGGAAGGCCAGGCCGCCGTCGGGCAGGCACACGGCGTCGAAGTCGTGGAACGGCCCCTCGGTGAGCCGCCGCAGCCCGGTGCCGTCGGCCTGCATCGCATAGAGGTGCCAGTACGAAGCCCAACCCTCCACCTCCGGCTTCTGGGGGCGGTAGGCGAAGTAGACGGTCTTCGCGTCGTAGTCCGCCGTCGGCTCGCGCACGATGCCCGCGCTGCCGTCGAAGAGCTGCTCGGCCCGCGCGCGGTCCGGCCGGAACCTGCCCTGCTCGTCGCGGGGAACGTGCAGCACGAACACGCCGCCGCCCGGCTCGAGCACACCGTCCAGGTGCTCGCTGTAGTTGTGCGACTCCAGGAAGGGGTGGCGCTTGGCGAACAGGACGCGTTCGAGCGGCGCGAGGGCGGGGTCGCGGAGGAACAGGTCGCGCTTCGCCCGCCGCGCCGCAAGGTACAGGGCGTCGGAGCCTGGCTTCTCAGCGGCCTGGCGCCGCAAGTCAGCGGCCTGGGCGCGTTCCGCGGCCACGTCGAGCCCCTGGCCCGCGAGCCGCTCGATCATCTCCTCAAAGAGAACTAGCACCCTCTCCAGCGGCTCCAACCGCGCGAAGCGGCCCCAGTAGGGCGCGCCGCCGGGCAGGGCCGGACGGTCCACCCGCAGCGGCGAAAGATGATCGTCCGCCGGGATGCGGCTCAGCGTCGCCCGCTCGCGCAGGAAGGCGTAGTGGAGCAGCCCGCCCCAGCCCTTCTCGGGCAACTCGTCAACGGGAAGGCCGGGGAATCGGTTGGGCCGGGCGACCCTGGTAACGCGCTTGGCCACCGACTTCCACTCCCGGCCATCCTGCGAGAGGAGCACCTCGAAGCTCACGGGCACGCGGTCGGCGTAGCGCCCCTTGCGGTCGCGGGAGAAGACCAGCTTGGCCACCTGCGCCGGCTTCGGCAGCTCGATCTGCGCCCACTCCTGCCCCGTGCCCGCCGCGATCCAACTGTGGTCGTTCCCATACAGTCCGTCGTTGAGGTGCGGGATGGCGTGGATGGCGTAGCCCGGCAGGCACGACGAGGCCGATGCCTTCGCTCTCGACTTTGCCA
>VGYW01000013.1 GCA_016872875.1 Planctomycetota bacterium | reverse complement strand
GCGCGGCCATTTTCCTGTTGGGGTGCCGGCGGCCCGAAAGCGGAAAATCCTGGGGGTTCGGGGGCAAAGCCCCCGACGCACCGGCCGCAGGCACACCCACGATCTCAAGGACTTGGGACGCTGTCAAGACATGATTGGGGCCTTGGCGGCTGGCTACCAGCCTTTCTCTCGAATGATCTGCCGGAGCTCTTGCTCTAGCGCCGAGAAAGCGGCGAGGCGGCGCAAAGGGCTAAAATCCGAGATGTGGTCTGTGACGTGTTGAGCGGCAATGTCCGCCCTGAACCTCTTGCGCCTTCGCCAATTGAGTTCGGTTGCCGTGGCTAGCAGACGGTGCAGGAGCGCCTTGGGGTCGGGTAGGCCCTCGATGTCACGAAGATCCGGGAGCGCCAACCTGACGTGTCCGCCCGGATTCTCGGCCGCCTCTCGGATCGCCGTCTCGTTGAAGAGAAGCCATGCCTCCGTCATTCGGACCGGCACGACGCACACGGCTGGGAACTGAGGGGCTTCGCTCTGGCCATGGGCATCCCTGATCTCGCTCACCCGATCGCTGCGCGAGGCCCGCTCCGCGTCCCTGTGGACGAACAACAGATCGCATGGATGGAGCTTAACGGCCATGCTGATCCTGTCAGCCAGCGCACGAGGAGGTGAGGGGACCATCCGAAGGTCGGCCCATTCTGCCCTGATGGCAGGCGCGGGTAGATGCTGCCCGAGGAGCCAGGTGAGAATGGGGAGCAGGCCACGGTCCGAGCTTCCATCGGAGAGCAAGGTGTAGCGCAGTTGCTTCACGAGGGGCAGCTCTGGGTAAAGGGGAGGTAGCGCTGCAACTCCGGGCTGTCTATCACACGTGCCCTCTTCCGCGCCAGAACGTCTCCCTCGTCCGCGTCTGGCGGCAGGACGGGGTTGAGATAGGCCAAGAGGCGGCCGAGGGAGACTGCTTCCGCGCCGTTCTGGCAGCGCCAGGTGCCAGGCATGGCGCCGAAGTCTGCCCGCTTGAAGCGCTTCCCATCGCGCACAGTCTCGACGAGCTGGGCCACGACGAGGCCGTCGCGGTCCACCTGCCCGACCACCGCGGGACTGTGCGTGTTGATGATCACCTGGCGAAGCGGGTTGTCAGGGCCCGCCTCCTCGTCAGGATCGGTAACAATGTCCTGCAAGAGGCGAATCATCGCGGGGATGCGCGCGGGATGGATGCCATTCTCGGGCTCTTCCAGGCAGATGAGGCCGGTCGCGCCAGGGGCCATGCCCAGCACCGCAATGCCAAGGAAGCGCAATGTCCCGTCGGAAAGAGCCGCTGCCGGAAACGTCGTGCCATCCTTCCCAGTGGCCATCAGTGTGAGAAGCTCCCGTTTCTCGTCGCGGTCCACAAAGACCACCCGGACATCATCAACGAGCTCTGACAGGCGACTCGCTACCCGGGCATAGACCCTCGATGCCTCCCGCCTTGGCTCGCCGGGTTCTCCCGGCTCCTCAATCGCGGCTAGGCTATAGAGAGTTGCGGCGAGGTTGGAGCCGTCCGGGCCTAACCTCGGGACTGCCATGAAACTATCGGGCCTCCGCAACGATGGCGGCTCAAGATGGAATACGCGCCAGGAGCGCATCTCGTTGCGCGCGAGGGCCGCGGTGGCATTCTCCGCGGCGTTGACTACGGAGAGCGTGGTTCTAGGAAGGTTGGCCGCGGAGCGTCGGGCCGGGCGGCCTGGGCTCCCAGCGTCCCTGTGCACTGTGATGACTCTTGCAGAGCCTTCGCCATCAGTGGAGATGAAGTACGGAGCGCTCCTTCGCCCCATCACCGCTGAGCGACGCCACGTGGTGGCCCTGTGCGGGAACAGAAGGTGCTTATGGGCATCTGCGAGCTTGACGTGAGCTAGTTCCTCTCTGATGATCTCCAGCCCGCGAGGCGCGGCATGAGCATTGCCTTGGCGGGAGCCGAGCACAAGGCTGTAGCGCAAGAAGGTGGCGCTGGCCTTGGCGCGCTGCCCCAGATCGTCCTCGCCTTCGGGGGGGGTAATCATCTCGGCTTCGAACGACATCTGATCGACGCAGTGGTCGCCAACCCGGTGGAAGAGGTTGCGCAGGTCTGAAGCATCGCGGATGCTCAGCGCCGCTTCGAGGAGGGTCTTGTCTGCCAGTAGGCTGAGGAAATGGATCGCGTCGAAGAGGTTGGACTTGCCCGTGCCGTTCGCGCCGGCGACACAGGTGAACGGGCCGAAGCGCACGTCAACGTCAACGAGGTTCTTGAATCCAGAGACTCTTAGTCGGGTCAGCATGTCTTGTGCTCCGGTTCGCAGACCCCGACACAGTCAAGTGAATTATACCCAGCGCTGGCGGAGAAAACAAGACATAGGCGCAGGAGCAACCGATGTGGTTCAGCCCTTCGCGGGCGGGGAAGGGGTCTTGGGGGCGGGGTCGGCTTTGGGCTCGGGGGGCTTGGGGGGAGCGGCTTTTGGGGCCTCGGGCTTGGGGGCTTCCTTGGGCGGAGGTGGCGGCGGGGGAGCCTCGGGGAGGAGGGGCTCGCCCGTGAGCTTCTTGATGGCGTCGGAGGCGGTCTTGCGGAGGTCGGGGTCCTTGGCTTTGTCGAAGATGGAGCGGATGGTGGGGGCGGTCTCCTTCGCGCCCAGGAGGGCGAGGGTCTCGATGAGGGCGGCCTGGTAGGCGTAGGTGACGCGGGATTCCTCTTTGTCCTGGACCTTGAGGGCGTCGGCGACGTCTTGTGCGACGGCCTTGGGGTCGAGGAGCTTCCAGGCTTCGGGATACTTGTCGCGCGGGGCGGCGGCGAGGTCGCGGCAGGACTGGGCGGCGCGGTTGTAGATGGAGGGGTGCGACGCCTTGGCGAGGGGGGCGACGTGTGGCAGGGCGATCGGGTCGCCTATCTGGGCGAGGGACTGGATGGCGCAGGTCTTGACGTACCAGTCCTCGGCGCCGAGGGCTTCGATGAGGCCCTTGATTGCGGCGCTGTGGGCGATGCGGCCGAGCTCCTTGGCGGCGTTGGACTGGGCGTCCTTGTCCTTGTCGTTCTTCAGTTGCTGGAGGAGGCGTGCGACGTTTGGCGGGGTCTCCCACTGGGTGAGGTAGCGGGCGGCGTCGAGGACGGGTTTCTGCTCGGTGGCCTTGATGTCGGCGAGCATGCGCTCGCGGTCTTCGCGGGTTTCGGGGGCGTCGTATTGGGTGAGGTCGGCGATGGCGCGGCGTGCGGCCTCGATGTCGTTCTTGTCAAGGGCGGCCTTGAAGCGGCGGCCGTGCTCGTCGCGGACGCGGGCGAGGTCGTCGCGGATGGCCTTCTGTGCGGCCTGGACCTTCTCGGCTTCGGGCGTGCCGAGGTGTGCGGCGAGGAAGCGGCGGCAGGCGGTGAAGGCCTCCCCGAAGCGGCGCGCGGCCTTCAGCTTGTCGAGCTCGGTGGCGAAGACCGGGTAGGCTGCGGCGGCGACCTGGGCGGCGGTGAGCTCTTCCGACTTGGCCTTGGGGGGCTCGACCTTCGGCACTTCGGGCGTGCCGCTCTTTGCGACCGGGACAACCGTCTTGGGGGCCACGGGTGGCGTCGGCGGCGCTTCCTTTGGAACGGGCGGGGCCTCCTTCCTGGGAGCGGGCGGTTGGAGGACATCAGCCAGTGCCTTCGGCAGTGGCAGGGTGGTGGGCGGGGTCGTCGGCCTTGCGGCGAGACGCTTCTGCTCGGCCTCCAGCGCCGTCACCTGGCCACGGAGGTCGCGGAGCGCATCTCGCAGCTCCTTGACGAGCTCGGCGTTGGGGTCGGCCTTGGCGGGCGCGGCGGGCGCCGGGGGGACCTCTGCGTGGGGCCGGCGAGTGGCGAGGACGTAGATGAGGAAGACGAGGAGGAAGACGGAGGCGCTGAGGAGCGCGCCGACCCAGAAGCGGAGCTGGGAGTTCTGGCGGCTGAATGCCTCCATGTCGCGTGCCTCGCGGGTGAGGGAGGAGCCGCAGTAGCGGCACTTGAGGGCTTCGGCGACGATGGTGGCTCCGCAGTAGGGGCAGGGCTTGGAGGGGGGGCGGAGGCGTTGGCGCTGCGGCTGGGCTTGCGGGGCCTTGGCGGCGGGCGCGCCCGGCTGAAGGGCGGCGCCGCACTTGCGGCACTGGTAGCCGGCGCCGGTGTAGAGCGGCGTGTCCTTCGTGCCGCACTTCGGGCAGGGGACCGGTCCCACGCGCTGCATCTTGGCCAGGCACTCGCCGCAGTAGAGGCGTCCCCCGAGCTGCTTGAAGTGGCCCCGCTCGATGTCTTCGAGGGACAAGCCCTTGTGGCAGGACACGCAGATCGGGTTGTCCATGTCGGGGCTCCTTCCAGGCGCGCGGTTTGGGCGAAGGGGATTATAGATCGCCCGGAGCGGGAAGTCAAACAGGCCGTCCGCATTCCCCTCCTCTCGTGCTCGTCGTCGTCCTCGTCGTCGCTTCTCTTGGCCTTACCTGTGTCGGGCATTCGACGACGACAACGACGACGACAACGACGACGATTGGGGGCCGCGTTATTCCCCTCAGAAAGTGCTTGAAATCACAACATATGAGCGCTACAATGCCCCTGCACCATAGGGATTGTGGTGCTGTGTCCCCGTCAGAGTCACGCTCAGGCTGGCCGAGCGAGGAAATCATGTCACAGGAAACCGAGCAACGCACACTGACGTTCACCAGTCCGCCACTGCCGACGGGCCTGGGCAAGGCGCCGGACGAGACCGGAGCGCCGGCCGCGCCGGCGCGGCGGCGCGTTACCGCCATCGAGCTTGCCAAGCAGCAGCGCGAAATCTCCGTCTCTGAGTTCTTCACTAAGAACCGCCACCTCCTGGGCTTCGACAACCCGCGCAAGGCCCTTCTCACGGCGATCAAGGAGGCGGTGGACAACTCGCTCGATGCCTGCGAGGAGGCCGGCATTCTCCCTGAGGTCAAGGTCATCGTCAAGGAGGTGCGCAAGGAGGAGCGCTATCGGGTCATCGTGGAGGATAACGGCCCTGGCATCGTGGCCAAGCAGGTGCCGCGGGTGTTCGGCAAGCTGCTCTACGGCTCGAAGTTTCATCGCCTCAAGATGTCGCGGGGCCAGCAGGGCATCGGCATCTCGGCGGCCGCCATGTACGGCCAGCTCACGACCGGCCAGCCCGCCGTCATCATCTCCAAGATCGGCCACGGCAAGCCGGCCATGCGCTACGAGCTGATGATTGACACCAAGAAGAACGAGCCGCGCGTCATCAGCGAGGGGGAGTGCGAGTGGAACGGGCACCACGGGACCCGCGTGGAGATCGAGCTCGAGGCCCGCTTCCAGCGCGGGCGCCAGAGCGTGGACGCCTACCTCGAGCAAACCGCGATCACGAACCCCCACGTGCGCATGCTCTACACCCCGCCCGACGGCGACCCGCGCGAGTTCCCGCGCGCCACCACCGAGCTTCCGCCCGAGCCCAAGGTCATCAAGCCCCACCCACACGGCATCGAGCTGGGCATGCTCATGGCCATGCTGGAGGACACGCGGTCGCGGAACGTCCGCGCCTTCCTCACCCACGAGTTCTCGCGCGTCTCCGGCCGCGTGGCCGACAGCATCCTTGAGGCCGCGAAGATAGAGGGAAGCTCCCGCCCGAGCCGCATCGCGCGCCAGGACGCCGAAACGCTCTACAAGGCCATCCAGGCGTCGAAGATCATGGCGCCGCCCTCCGACTGCGTGGTGCCGATCGGCGAGGACCTGCTACTGAAGGGCGTGAAGAAGGAGCTAGAGGCCGACTTCTACGCGGCGGTGAGCCGCCCGCCGGCGGTCTATCGCGGCAACCCCTTCTGCATCGAGGCCGCGGTCGCCTACGGCGGCAAGGTGCCCGATGAGGGGCCGGTGCGGGTCTACCGCTTCGCCAACCGCGTGCCGCTCCTCTACCAGCAGTCGGCGTGCGCCATCACGCGAGCGATCAGCTCCATCTCGTGGCGGCCCTACGGCCTCTCGCAGCCCAGCGGCTCGCTGCCGATGGGGCAGGCAATCATCGTCGTCCACATGGCCAGCGTGTGGGTGCCCTTCACCTCCGAGAGCAAGGAGGCCATCGCCCACTACCCCGAGATCATCAAGGAGATCAAGCTCGCCCTCCAGGCCTGCGGGCGGAAGATGTCGCTCCACATCAAGCGCCGCCGCCGCGAGGCCGAGGCCGAGCGCAAGCGCTCCTACATCGAGAAATACATCCCCCACATCGGCATCGGCCTCCGCGAAATCCTGGCCCTCTCCCAGCGCGAGGAAGAGGGCATCGTCGAGAAGCTGACCGAGATGCTCCACAAGAGCAGGAAGTAGCAATGGCCTTATCTCTTCTCTCAAGAGGGATGGTGGAGGCGCATTCGTGGGCCAGCCGCTGAGTCCCCGGATCAAGTCTGAGCCGCAGCCACACCCCATCGGGATGACGCGCCCGAGATACCGGCTGTACCTTGACGAATCGGGGGACCACGTGTTCCGGGACGAGCAGGCGATGGCACAGCCGGCACATCGGTTCCTCGCGTTGTGCGGGTGCTTCTTCCAGGCTGACCACTACGTGGCGTTCCACGATGAGTGGGAACGCATGAAACGCCGGCACTTCCCCCATAGCCCGGACGAGCCAATCCTCCTTCACCGCATTGAGATCATCAAGCGAAGGGGGCCTTTCGAGAGCCTGAGAGAACCCGATGCGGACAGAGCCTTCAGCGAGGATCTGCTTCAACTGGTTGCAGAGGCACCATTCCACATAATCATGGTGATCATTGACAAACATCTGCTTCGCAGCCTCTACCCCATTCCTCTTGATCCCTACACTGAGGGATTCGGCGTTCTCCTTCAGAGGTACTGTCGCTTCCTGAACCACGTGAACCGACGCGGCGATGTCATGGTCGAAAGCCGGGGCCGAAAGGAAGACGAGTTCGTCAAGGATGTCTACCGGGACACCTACGCCCGCGGCGACTTGCAGCACAAAGCCGAGTTCTACCAGCGGGTTCTCACCACCAAGGAACTGAAGCTGAAAAGGAAGCCGCCGAACATCTCAGGACTCCAGCTGGCGGACATCCTGGCCAATCCCCTTCGCCAGGCGATCCTGGTGGACCGTGGCTTGTGCCAGACCGAGGTCAGCTCCTTCGGCCGGCGGCTTGCCACTGCTGTCGAGGCGAAGTTCTGCCGAGACCCCTACACGGGAAGCGTTAAAGGCTATGGGAAGGTGTTTTTACCCAAATAAAAAAAAGACCCTTTTCAGGGCCTTTTTTTCGCTAGCCCTTACGGGCTATCCACCTCCAGTGTCCTGGATTGCATGTATTCTACCACTGGTAGAATCTCTTGTCAAGGGAAAAACGTAACCTGGCAGGTTTGAGCCCCAGAACAACGCGGAGAATCCACCGCAATGGCCAAGAAAGCCAATCTCAAGCTCCCAACCAAGGCTGCTCCCCGGCACGATAATGGGAAGGCCCTCGCGCGGATGCTCGAGGTCGCGCGGGAGATCCACAGCGACATCCGCCGCGAGAGGAAGCCGCACATGAGCTTCCCCATCCGCGCGCTGTCGAATGTGCGGTACGACACGCACACGGGCGCGTTCAAGATGCGGGGGCGGACCTCCCGACGCGACTTCGCCTATGCCACGGTGAAGACCTTCGCACAGTCCATCCGCATGCTCGCACTGTCGAAGGCCGTGACCGAGGACGACGACATCATCAACAAACGAGAAGCCTACTACCGCTCGAAATCGTGGGCCGAGGCCGCCTTCCACGAGCAGCCCGAATCCGACACCGTGATGGACGACCTGGAGGCGATGCTGGGCTTCAACCGCGAGCAAATCGGCTTCATCCCCGACGAGCACGGCGGCTCCGTCGCAGGCCGCCTCGTCGTGATTGACCAGGACCCCGCGACGGGCGAGGACGTCGAGATAGATTGCACCCGCTTCGGCACGGGCGCCTACAGCGTGCCGCCCCAGGTCGAGCAGCTCACCTTCCGCACCTCGGCCAAGTTCATCCTCGTCATCGAGACCACCGCCATGTTCCAGCGGCTGGTCAAGCACGCCTTCTGGGACACGGCGGACTGCGTTCTCATCTCGATGGGCGGCGTGCCCACGCGCGCCTGCCGCCGCTTCATCCGCCGCCTGGCCGACGCCTACCGCCTGCCCGTCTACGCCTTCACCGACGGCGACCCCTACGGCTACGCCAACATCTACCGCACACTAAAGGTCGGCTCCGGCAACGCCGTCCACCTCAACGAGTTCTTCTGCGTCCCCTGCGTCCACTACCTCGGCGTCACGCCGCAGGACATCGTGGACTACAATCTGCCCACCCAGCCGCTGAAAGAGATCGACATCAAGCGTGCAAAGGACGCCTTGAAGAACGACCCCTTCTTCCACCACCACAAGGAGTGGCAGAAGGCGATCAACCAGATGGTCCACATGGGCGTGCGCGTGGAGCAGCAGGCATTCGCCGCCCACAGCCTCAACTTCGTCGTCGAGCGCTACCTGCCCGAAAAGCTCCGAAACCCTAAGAAGTTCCTGCCGTGAGCTACAAGGAAGGTGTTGGGTGTTCGGGGTAGGATGGAGGTGGACTCGCGGGGCACACGGCTGTCACGAGGGGCAGCGAATGGAGATTGACAAGGGGCCACGGCACTCGAAGATCATCGGCGATTTCGCCGAGAGGCTTGTCTGCAACTTCCTTTGGAAGATGAACAGGGAGTGCAAGCAGAGGTACGCCGAGGACCCCGGGGTGATGCACGTTCACATGGACCTGCGCGCTCCACATTGGTGGCGCGGCTGACCGATGCCGCGCAACCCGCACCTACGCGATCGTCAGGCCCGTTGTCAGAAGGAACCTGCCCCAGGCGTCGGGGGCTTTGCCCCCGAACCCCCAGGATTTATCGCTTTACAGCCGCCGGCACACTTGGTAGAATTACGGCGCTGCGGCAGTGCCATACGGCACGGGCGGCGCCCTTCGGGGCGCCGCCTCGCGCTTGTGTGCCGGTGGCTCAAACGCGGTAAATCCCAGGGGGTCTGGGGGACGGGTCCCCCAGGACGCCTTAATGCCGGGCGCCGGGTGCCGCGAGATGCTGACCGATAAGCGAGCTGTCGCGGCGAAGCTCACCGCATATCTCGAGCATGAGATCGCGCCCGAGGAGCTTGTGGACTGGGCCGAGCAGGCCATGATGGACGGTGAGTTCGCAGAGGCAGATTGCCCCGTGGTGCGGGACGTGGTGAGCCGTCTCGGCCTTGCCGATGTGCGGGCCTTTGGGCTTCTATGGGAGGATTGCGAAGAGATGCTCCGCCAGCTCGGCTTCGGCGTCCGGCTCCACCTCGTTCCTGCGTAGGGGCACATCCTCCAAGGGCCCATCATGAGCAACCCGATGCCGGGATACACTCCCTACCAACGCGGCGTCATCAAGCGCTACTACGAGCACAAGCCCGACCTCATGCTCCAGAAGCTCGCCGAGCTGGTGTCGGACATCATGGTGGAAGAGGATGAGAAGAAGCGCAAGCGCCTCTGGGCACAGGCCGAGATCGCGCTCAAGAACCTCAAAGTCCCCTCCTGGCGCATCGCCCGCATCCTTGAGACCCAGGACCCCAATCTCCTGGCCGAGGTGGTGAAGGACTTTTTTTGAGGCAGAACCTCAGCCGAAAGAAGCTGGACTTCGTAGTGCCGCCTTCAGGCCGTCTCTTCCTCCGCCCACAGGCGAGACGCCTGTGCCACTGTGGATTGAGGGGCGGGGCGCTGTCCCCACCCCGGCCCTCCCCGCGAGCGGGGAGGGAGAGGAAGCGGGGCACGGAGGCCCCGCCCACAGCACGGAGGCGCCGCCCACAGGACGGGCTGAAGCCCGCACTACAAACTGTTCGCGGATGCCCAAAGCCTTACAAGCCGTAGAAGTCGCGGATGGACTGGATGGTGGGGGGGAGGCCCTTGCGGAGGGGGGTGCGGCAGGCGAGGCCGAGGCGGCGGCGGGCGCGGGCCATGTCGGCGTGGGTGTGGCGGGCGTCGCCCTCGGCGAACGGCTCGTGGCGCACGCGGGCCTTCCGCCCGACGATGCGCTCGATGGCACGGATGAGCTGGTTGACCGTGACGGTGCTGGCGCCGCCGACGTTGAAGGCGGTGTCGCTGAGCCGCGAGCGGGCCGCGAGCAGGTTCGCCTGCACAACGTCGTCAACGTAGGTGAAGCCGCGCGACTGCTGGCCGTCGCCGTAGACCACAAGCTCCTCGCCCCGCAGGAGGGCGAGGGTGAACTTCCAGACCGACATGTCGGGCCGCCCGAGCGGGCCGTAGACGGTGAAGTAGCGGAGCGAGACGGTGGGCACGCCGAAGTTGTGCTCGTAGAGGTGGCAGAGGTGTTCGCCGGCCAGCTTGGTCACGCCGTAGGGGGAGAGGGGACGCTTCGGGTCGCTCTCGCGCGTCGGCCGCTCGCGCCCCTCGCCGTAGACCGACGACGAGGAGGCGTAGACGAACTTCCGCGGCTTCACGCGCCGCGCGCACTCGAGCATTCGCTGGGTCGCCAGGACGTTGTTGTTGGTGTAAATCTCGAAGGTCTGGCCCCAGCTCGCGCGCACGCCGGCCTGCGCCGCCTGGTGGAAGATGAAGTCGGCGCCCGCCGCCAAGGCGTCTAGGTCGGCTGTCAGCACGTCGCCCTCGACGAGCCTGAAGCCCGCCATGCCCCGCAGCGGTGCCACCCGTGCCTCCTTCACCGCACGCGGGTAGTAGTCCGTGAAAGAGTCGATCCCCACGACCTCATGGCCTTTGTCCAGGAGGCGGCGGCAGAGGTGTGCCCCGATGAAACCCGCTGCGCCAGTGACAAAGCTCCTCATCCGAACGGTCCCCTTGAATTGTCCTCGTGCTCCTTCTCGGTCTCGTTCCCACGCTCCGCGTGGGAACGCCCGCGCTGGCCGCTCTGCGGCCGCTGGACGACGCGGAGCGTCAACACCTCCGTTCCCACGCGGAGCGTGGGAACGAGGAAGGGATCGGCTGCTCCTTCACTTGGTCATTGAGCATTGGACTTCCGGCACCCAACGTTCTCTCACGCCTTCTCCGCCCCCTCGAGCCCCTTCTTGCTCCTGGTCTTCTGGAGCTCGATGGTCGGGATGCGGCGTTCGAGGAAGCTGAGGGAGAGCTCAACGGCCTCTTTCGCCTCGTCGGGCGTCGTCGTGCCGATGGTCACCATGTCCTGGTCGCGGATGGTGTTCCAGACGAAGGCCAGCCCCACGGGGGGCAGGAGCCTGCCGGCGGCCAGCGGCTTGATCGTCATCACGGGCTTCTTGGCGTTCAGGATGATGCGCATGCACCAGTCGGCCTCCACGGTCATCAGGAAGCCTGCGCAGTTGTAGATTTGGATGTAGGTCTCGGCGTCGGCGCCCGTCTGGTCGGCAACGACCACGGTTTCGGGCAGATGGGTGGAGAGGCCGGGGATCATGCCGCGCTCGCGGATGAGCTTCGCGTAGCCGTCGTACTGGCGGATGCTGCCGGTCAGGCGGTCCACCAGGCGGTCCACGAGCGAGCTGTGGGGGAAGCAGAATGTGGCGCCGAGCTCCCTGACGCGGTCGAAGACGCGCTCGGGCTCCTGGTCGGGCGGCCCGCCGGGGCGGATGTTGAACGTGGGGGTGAGGATGAGCTGCATCTTCCGGCCGGTGCGGTACTCGGCGTCCTCGATTCCGCCGCTGAGCATCGGCACGGGCATCCCCAACACCGCGTCAACGCCGGCGTGGAGGAACACCGTCAGGATGTCCGCCACCCGCTCGCGGGTCATGAACTCCTTGATGAAGCGGTCCTTGGCCGCGGACGTGTGCGAGTAGCCCAGGAACCAGTTCGTGCCCACGATGAGGCGCGAGAGGGAGACTCCGCCGACCGTCGTGCGGGGGAACTGCGACACCCTTCAGCTTCCTTTCCAGAGACGAACCGTCCCTTCCCCATAGCCAAAGGGTACTCGCGCCGTGCCGTAGCGTCAAGTCCCTTTCGCGGGCGCGGCGCAATGGCGCACTTGGGCACGTGCCACCTTGACACCCCAGGCGTCCGTCGCCCGCGGACACGAGACGCGTGATCGGAATCACAATTGCAGAGTCATATGACTCTGCAATTATCGTCCAACCCCTTCTTCTCGCCGGCCCGCGTGCCGGGTGCGATAGTCAGGTCGTGGCCGGTCCGTCGCGCACTCCGCAGGCGCCCGCCGCCTGCGGGAATGCGGCGCCCACTCCGAGGAGTAATTGCAGAGTCATATGACTCTGCAATCCTCATTCGGGCCCTCGTTCTCTCCCGCCTGCGCGCGGCGGTGCGTGGGGAGCGGGCCCGCCTCCTCGCGAGGGCTGCCAGTCAGCACCCCACACTCGTAAGCTCCGCAGAAGCGGTGTTCCAGCGGGTGCTGGCATAGGCAGGCGTGTCGCCGCACCCGGGCAATGGGTCATGCTTGACGCAGCAGGTGAGGATGGCTAGGATCCCACAGAAGGAGAACAGACACGATGCGGAAGGAAGGCGAATGAGGACGATCAAGAGCGGCGGACACACGCTTCTCCAGCAGGACCAGGAGACGAGCCGCGTCGTCGCCGAGATGCTCGGCGACATCGAGCGGAACGGCATGGACGCCGTCCGCAAGTACAGCAGGCGGCTCGACGGCTGGGACCCGCCGAGCTTCGAGCTGAGCACGGGGGAGATCGCTGAGGCGGTCTCGCGGCTTTCCGACGAGGCGGTGCGCGACACGGCCTACTGCCAGGCCAACGTGCGGAAGTTCGCGGAGGCCCAGCTTGCGACCCTCCTGCCCCTCGATGTCGAGGTGCGGCCAGGGGTCGTCCTCGGACACAAGCACATCCCGGTGAACTCCGTGGGCTGCTACGTGCCAGGCGGGCGCTACCCGATGTTCGGCTCCGCGCAGATGAGCATCATCCCGGCCAAGGTGGCAGGTGTGAGGAGCGTTGTGGCTTGCACGCCGCCCGTAGCCCGCCACTCCGTGGCGGGAGATTCCGCCGCGGAGCGGCGGGCCACTTCGGGGCAAGGCTACTACCCCGCCACGATCAACGCGATGGCGAGGGCAGGGGCCGACCGCATCTTCGTCCTGGGCGGCGTCCAGGCTCTGGCGATGATGGCCTTCGGGCTGGGTGTGGTGGAGCCTGTAGACATCCTGTGCGGTGCAGGCAACCGCTTCGTGACGGAGGCGAAACGCCAGCTCTTCGGGCGAGTTGGGATTGACCTGCTTGCCGGGCCGACCGAAATCCTGGTCATCGCCGATGACGCGGCGGACCCCGCGCTCGTGGCCTGCGACCTCCTGGGCCAGGCCGAGCACGACCCGAACAGCGGGGTGTGCCTCATCTGCACCTGTAGGCGGGGCGTCTCTGCCCCGCAAGACGCTGAGGCATTCGCGCGGGCCGCCATCGCGGAGCTCGAAAAGCAGCTCGCCGTGCTCCCCACCCGCGACGTGGCGGCGCTCTCCTGGCGCGACAACGGCATCGTCCTCGCCGCCGACAGCCCTGAGGAGGCCTGCGCCCTCAGCGACGACTACGCCCCCGAGCACCTCGAGCTTCACGTGCTAGACACCGATTTCTATGTCAACCGCCTGGCTAACTACGGCTCGCTCTTCATCGGGGAGGAGACGACCGTGGCCTATGGCGACAAGAGCATCGGGACGAACCACATTCTCCCCACGGGCCGCGCGGCACGCTACACGGGCGGCCTCTGGGTGGGCAAGTTCCTCAAGACCTGCACGTATCAACGCCTCACGCCCGCCGCCAGCCGCGACATCGGCGCCGTGACCGAACGCCAGTGCAAGCTCGAAAACATGCTCGCACACGCGATCACCGCGAGAGTGCGCGTGGAGCGGTACGCGGAATGAATGGTCTGGGGGGAGCTTCTTGCCAGAAGCTCCCCCCAGACCCCCCGCAAGAACTCTTGACCTTTCGGAGCGACGCGATGTTTCAGCTAGATGGGAAAGTGGCACTGGTCACAGGAGCGGCCGGGGGCTTGGGCACGGCGATCTCCGTGGCCCTGGCTCGGCAGGGGGCCGACGTGGCGCTCAGCGACCGGCCAGGCGTGAGCCTTGACGAGACCGCCGCGAAGGTCGCCGCCCACGGCCACCGCGTGGCGAAGCTGGCCATTGACATCTGCGACCTCGCGCAGGTCCGCGATGGCGTCGCAGCCGCGGAACGCGAGCTCGGGCGGATTGACATCCTCGTGAACAACGCGGGCATCAACCGCCCAGCCGCCGGGTTGGAGGTGACGGAGGAGAACTGGGACGCGGTGTTCGACACGAACGTGAAGGGGCAGTTCTTCATGGCCCAGGCCGTGGCGCGGCCGATGATAGCGCGGGGCTGGGGGCGCATCGTTTTCCTCTCAAGCCAGTCGGGCCTCGTCGCCATTGCGGGGCAGCCGGTCTATTGCGCGAGCAAGGCCGCCGTCATCCTCCTCGCCAAGACCCTCGCCGTCGAGTGGGCCAAGCACGGCGTGACCGTGAACGCCGTGGCGCCCACGTTCGTCGAGACCGGCCTCACGCGGGCGCGGCTGGCCAACCCGGAGTTCCGCAAGTCCGTCATTGACCGCATCCCTGCCGGGCGTCTTGCCCTGCCCGAGGACGTTGCCGCCGCAGTGGCCTACCTGGCGAGCGAGGAGGCCAGAATGGTAACAGGGGCCGTCCTTTCGGTGGATGGGGGCTGGACGGCGGTATAGGGGGAGCTTGCTCGCGGGATGTCCGGCGCGCAAAATGTACCGAAACGATAGGACTGTACCTTGGGGGTGTGCCATGAGCACCGTCACGATTCCCGACGACTTGGTCGCAGGGCTCAAGGCATTGACGGGTGAGGGGGGGACAGATCTCGATCAACTGGTCTCCCGCGCCCTCGCCGACTACGTGAGCATGCCCGAGGCCAGACTCCTCGTCCGCCGCGCGGAAGAACTCGACGCGGCCCTCGCTCGCGCCGGCATCACGGAGGACGACGTTGCCGAGCACTTCCACTCCTGGCGTAGCCGGCGCCGTGTTCGCCGTTGACGCCAACGCGCTGATTGCCTGATCCTCAGGGGTCTGCGAAAGCGGCGTGCCTGAAGCTCTGGACAATAGGAGCCAGTGACAAGTCGGATCTGGGCAAGGTCGAGATTCACGTAGTA
The DNA here is from genome assembly GCA_016872875.1 of Planctomycetota bacterium. Next base: position 26,174 of record VGYW01000013.1, on the reverse strand, counting down.
CGGTGCTGATTCCTCATCTGCCTGTCCAGCAAGCGCCTTCCGCATCTTCTTATCCAGCATCTCCTGTATCAAGTTCACAGCGTCAACGGACTTCAGCAAGATGCCCTCAAGCTTGGCTGTGAGGAACTCGCGGCGAGCCCTATCATGCGCGATCTTGCTGAGCAGGTAGTTTGCGACGAAGCCCCCAACTACCGCCAGTGCACCACCAACCAGGGTGGCTATCAAGGGCACCAGCTCCTTCAGGTTCGCGTTCTTTACCAGGAAACCGCCCCCGAATCCTGCCGCTGCACCCGCAAGAAACAAGATGCCCGTTTTGATGGCCGATGAGGCTTTCACGCCCATGGCCTATGCTCCCTCTTTTGAGCATCCGCGCGCATATGCTTGAGCACGCGCTCGTGGGGGATGGTCTGGCCCGCGTCGGCCTGCTGGATGCCTCGCTCGACCTTCGCCACAAAGAGCAGACGCTCCATCGCGTCCTCAATCGAGGCATCGTCGGGAAGCTCTTGCACGGCGCGAACGGCTTTCTCCTTCGTAGTCATGGGGGTTCTCCTGGGAGTGCCTCGATTGTAGGCCGGCGCGCCCTGGGTTGTCAAGGTGAACATGCCCTTCCAGGTGCCACGGCCCTCACGCCCCTGGTCGTGGGGAAGGTCTGCTCGCCTGCGTGAATGACGTCCAGGCGGTCGAGCTTCAGGTCGTCCATCGCGTGGCGCATGCCAGGAAAACTCAGCGGCCGCAACCGAACTTTCAAGGTACGCCCCGCCACATTACCCTCCCGAAGGCGTTGGAGCCCTTCGACTTCGCTCAGGGCAGGCTCTTCGGGAGGGAGGGGGTCACTTGGCGCTGGGGGCGGCGTCGGCGGGGAGGTCGCCCGTGGCGAATTGGATGCCGGCCAGGACGTGGCGGAGGAAGAGGGGGTTCCAGTAGACCTCAATGGCATGGCCGAGGGTGGTGTAGAAGAGCCGCCCCTTGCCCGCCCCATACTCGCGGAGCCAACTGACGGCGTAGTCCTTGTCGGGGCGCTTGCCGGGGTCCTTCATCGCGTCGATGTCGAGGGTGAGGAGGATGTGGAGCTTGGTGCGGGAGTAGTAAGGCTCCTGGAAGAAGTAGATTTCGTCGGTGATCTTGAACGGCTTGCCTTCGAAGGCAGCGTTGAGGGGGTGCTTGGGGACGTCGAGCTTGATGGCGACCTCTTGGGGGCCGATGTGGCCGCTGTAGAAGCCGCCCATCATGTCGCCGTATTCCTTCCAACTGCCGAACGCGGCGGTGGCGGCGTGGATGCCCACGATGCCGCGGCCGGGCACGTCCTTGTTGTTGGGGTCCTTGCCGGCGACGTAGTCGAGGATGCTCTTCTTGACGGCGGCGTCGAAGGCCTTGGCGGCGGCCTGGCGCTCGGGGTCGAGCTTGCCGAAGTCGGGGGGCAGGAAGGGCTCGGGCTCGTGGATGTTGTTCATCACGACCGCGTCGAACTGGCCGATCTGGTCAATGAGGAGGCGCCGCGGGTCGTCGCTGACAGTGGCGGTGAAGGCGCCGCTCTTCTTGCCGAGGATTTCGAGCGCCTTCTCGGCGACGGCGTTGGGGGTGTGGGTCCAGGAGTGGCCCCAGACGAGCACCTTGCGGGGCCTGGCGGGCTTGGCGGGCGCGCTGTCAGGCGCCGCGTTCTCGATCTTCTTGAGCTGCTCCTCGGTCGGCTCGGCCACGCTGCCGGCCTTCATCTTTGCGGCGCGGATCTCGGGCGGGGTGGGGCCGGGGACGCGTCGCACGAGCTTCTCCTTTCGCGGCTCGGTCGGGGCCTCCAGGTCGCCCGTGGCGAACTGGATGCCGTCGAGGTAGAACTGGAGGAGTTGGGGGCTCCAGAAGAGGTCGGTGCGGTGGCCGAAGGAGGTGTACCAGACGCGTCCCTTCCCGACGGCTTTCACCCAGGCGAGGGGCCAATCGTTGTCGGGCTGGCTGATCCAGCGGGCGCCCATGTTGGTGCGTTCGGGGTCGAGTGAGAGGATGACACGGCACCTGGCGCGGTCGAAGGGCTTGCCGTACTGGTAGATTTCGTCGGCGAGGCGGAAGTCCTTCCCCTCGTAGGCGGCGGCGAGGGGGCTGTCCTTGTCGTCAATCATCACGCCGATCTCCTCGTTCCAGGGGTGGCCGGTGAACTTGCCGCCGATGAGCTCGCCGAACTCCGGCCACTTTGGGTTCGCGGCGATGGCGAAGTGGATGGCCGCGACCCCGCCGCCGTTGTTCAGCCAATCGAGGAAGGTCCTTCGGAGGGCCTCTTCGACGGCCTCCTTGGTCGCGCCGAGCTTCTTGAACGCCTCTTTCTCCATGTCGGCATCGGTCGGCGTGATCCAGGGGCCGCAGGAGTTGTTCATCACGATGGCGTCGAACTGCTTGATGCTGTCGGGCAGGAACGAGGCGAGGTCCTGGCTCAACACGGGCTCGAAAGCCCTGGTCTTTTCGCCGAGGGCCCGGAAAGCGGCGGCGCCGTAGGGCACGCAGTAGCCCTTGTGTGGGTCGCCCTTCTCGTAGATGTGGGCTGGGGTGGAGAAGACGAGGACCTTGCGGGGCTTCTTGGGTTCCACGCGCGGCTTCGCGGGCGCGGCGTCGGCGATTTTCTTCGCCTGGTGCTTGGGAACCTCCTCCAGGGCAAGAGCGGTGGAGCAGGCCATCGCCCCGGCCAGAGCCACGGACCACCAACGGGACGTTGCCATCTCTTCGGCCTCCTTTCCCTGATGCGGCCGGCCGCAGCAGCCGGAGCGCGTGGTTGAATGAATGGATGATTGCCCGGCACCCATCCATCCTCCGCCGATACATGCGGACCCTCCAAGGTTAGCAAGTGGGCGATGCTCGTGCAACTGCCAAGAGCGGAACAACCGGCCGGCGCCGGCTCGGGCATTGTGGGGTGACGCCGCCGTGGGGCTTGCCCGCCGGCCGGCCGACCACGCTGCTCGCCTGCGGGCCAAGAGCCGTCCGCCGCCGGCCCGAACGACCGAGGAGCATCATTCCACACTTGTACAAGTGTGAGATCATCTGCCACCGGGCCTTCGTTTCAGAGAGCAGCCACTGGAAGAGGGCGGCTCTCTTCCACTGGGAGAGGGAACGGATGACCTTGCGGCGCTTGCGTGCCCATAGAAGAGGTAGATGGCCCCTTGACGCCCGCCGCCCGCGCCGCTTGACTATAGGGCAGAAGGGGCGAACGATGGAATCCTACCGGCAGCTTCGCGTCTTCTACGGCGACCTGCACAACCACTGCAGCATCTCGTACGGCCACGGCTCACTCGACGAGGCCCTGGCCAACGCGCGCGAGCAGCTCGACTTCTGCTCCGTGACCGGCCACGCTCACTGGCCCGACATGCCCCCGCCCGACGGCCGCATCCAATACATCATTGGCTTCCACAAGGAGGGCTTCGCCAGGCTCAAGGCCGGCTGGCCCCGCGTGCTCGAGGCCCTCCGAGCCGCCAACCAGGAGGGCCGCTTCGTAGTCTTCCCCAGCTTCGAGATTCACCTCTGCGCCACGGGGGACCGCACGGTGCTCTACCGCGACCTCGAAGGGGAGATCATCTACGCGAACGGCCTCGAGGACCTGCACGCCCGCCTGCGCGCCCTGGCCGCGGCGGGAAAGGCGGCCATCGCCTTCCCCCACCATCTCGCCTATCGCCGCGGCGCGCGGGGCGTGAGCTGGGACGCCTTCGACCCCGCCTTCGCCCCAGTCGTCGAGATGGTCTCGATGCACGGCTGCTCCGAGGGGAACGAGAACCCGCGCCCCTTCCTCCACTCGATGGGGCCGTCGGACTGGGAGAGCACGGTGCAGTTCGGGCTCGCGCAGGGCCACGTGTACGGCCTCATCGGCGGCACGGACCACCATAGCGCGCACCCCGGCAGCTACGGCCACGGCCGGGCTGCGCTCTGGGCCGAACGCCTCACCCGCGGGGCGCTCTGGGACGCCCTCCTCGCCCGCCGCACCTGCGCCCTCACGGGCGACCGCATCGCAGTCCAGTTCGCCCTCAACGATGCCCCGATGGGCGCGACCCTCCCGCTCGCGCGCCGGCGCCACATCCAGGTCAGCGTGGAGGCGGGCGGGGCGATTGACGCCCTCGACATCGTGAAGAACAACCGCCTGCTGCGCCGCTTCTCGGAGTGCGACGTGCCGCAGCACCCCCCCTCCGACCCCCTCCGCACCAAGCTCTTCCTCGAGGTCGGCTGGGGCGAGAAGCGGAAGGAGACGGCCTGGGAGGTCTCCCTCGGCATCTCGGACGGCCGCATCCTGGCCGTCGAGCCGCGTTTCCGTGGGCAGGAGGTCGTCTCTCCAGTGGAGAAGGAGCAGGGCTCATCCTCGCAGCACTACACGTCGCACTGGGAGCGTGAGGGCGAGCGCGCCGTGCGCTTCACCACCCGGAGCATCGGCCACCCCAACAACGTCACCAACACCGCGCAGGGCATGTGCATCGAGGTCGAGACCCCGCTGAGCGGGGCGGTCGAGCTGGTGCTCAATGGCCAGAGGGAGAGGCTGCCTCTCCAGCGGCTCATCGCTGGGGCCAAGAGCGGCAACCTGGGCGGCATAGACAGCCCCGCCTGGCGCCTTCACCGCCTTCCGCTCCCCTGGGAGCTCAACTGGCAGGCCGCCCTCGACGACGCGGACGACGCCCCAGCCTTCTACTACGTGCGCCTCCGCCAGAAGAACGACCAGTGGGCCTGGGCCTCCCCAATCTGGGCCGGCCCATAGCGGGGCCACACGCCACAACCAAAGAGGATGACTGGATGGCTGGATGAATGGATGATTGTCTGACACCCATCCACTCATCCATTCATCCGCGGCAACGTGAGGGGTGCCACGCCCAAGCTATGCTTGGGCGTGCTTTCCGCAGCCGCTGCTGGTCAGTGCTGATGCTCCCGGTCGGCGTGCTTCCGGCCCGCGATGAGGAGCGGGAAGATGATGTCGCCGAAGCAGCAGGGCAGCCACACCGCGGCGAACAGCAGCAGGAACACCGCCGGCAGCAGGGGGAGCCAGTTGCTGGCCTCGCCATACGAGATCAGGTAGAACAGCGACGCCCAGGTGCTGACGAAGACGTGAGCGGAGTGCGGGAGCCGGGTGCCCGGCCGCCAGAGGCCGACGCCCACGCCGATTGCCGCCGCAGGCCACACCAGCCACCACTCCTCGATGAAGGCCAGGTGGATGTGCTCCATCTTCGCGCCCACCAGCTCGCCCCCGAAGTAGGGCAGCACGATGTCGCTCAGCGTGCCGATGCCCACCGCGGCCACCAGGCCGGTCACTATCGCGGCCGGGAGGCTCGGGCGGTAGCGGCGGAACATCGCCGTCGTCACCACCGCGCTCAGCAGCACGTGGGCAGGGTGCATGATCTCGAAGAGCACCTCGGACGGCCCGTGGGGCACCCGTGCGAGGACGAAGCCGCCCATGACCGCGATGCCCATCGCCGCGCCGATGGCGGTGAAGGGCACGTGGTGCTTGAGCTCGATGGCCAGGAGGCCCGACATGGTGCTCGCAGGCGCGTAGGACCCGTGTTTCTCTGACATGGCTCCCTCTCAATGCGGCCACAGGCCGCCACCAACGAGGATGACTGGATGGGTGGATGACTGGATGGATGGAAGAGTCGCCCTCTCTGACATTCATCCACCCATCCAATCATCCAGTCCTTTCTCACCCATCCACCCATCCATTCATCCATTCATCCTCGCCAACACGCGCGCGCAGCGCCGGCATCTCACGGATGGCCGCGGGCGCCGGGGCGTCGCCTCGGGCGGTTCGCGCACACCACGTGGATCGCGTGGCAGTCCCCGCACTCTTCCACCGCGTGGTCGGCGGCGAAGGCCTGCCAGTGGCGGCGCTGCTCGGGCGTGAGGATGCCGGTGCCCTTGCACAGCGGGCAGGCGCCGTCGAGCGCGGCCAGGATGGCGGCGCGGATGAACTCCGAGCGGTTCTGGATGCCCCGCATGGCCTTCAGGAGCGCGGAGTCGCTCTTGAACGTCACGATCTGCTGCCTGCTCGCCCTGCCCACGGCATTCGCCTTGGATAACGGCCCCCCGGCCCGCATCCCCGCCTGCTATTATTACAAAGTAATACTCCTCTGTCAAGTTCTGATAGCCATGCGCTGCGATTCAGACTGATTTTCGACAGTAGGCAAGAAGAAGTCCTTTGGTTTCAAGGACTTGCGAGCATGGGATCGGCGTAAGGCACTACATGTCCGCCTCCCCCCAAGGGCGTCAGGCGCTGCGGGGGGCGTATCCCCGCCGCCTCAAAGGCGGCGTAGGCATGGCCCTCCAGATCGGTGCCAATCTTCCATGCCTTGCCCTCAAGGCTCAGGTGTATGGCTTGCACCTGGCTGAGGTCCGCCATCAGGTCCGGCCACGAGATGTCCACGCCTCGTTCGTCGAGCCGCCGCTGGAGGTCCACCTCCCAACGCAACACCAGGAACGAGGCCACGCCGTGCCCGACTTAAGTCCTTGGCATTCCTACACAGGCTTTTCCCGAAAGGCCCCAAACTGTCGAAAATCTGTCAAGAGGAAGATTCGGGGATTCGTTGAAAATCGTTGAAAGCCGGGGGCGAGAGGGGCAGGGGAATGGGGGCAGGGGAAAAGGCAAAAGGAGAAAGGCAGGGGCGAGGGGAGGGGGCGCTCGGAGCTCGCGGCCGGGCGAGGGGCAGCGGTCCGTGGTCCGTAGTCCGTGGTCGTAGGCAGGGCGGCTACCTGAGGACGTGGAAGTAGACCTGGCGGAAGGCGAGGAAGTTGAGCCAGGTGCGGAGGGCGTAGCCGCTGGCCTTGAGGTTGGCGGGGCTGAAGTCGTCGAACCGCCCGGCGCTGGGGTGCACGCCGTCGCCGCTGATGAGGGTGCCGTCCCAGGCGGCGCCGGGCTGGAGGCGGAGGATCTCCCCGCAGTAGTCTACCAGGGGCACCTTGTGCTTCGCCGCGAGGTCCTTGATGATCTTGTTGGCGCCCTCGACGGCCTGCATGTGGTCGCGGCGCGGCGGGATGGTGTTGAGGATGGGGATGCACTTGGCGGCGAGGCACTTGCGAATGACCGCGTCGAGCCCGGCCTGGTAGTCGGGCGGCACGCGGTTGCCGGTGATGTCGTTCGTGCCGATCATGATGAGGGCCACCTCTGGCTTGTCGCCCGCGAGCACCTTGTCAATGACGCCGAGGAGCTGCGCGACGCGCCAGCCGGAGTAGTTGCCCTTGTTCGGGCCTTTGTCGCGCAGCCCCTTGATGACCCCGCTCCACTGGCCCCCCCTGGGCTGTATCGGGAGGCCGTCGCCGGGGATGTGCGGCGCGGGATTGGCCGTGGCGAGCGGCGCCCAGAAGGCCATCGAGAACGTGATCGAGTCGCCGAGCTGTGCCACCTGGCCCGCGTTGCCCCTGAAGCCCTCGTGCACCGCGCGCATCGCGTCGAGCCAGTATGGCTTCTCCTGGCCCGCGCCACACCACGCCGAGGCCGCGCCCAGCACCATCAACGCAGCCGCAAGTCGTCTGGTCATCGCGCACCTCCGATATCAGGTTGGGTTCGTAGTGCGGGCTTCAGCCCGTTTCTTCCGACGGCCTGAAGGCCGCACTCCAAACGGGACGGCCTGAAGGCCGCACTACGAACTGGGAAGGACTCCTTCAGTTGGCTATGCCACAGGCTCGGCGGCCGGGGCAGGCGCGGCGCGCGGCGGGTCGGGCCGCACGAGGACCGCCACTAACACAGCGGACACCCAGACGCCGATGGCCATGAGCACAAAGGGCGCCCGCAGGCCATAGGCCGCCGCCACCTCGCCGCCAGACCAGGGGCCGAGCATCCAGCCGATCGAGCCCGCCGCCGCCGTCAGCCCGAATGCCTTGCCCATGTGCTTGTCCTGGCTCAGGTGCCGCACGATGGCGTTTGCCGCAGGCAGGATGCCCGCGGCCCCAAGCCCGAAGAGGACGCGGAGCGCGCCCAGGCTTAGGACGCTCCGCGAGAAGGCATAGCCGAGCGACACCGCGCCCCCGAAGACGCACGAGGCGATGAGGAGGCGCTTGTGGCCCCATCTGTCCCCGACGTTGCCCAGGAGGAACGCGCCGATGGCGGCGGAGAAGCCGCCCACGGCGTTCACAAGGCCGACCACCGTGTTCGTCATCGCCGCCCCCTTGCCGTACAACTGCTCGACAAAGAGGCCGAAGGTGGGGGCGGTGATGGAGTTGGCATAGCGGACGCTGAAGAGGACGAAGGCGGCGGCGGCGAAGCCCTCGGCCGTGAGCACCGCGCGAATCCCCGCAAAGCCCTCCCCTGGGTTGCCATCGCGCGGCGCCACGAAGCTCTCGCTCGTCCCAAACTGCACGAGCAGCCCGCCCGCCAGGAGGAGTAGCGACGAAAGGGCGAACGTGGCGCGGTAGCCCGCCGCGTCGGCCAGCACGCCCCCGATGAGCGGCCCGACCGCGAAACCGACGAAGACCGCGGCCTGCATGACGCCCAGGGCATGGCCTGCCCGCTCGCGCGGCGCCTCGCCCGCCACCAGCGCCACCAGGGCCGCTATCGTCCCCGTGAGCATGCCCTGGATCAGCCTGAACACCAGCAGGTGGTAGACGCTTTGCGCGACGGACATCAGGAGGAGGACGACGACGCCGCCGTACATCGAGCGAATGACCATCGGGCGGCGCCCCACGCGGTCGGCCACGTGGCCCCAGATAGGGGCGAACACGGCCATCGTCAGGCCCGCCGCGGCGTTCACGTAGCCCGACCAGCGGGCCACCGCCGCATCCCCCGTGATGCCGAGCTGGCGGATGTAGAAGGCCATGAACGGCATGGCCAGCGAGAAGCCGGTGATCGAGCACATCTGGGCGATGAAGGAGGCGTAGAAGGTGCGCTTCCAGGAACTCATGCGGGACCTGATTTCGGATTTGCGATTTCGGATTGCGGATTTCAGAAGAGGAAGAGGCAGAGCCGCGAACGCCGGACCCCTGGTTCTTCAATCCGCAATCCGCGATCCGAAATGCTCATGCCTTGCCCGGCACCGGCGCCTTGTCGTCCTCGGGGGCCACCACCTTGCCGGCCTCGAAGTCCTCGGAGGTGCTGGCGAAGGCCCTGTCGTAGAGGTCCGACTTTGCCGCGGGGTCCATGTAGGCCTTCCACTCGACCCGTCGGCCGGTGTAGGCGGCGTCGCGGCCCATGATCGCGCTCAGCGTGCTCTCCGCAACGTCCTTCGCGTGATTCACAGGCTTCTCATCTAAGAGACTCTTGATCAGGACGCAATGCTCCTGGACGTACATGTTCATCGTCATGGGCGCGTCGGGCGGCTTCACCTTCGTCCCGTCCCACAGAGTCACGCCGGCGCCGATGCGCGCCCAGCCCTTCTCGCCGACCAGGTGGACGCCGTTCCCCCAGTTGAACTCGCAGCCGTTGATCTGGCGGCAGAGGTTGTGGACGTGGACCTGGTTTGGGAACTCGAAGTCCACGCCGAAGCAGTCGTACTGATTGCCCGTCTGGCGGCGGTGCCGTGCGCCGATGGCGATTGCCGCCACGGGCGGCGCGCCCATGCACCAGTTCAGCATGTCAATGGTGTGCACGTCCTGCTCCACGATGTGGTCGCCCGACATCTCGGCGAAGTTGTACCAGTTCCGCACCATGTACTCGGCGTCGGACCAGGCCTTGTCGCGCTTCTGGAGGCCCAGCCGTCCGATGCAGTAGTAGATTGCTCCTCCGAGCGGGCGCCCGATGGCGCCGTCGGCCACGAGCTGGTGGAAGCCGCCATAGCCCTTGTCGTGGCGCAGACAGGTGCCCGCCAGGACGCCCAGCCCCTTCTTGGCCGCCAGCTCGCCCGCCGCGAGGAAGCGGCGGACGCCAGGGCCGTCCACGGCGACCGGCTTCTCCACGAAGACGTGTTTCCCCGCCTTCACCGCGGCCTCGAAGTGCGCCGGGCGGAAGTTCGGGGACGTGCACATCAGCACGATCTCCACATCCGTCCCCAGCAGCTTCTTGAAGGCGTCGAACCCCGCGAAGCACGCAGCCTCTGGCACGTCCTGCCCCCGCGCCTTGACCCCTTCGCGTGCCGCGGCCACGCGGTCGGCCATCGCGTCGGCCAGGGCCACCACCTTGATCTCCACGTTCAGCGACTTCGCGGCGTTCATGATGTCGCTGATGGCCCCGCGCCCGCGTCCCCCGCAGCCGATCAGCCCCACCTTGAAGCTCTTAGCCGCCTGGCCCCGCGCCGTCGCGCCCAGCACCGCCATGCCCCCGAACACCGCACCCGTCCTCAGGAACCCACGCCTCGCCACCACGTTCGGCCCGCTCATCCGTTCGCTCCTTGAAAGCACCTTTTCGGAGAGGAACCCCAGCCAGACAATCCCTTCAACTTACTCCGGCATGGGCGCCGTGTCAAACCGTGTCATGATCGTCCTCGTCCTCGTCCCTCGTCCGTCGTCCGTCGTCCTCGACTCTTCCCCGTAGGCCAGAGGGATCGAGCACGAGGACGAGGGACGAGGACGAGGACGATGTGAAAGCCTTTGACACCACCCCCGTCCCTCGCCTATAATGCAGGAGGCAGGAGCGTTGCGGGCTTTCCCTATGTTGCTGCGTAGGAGCCGCGCGCCGTGAAGAAGGCAGATGCGGAGAAGTTGGCGAAGTCCAAGATTGCGGGACCGGTCCACGGCATCGGGCTGGACAACGAGGACGGCCACGTCCGCATCACGAAGATGGATAATTTCCGGCTTCTCGGCGGCTCGCAGGAGACTCACGAGCACATGCAGGAGAAGGCGATCAAGTTCAACGAGCGCCTCAGGAAGCGCGAGAGGCGGGTCACTGACCTCTCGGTCGCGCAGTTCGTCGAGCTCGCCGGCGAGGTCGGCATGATCACCCCCCCACCTGAGACGCCTGCCCCCGATGGCGACCCCAACGGGATTTGAACCCGTGTTCCAGGCTTGAAAAGCCTGTGTCCTGACCGGGCTGGACGATGGGGTCGAGATGGTGAGGGCGGGAGGACTCGGACCTCCGACCCACGGCTTAAAAAACCGTTGCTCTGGCCACTGAGCTACGCCCCCAATCCCGACCATACAGTATAGCAGAAACGCCCGAGAATGGGAAATGGCCTTTCGGTTGGGGGCGGCGCGCTGTTCACGCCCAGAAGATGATGGGCAGGCCGTGGCGGCAGCTCAGCACGGCCGCCTTGCGCATCTGGAGGAACGCCATCTTCACTTCCGCCAGCGGATCGTCGGACTCATACGTGTAGCCGTCGGGGGCCTTCAGGTGCTCCTGGACGAAGCTCAGCTCGCGGAGCAGCCGCGGGCTGGAGCCGACCGCCTTGTGGAAGAGCCACCGCCCGAACACCTTGTATGGCTCGACGTTCACGAGCCGCTCGAACTCGCAGGGCAGGAAGTAGCCGTTGTAACAACTGTGCTCGACCAGATGGGGGCAGGAGAGGGAGGCCGGCTTGGCCGCCATCGCGGGGTGCTTGTAGTAGTTGCCCTCCGGCGCGGGGCCGAAGCTGGGCAGTTGCTCGCGGAGGCCGAGCCACTTGGCGTAGGCCCGGAGCGGCTCGATCCCGCGCGATTGCTCGGAGAGGACAACGCCGCCCTCGTCGTCCCAGTGGATGGGCGTGTGGTTTGCCGCCTGGACGGCCTCTCGGATGGCTTCCACCTCGCGGCGCGCCCTGGCCTGGGCGCCTTTGGAGACCCGGGCCGGCCGCTTGGCGACGCCGCCGACGGTGACGACCCGTGCCGCGTCGCCGAAGGCTTCCTCGAGGGGAGTGCGGAAGTCGCGGCACTTGAAGCGCCACAGCGGCATCACGTAGACGTCGAGCCCCATGGTTGCCCCTCTTGTGCGTGGTTCGTCGCCGCCCGGCACGATCATAGCACGGGCCATCGTGGGTGGCAAGGGTAACACGCCGGCGGGTGCGAGCCGGAATCGCAGGTAGATTCCGCAGCCCCGAAGGGGCGTGATGGGATAGCCCAGGGCAACGCCCTGGGTCCTGGGGCACCTATCCGGGAAGCCCTGAAAGGGCGAGATAGGCCACGTCTATGCCGCCCTTTCAGGGCTCCGCCTTGTGCGGTATCGGTCCCCGGGGCGTTGCCCTGGGCTATCGCATGCGAGCCTCTCAGGCTCCAGACAGGATACACCCGCCGGCAGTCCCGGCTCGCACCCCACGCCGGCTCAGTATGAGAGGTCGAAGACGACTTCCCACTCGAGACCTGTGGTTCTGGCGAGGAAGGAGATCAATGAGGCGATCTCCTCGTTTGCGAGAGCCACCTCTCTGTATCTCTCGAGGTTCTTGGGCATGCCGTCGCCGCCGAGGCGGACGGCGAACGCGTACTCGGCGGCGGTGTTCCGGTGGCCAGGGTCAGGCACCGTCTCGGCGCCGAGGACCACGGATGGGCAGTATGGCGCGAAGTGCTCGTGGGTCTCCACTCCGGGGGCGTTCTGGAGTTGCCTGCGAATCCGTTCGCTCCACTCGCGCGCGTCAAGGAAGAAGTGACATGCCACGGGGCATGCCTTCCGTGCCCTCTCAACGGCCTCGGCCACGCTCATGCACTCGAACGCGGTAGTGGGCTCAGCTTCCTCATCTGCATCCCAACGGAGGGGTTGATTGAAACCCCAGACCCTGATCGCGGAGGGCGAGAAGTAAGCCAGAATCTGCCCCAGGAGGCGTTTGCCCGGCCGCCAGCGCGGCCTGCCAGCCGGGAAGATGCACAGGGAGGTGAACAACGCTGGCCTCCTTACCAGTCCGTGCCGATAATCCGGTAGCATTCGTGGAGTGCCACCAGGTTGAGCGCCGTGTCGTCCGGGAGGAAGTTGCTCAGGTACTCCTTGGTCTTGAGCACGGCGCGCAGGCCACACGCCATCGTTTCCGCAGGGTCGGCTTGCTCGTCCCTGCATCGGCGGAACTCCACCCAGGCGGAGGCCATGTCGCGGAACTGGTCCTCGTAGTGGTCGTAGTGGATGACGGCCCAGGCCGTTGCCGCCAGGCCGATGAGTTGAAGGATCTTGAGCGTGCGCGAGACGTTCTTGGCCGTCACGAACCCATTGCGGGTCCAGACCATCTTCGCCCTCACCTGAGCGAAGGGGCGGCCGCCAGTTACGGCCAGCAGGCGCTGCCGCTGCGCCTGGCTGATAGTGCCCGTGAGGCTTGCTTTGAGTTCGTACACCCGCGCTTTGTCCAGGTCCAGGATGTCGCCCACCTTGGGTCTGTAGCCTTTCTGTAGCCCGATTGCATCCACCTGGACAACTGCGTCCGTTGACTGCCCCTGCCCGATAGATACTATCTGTCTTGTGTTCTTGTCCACGAAGGCATCCACGAGCCATCGCTTCTTCCCGCGCAACTTGTCGCTGACGCGCGCGTGGACCGTCTTGCCGTATTCCCCAGTGTCTGTCTCGTCCTCTGGCCACCATTCGTTCGCCTTGAGTTCATCTACTACCAAGTCGGTCACCCGCCGCATCTTCTCATCGAGGTCAGTGGGAACAAGGGTGCGCACGCGGGGCCGTGGCAGCGCCTCGGGGTTGTAAGAGAGTCCGACCTCTGGGTTGGGGAAGTGGTAGACACTGTTCCCCGCCACCATCTGGCTGGGGGAGGTCTGGTAGATGGTCTCGCCTGTGGTCTCGTGCCACCAGTGGAGGTAGTCGTAGAGGACGCGGCCGCTGACGCCCTCGCCCGTGTCGCCCCAGAGGAGGCCGTCGGCCGGGCTGCCGGCGCCGTCGAGCTCGAAGGTGACTCCGTTCTGATCAAGGTCTATGGATGCCTGAGCGGTTGTGCCTCCCGCGGCGCGCGAGAGGGTGAGGGTGTGGAACTGGCCGTCGAGGAGGCACCCGCCCTGGCCGATCTGCGGCGGCAGGGCGATCTCCGCACGGGTGCCGCCAGGGTAGTGCACGATGCGGTCGGGCCGCAGCCCGACGAACCAGTGGTTCGCGTCGTCCCCGATGCGGAGCGCGAACGCGCCGTCGCCGCCCGCCTCGCCGTGGGCCAGGATGAGGAAGCGGATGTTGACGACGCTGAGCGCCGCGGCGGGCCGCCAGTGCGCCGGGCCGCTCAACTGGGCGAAGTATGCCGCCTCGCCCACCGTCGTGTCAATATCCAGCACGCCGTCCGCTACGGATACGGGCGGCTCTCCGGCGCTCGAGACGGTCCAGGGGGCGGGGTCGGCGGCCTCGTGGTCGGGGAGAACATCCGCATTGTACTCGCGCTCCGTCAGCTCGTCCAGGCTGAGGACGAAGGGCTCATCTTCGTCGAGCAGATGCTGGTCCTCGGGCAGGATTCCGACGAAGGGCGCGGACTCGTACGCCGCGCCGTTGCGCTGCACGGGGACGTCCTGCCCGTCGAGGCGGACGGTGGTGATGCCCTGGCGCGGGTCGTAGACCCGGATTCGATATGTGGCCACGGCCCCAGGCGCGGAGTCCCAGCCGTTCTCGGCGGCGCCCTCCTCGGGGAAGCGGGTGGCTACGAAGACTTGCGACTCGACCTGCTCGCCGGTCGTCGCGGTCTCGAGGAGAACCTGAATCCGCGTCGCAGTGACCCTCACGGTGTCCTCGCAGCGGGGCGCGGCAGGCGCGGCGGCTCCGAGGGGGTAGACGCGCAGGGTGATGGGCAGGTCGGCGGTGGCCGCGCTCTCCCTGACGGCCTCGAGGTAGAGGGTGAGGGTGCGGGCCTGGAAGCCCAGTTGCGCGGGGCTGTAGCGGGTGCCTGGGGCGACGTAGTCGCCGCCTGCCGCCACGCCCCGCTTGTCTCTCGCCACGCTCCCGTCCTTCTTCCACAGGCGGAGGTGTCCGGGCGGGAGCCAGTAGGGGTCGTCCAGCGTGGGCGCGACGCCGGCGGGGTCGGAGGCCGAGTAGGCGAGCTCGACCTCGGCGTTCGCGAGGGCGATGGGCTCGGGGACTTCGAGGACGATGGGGACGAAGCGGCTGCCCTCCGAGGCATTGTCGGCCTCCACGCCGTCCAGGTAGTCGAAGCCGTCCGCGAAGTCGGGTATCCCGTCGCGGTCAGAGTCGTCGCTGTCCACGAGGACCACTTTCCCTGGCCGGGCGTCGTCGCCCGTGGCCCCCTCGATCTGGTCCTCGGAGTCCGTGCGGGCCGGGGCGTCGAAGCCGTTCGTGTTGTCCGAGTCGACGTCGAGGTCAACGCGCACGCAGCTCACGCGGACGCATTCGACGTAGTATGGGTACTGCCCCGCGCCGTTGGGGTAGACGTAGACGTAGATCGGTTCGTCGCCGAGCTGGAGGCTGGGGGCGACGGCTTCGACGTGGAGGGTGATGGTGCGGCTGTAGTCGCTGAAGCCGAGCTCCCAGGCCTGATACCAGCCTGGCCCCACGAAGTCCCCGCCGCCGTAGCCGCCCGCGTTGGCCGGGTTGCGGTCGTACTGCGGCAGCAGGGGATTGCCAGGGTACGGCTTCCAGAGCCGCAGGGTGCCCCCATAGCCAACGGGCGGGTAGTAGGCGGGCGGGCTGCCCCAGTACCCCACCGAGAGCGGCGGGGAGCAGTCGTAGGAGACCCAGACCCAGGTGGTGCAGATGTTTATCGGGTAGGGGAGCTCGAGGACGACGGGCGCGAAGTCGCCCTCGCTCATGTTGTAGTCGTCGCCGGTGTACGGCTGCCCGTCCAGGTCGTAGCCGTCGGCGAAGTCCGGCACCCCGTCTCCGTCGTCGTCATTGTCGTTGACGGCGACGAGCTTCCCCGGATACTGGGGGTCGCCGGAGACCTCCTCGATGCTCTCCTCGTACGCGGAGCGATCGGGCCAGCCCGTGCCGTTGTTGTTGTCCGAATCTATGTCCAGGTCGGGCGGGGGCTCAGGGCCTGACGTGAAGGCGAGCGTGGCCAGGAAGATGACAGCGGCGGCGAGGGCGAGCTGCGTCAGGAGGGTCAGGAGGCGGGAAACGGACCATCTCGGCGCCCGGCGGAGGCTGTCCATCGGTCCTTCTCCTCAATGCGGTGATGGCGCGACCGCACCACTGCGGCATCGGCGTGGCTCAGCGCATCTTGGAGAAGGGTCGAGGCGTGGGCAATGCCTCGGAGGGTGGACTCTAAAGGCAGTCCTTCAGATCAGGCGCGAGAAATGCAGGAAATCCCAATGACCGAAACAAGAGGGACAGGGTGCGCCACGCTCCTCGGGCGGTCGTTTCGGGAATTGGTGCTTTGGGCTTTGGTGTTGTTTCGGACTTCGGACTTGGGATTTCGGGTTTCCCGCATTTCGTGAGAAATGCGGGCTAGACCTCCATTATCTCGTCCGTCTTGTGCTTCAGGGCGGCGTCGAGGTTCTTCTCGTGGTCGTCGGTGAGCTCCTGGATGTCGTCCTTGAGGCGGAAGAAGTCGTCCTCGGGGATGGTGCCGTCCTTCTTCTCCTGGTCGGCGGCCTTGAGGGCGTCGCGGCGGACGTTGCGGATGGCGACCTTGGCTTCCTCGGCGAGGTGGCGGAGCTGGGCGGCGATCTGGTGGCGCCGCTCCTCGCTCAGGGGCGGGACGACGATGCGGATGATGCGGCCGTCCACGCTGGGGGTGAGGCCGAGGCTGCTGGTCTGGATGGCCTTCTGGATGGCCTCGAGGGCGTTGGGGTCGTAGGGCTTGATGACCAGGAGCTGGGGGTCCGGGGCGCCGATGCCGGCGATCTGCTTGAGCGGCGTGGGCGCGCCGTAGTAGTCCACCCGCACCGACTCCACGAGGCCAGGCGTTGCCCGCGAGCTTCGCACGGTGCGGAACTGGTCCTTGAGGTGCTGAACCGCCTTATCCATCCGCTCGCAGGCGTCGAGGTAGATCTCGTCGTACGGCATGCTGGTAGGCCCCCGTAGGGTGGCTAGCGGCCCTTGGCAATGGCCTCGTCGGAGGCGACGAAGGTGCCGATGCGCTCGCCGCAGATGACACGCTGCACGTTTCCCGGCACCAGGAGGTTGAAGACGACGATCGGCAGGTCGTTCTCGCGGCACAGGGTGATCGCGGTCGCGTCCATCACGCGGAGGTTGCGCTTGATAACGTCCATGTAGGAGAGGGCGTCGTAGAGCTGTGCGTCGGGAGACGTGGCGGGGTCGGCGGAGTAGACGCCGTCAACTTTTGTGGCCTTGAGGAGGACTTCGGCGCCGATCTCGGTTGCTCGGAGGGCGGCCGCGGTGTCGGTGGAGAAGTGCGGGTTCCCCGTGCCTGCGGCGAGGATGACGATGCGGCGCTTTTCGAGGTGGCGCATGGCGCGGCGGCGGATGTAAGGCTCGGCCACGTCGGCCATGTGGATCGCGGTCTGCACGCGGACGACCACCCCCATGGCCTCCAGGGCGTCCATGAGCGCGAGGGCGTTGATGACGGTGGCGAGCATGCCCATGTAGTCGGCGGTGGCGCGGCCGACGCCGCGCTGTGCCATGGCCTGGCCTCGGACGAAGTTGCCGCCGCCGACGACCACACCGAGCTCCACGCCTAGGGCGTTGACGTCGCGGCACTGCTCGGCGATGGACATGAGGCGGTCGTGGTCAATGCCGCCGCCCTGCTCGCGACAGAAGCCTTCGCCGCTGATCTTGAGGAGCACGCGCTTGTAGCGTGGGGTGGGCATGGGCGGCTACTCCCCCATCTGGAGGCGGACGAAACGGCTGACCGTGATGTTCTCGCCGAGCTTGGCGACGAGCGACTTGATGAGGTCGGCCACGCTGGTCTTCGGGTCCTTCACGAAGGGCTGGTCGAGGAGGCAGCGCTCCTTGAAGAAGGCGTCGAGCTTGCCCTGGACGATCTTCTCGACGGCCTGTGGCGGCTTGTCCCTCACCTGCTCGGCGTAGATTTCGCGCTCCTTGGCGACGACCTCGGGCGGCACCTGGTCTTTGGAGACGGCGATGGGCCTGGTGGCGGCGACCTGCATGCACAGGTCGCGCGCGAGCTGGCGGAACTCGTCGTTGCGGGCCACGAAGTCGGTCTCGCACTTGAGCTCAAGCAGCACGCCGATCTTGGCGTTGGAGTGGATGTAGGAGGCGATGACGCCCTCGGAGGTCTCGCGTCCGGCGCGCTTCTCGGCGGTCTTGAGGCCCTGCTTGCGGAGGTGCTCGATGGCCTTCTCGATGTCGCCGCCGGTCGCCTCGAGTGCCTCCTTGCACTTCATCATGCCGATGCCGGTGATCTCGCGGAGCTGCTTGACGGTTTCTGCGCTGACAGCCATTATGAGGGTCCCCTTATCAGAGAGAGAGATGGTGAGAGAGCGACCGTCAGGGAGCCGCGGGCGCGGCGCCGGCCTGTGGTGGCGGCGCTGGGGCGGGAGCCGCGGGCGCCGGCGGCGCGGCGGCGCGCGGCGGCGGCGCGGGGGCCGGCGCCTTGTCGGTCTTCACCGCTTTCCCGAGGTTCCAGCCCTCCTCCACCGCCTCGACCAGGTGGCTGAGCACCACCTGGATCGAGCGGATCGAGTCGTCGTTGCACGGGATGCAGATGCTGAGGTCCTGCGGGTCAGCGTCCGTGTCGATCAGCGCGATGACGGGTATTCCGAGCTTGATGGCCTCGCGGACCGCGATCTTGTCGCGCTTGGGGTCCACGACGACCAGCGCGCCGGGCAGCTCGGTGAGGTCGCGGATGCCCTCGAGGTTGCGCAGGATCTTGCGCTTCTCGCGCATGTGCATCGAGACCATCTTCTTCTTGTAGGCGCCGAACTGGGAGGTCCGCTCGATCTTCTCGAGTTCTTCGAGGCGGCCGAGGCTCTTGCGGACCGTCTGGAAGTTCGTCAGGGTGCCGCCCAGCCAGCGTTCGGCCACGAAGGGGATGCCGCGCGAGCCGGCCTCCTCGCGCACCACGGCCGCGGCCTGGCGCTTCGTGCCGATGAACAAGATGGGCTGGCCCTCCGAGGCGACCTGGCTGAGGAAGCGGCGGGCCTTCGCCAGCCCGCGCACCGTCTGGCGCAGGTCTATGATGTGGATGCCCTTGCGCTTCCCGTAGATGTACGGCGCCATCCGCGGGTGCCAGCGGCTCGTGCGGTGCCCGTAGTGCACGCCGGCATCGAGGAACTCCTTCACTGACATTGTCGCCAATAGCGGTCTCCGAAAAAGGGCTTGCGGGGCCTCGCGTCGCCACGGTTCGCGCGCGATTCTCTGAGCCCTCAATTATACCCATTGCCGGCCGGCGGTCAAATCGCGGTTGAATCGTCCTCGTTGTCGTCGTCGTCCTCGTCGTCGAATCCCCACGACAGAGGAAGCCAGAAGTCTCGACGACGAGGACGAGCACGAGGATACACCCTCAACCAGGTGTGATGTTGCTGCCCGTGGCCGTGATGGTGATCCACCACTTGCCCATGGACTTCCCCTTGCCGTTCGGGTTGTCGTTGTAGAGGTGGACCTGCATGGTGCCGCCGGGGAGCGTCTCGATGGTGTAGCGGGTGCCGTTCTGGAGGGGGTAGGGGGCGCCGTCGAGCGTGAGGCCGTTCTGGTTGCCGTTGCCCTTGGGGCAGAAGCGAATCCAGACGGCCGGGCCGGTGTAGTCGAGTTGGCCGTTGGAGTTCTGGAGGTCGTCGCGCGTGATGGTGGAGCCATCGGGCTTGCGCAGCTCGAACTCGTAGTCCGAGTTGTTCCTGGGGTTGAAGTTGATCTCGCCGCCGATCCCATGCCCGGGGGCCGGCGGCGCGTCGCCGGTGAACATGGCGAGAACTCCGCCGAGGTCGGCGGAGTCGAACGCCAGGTCGTCGCGTCGCTCGATGCGGCCGCCTGTCCTCAGGACGACCGCCGTGTGGCCGTTGCCCGACACGAGCGCGGCGACGTAGTGGTTCGGGCTGTCGATCTCGGCCAGGGTGGGCGCGCGGTAGAGGGCGTTCATGGTGTCGCCCGGCTGCGCCTCATCCATGAGGGGGTTGGCGAAGATGCGCGGGTCGGCGCCGAACGGGGCGAGCGCGTCCGCGAGGTCGCTCCCCTGGGGCGGATACGAGCCGTACCTGCGGAAGTACAGCTCAAGGTAGGTGCCGACCTGCCTGAGATTCGCCTGCGCCTCGGCCGCGTGGACGCTGAGGCGCGCCCCTCTGTAGAACGACACGCCGAGGGCGAACAAGAGCGCCAGGGCGCCTATCCCAGCGGCGACCTCGATTGGCGTAAGACCGAGCCTCGAGGGGGTTCTCCGCGCGTACATGGCCAGCGTCTCCTGGCAGAGCGAGGGACTCTGGCCCAATGGCGTCGCGGTGCGTGGGATGACGAGAGCAAGCGGCGTGCCGAGGCGGCCCCGGCGCCCGCGACGCCGAGGGCGCACGGGCCGTTACCCACTGGCAGATCGCCACTTATGTCCTGGCAATCGAGCGATCCCGCGAGGTCCGCGGGGCCGGCCACCACCACGGCAAGGGCGCCGTGGCCCCCAAAACGCGGGGCCTTACCCCCGCTCAGGCATTGCCAGGGATGCCGTCACATGCCGTCCTTCGACTTGACTTGCGTGCTGCTTGCCCGTACACTCACACTGGATTGATGAGTAGGAGCAGGTATGGGCATGACTCACGTAACTGTGAAGGTGACAAGTCTTACCAAGCGGGGTGTACCGTACGAGGCGGACTTCCTGGTGGACACGGGGGCCATCCATTGCGTGGCCCCGCGCGACCGTCTCCTCCAAGCTGGTGTGGAACTTGAAGGAAGGGACATCTACACCCTCGCCCTCGGCGAGCCCGTGGAGTTGGAGTACGGCTATGCCCGCTTCGCCTTCATGGGGATGGAGGCGGTCTCGCGCGTGGCCTTTGGTCCCGCCGGCGTCGAGCCCCTGCTCGGAGTGCTTGCACTTGAGGATGTCGGCATCGTGGTGGACCCCCGCACTCACCAGTTGCGCAAGCTCGACGCGCTCCCGCTGAAGTAGCTTGACATCCCTACCGTACCCACCGCTCTACTGACCTCTGCGGAAGTGACGTACACCCTGTAGCCCCCGAACGGGGGCGACCCAGCCGTAGCCCAGGGCGACCGCAGGGAGCCCTGGGTGGGCCGCCCCCACGTGAGAGCCCCCGAAGGGGGCGATTCAGACGGCCATGAATCGCCCCCTTCGGGGACTCATGCATGGGGTGGCCTGATTTCCCAGGGCTTCCTGCGGTCGCCCTGGGCTACGGCTGGCTCGCCCACTTCGTGGGCCACCAACCGAGCGCCAATCCAGTGCGTGGTGGACATTGCTTTCGCCGAGATCAACAGGCACTGCGAAGTAGCTCGGCGGCGCGGCGGAGGAAGGCAAGGGTGCGCTCGCGGCCGAGGACGGCCATGCACTCGAAGAGGGGCGGGGAGGCGGTGCGGCCGGTGAGGGCGACGCGGAGGGTCATGAGGGCGTTGCCGAGCTTCCAACTGTGGCTCTCGCAGAGGGCCTTTCCCGCGGCTTCCAGCGCAGGGGCCTCCCAGGCAGGCAGCTCGGCGAAAGCGGCGACCGCTGCGTCGAGTACGGCGAGGGCCTCCTCGGGGTTCGACTTCTTTGGCACCAGGAGGGCGGGGTCGTAGGAGAGCTCGGCCGCGAAGAAGAACTCCGTCCAGGCGTCGAACTCGCTGAGCTTCTTGATCCGCTCCTGGATGAGGGGCACGATGCGGCGAAGATACGCAGGGTCGACCGCCGCGGCACGGGCGTTCGCCGCCGCCAGCCGCTCCGCCAGGGCGTCCACGCTGAGCTTCCGTATGTAGACGCCGTTGAGCCAGTCGAGCTTCGCAAGGTCGAAGACCGGGCCGGAGGTTTTCACGCGGTCCCATGAGAATGCCTCGCCCATCTCCCGAAGGGAGAAGACCTCGCGCTCGTCGGGCATCGAGAAGCCCATGAGGGCCAGGAAGTTCAGCAGGGCCTCGGGCAGGTAGCCCTGGGCCTTGTACCACTCGAGCGAGGTGGGGTTCTTGCGCTTCGAGATCTTGCTGCGGTCCGCGTTCCGCAGCAGCGGCATGTGGATGAAGGCCGGCATCGCCCACCCGAACGCCTGGTAGAGGAGCACGTGCTTGGGCGTGGAGGTGATCCACTCCTCGGCCCGGCACACGTGGCTGATGCCCATCAGGTGGTCGTCCACCACGTTGGCGAGGTGATAGGTGGGGAAGCCGTCGCTCTTGAGGAGCACCTGGTCGTCAATGGTGGAGTTCTGGAAGGAGATGGTGCCGCGGAGGCGGTCGTCGTAGGAGGTCTGGCCGTCTGGGATTCTGAGGCGGACGACGTGTGGCTCGCCCGCGGCGGCCCGGCGCTCGGCCTCGCCGCCGGGCAGGGCGAGGCAGAGGCGGTCGTAGCGGGGGTCCTGCTTCCGGGCGCGCTGGGCCTCGCGGAGCGCGTCGAGCCGCTCGGGGGTGCAGAAGCAGCGATAGGCGGCGCCGCGCCTGAGAAGAAGCTCCGCGTGCTCGCGGTAAATCTCCCCCCGCTCGCTCTGCCGATAGGGGCCGAAGGGGCCGCCGACGTCCGGCCCCTCGTCATAGTCAATCCCCAGCCAGCGGAGCGAGGCGAGGATCGCGCGCTCGCTCTCGGCGGTCGAGCGCGCGCGGTCCGTGTCCTCGATGCGGAGGATGAACCTTCCGCCCTGCTGGCGCGCGAAGGCGTAGTTGAACAACGCCATGTACGCCGTCCCGACGTGCGGGTCGCCCGTCGGGCTCGGCGCTATCCTCACGCGAACCGTGTTCGTCATGGCTCCTCTCGCATTCCCAGGCGGGTCCAATAACGGATTTGTGGTGACTGTAGCATAGTTACAGAGCTGGCGCCGGGAAACGCACGCCCAGGCAAGGCTTGGGCGTGGCACCCACGGAGAACCTGGCGGAGAGAGGGGTGCGACGCCCAGACTTGTTTGGGCGCGCCTGGAACCACTGGCTGCCGCAATTCGGGCTCCATGGTCCTACCAACCTTGCGGGCGTGGCCTCGCGCGGCTACGTTACCGCGCGGATGGAAGCGCGCGCGGCCAGGCCCTCCACCCGTGGGGCTGAGAGCTGGCCTGGGGCTTCCGCCTCGGCCTGGGCCGCGCCGCACGCCACCGCCAGGCGCAGCGCGTCGCCAGGCGACATCCCTCGCCACAGCGCTGCAAGGTAGCCCGCGAGGAAGGCGTCGCCACAGCCCACCGTGTTGCGCGGGGCGCCCGCCTCCACTGAGCCCGCGAGCGCTTCGCCACGAGTCACTGCCACCGCGCCGTCGCGTCCCCGGGTCAACAGCACCGTGCCCACCTGGTCGAGCATGGCACGTGCAGCGGCGATCAACTCCAGTGCCCCGGCCCCACCCAACTCGCGGCCCAGGCACTCCCCTAACTCCTCAACGTTCGGCTTCACGACGACCATTCCGCAGTTGCTCAACTGCGGAATGGTCGCTCCCGAGCGGGACTCCGCAGTGGCCGGGCCGCGGGGCGGGGTTCCGGAGTTGTTCAACTCCGGAATCGTGGCGGCGGCGTCCGGCGACGCGATGTCCGGGGGCGTGGAGATTGTTCCACAGTTGTTCAACTGCGGAACGGTGGTCCCCACGGGCAACTCCGCAACGCCCGGGCCGCAGGGCGTGGTCCCGGAGTTGTTCATCTCCGAAACCGTGCCGGCGCCCTCCGGCGACGCAACGTCGGGGGGCGCACTGTGTCTTCCGCAGTTGTTCAACTGCGGAACAGTTGTTCCGCGGGCGGGAGTTTCGGCGTTTGGGGCGGCGGAGGGTTGCCCTGCGGCGAGGGCCGCGGCGAGCTGCGGGCCGTTGAGGTCGGCAGCGACCTGGGCGCCGCACTCACGGCAGGTGGCGATCAGGCCGGTGAGGTGTGCGTTGTCCATCCCTGGCGGCAGGCTGCCGCAGAAGACGACCAGGGCGTCGGGCGAGGCGAGGGTGCGGAGCCTCGCCCCGAGCGCCGCTATCTCCTGCGGCGTGACCGTGGGGCCTTGCTCGCGGATGTGGGTGTCGGTGCCCAGCTCGGGGTCGAGCAGGGTGGTGCAGGTGCGGGTGGGCTGGGCGATTGGCACGAGCTCGACGGTGGCGGGGGTGCCGGCGAAGCTGGCGCGGAAGAGGCCGAGCTCGGTCGAGCCGACGAGGCCCGTGATGATGGAGGGGACGCCGAGCGCCGCGAGGCACCGCGACACGTTGACGCCTTTGCCGCCCGGCTGGAGGCGCAGGAGCCTGCCCTTGAGGTGCCCGCCGACCGCGAGGCGCGGCACCTCCAGCGTGCGGTCAACCGAGGTGTTGAGCGTGACGGTGATGATGGTCACGTGGGGCCATTCCTTCTGAGAAGATCGCCCCGCAGATAGGGGGACAAGCCGCGGGCGTGTCGCTGCCTTGCTCCCAGAGGGAGCATAGTGGGTTGCCGGCGGCTTCAGCCGCCGGACTCGGATCCTGAAACCAGGAAGTCCCGAAGGGACGGCAGAGATGGGGCGGACCGGCTGCCCGAGGGGCTCTGCCGTCCCTTCGGGACTGGCCGTGGGTGCGCCCCGATCCGGCGGCTGAAGCCGCCGGCAACCCACTCGAGTCCCTTCGGGACTGCAATCCTGCCTCGTCGTTTGTGGGGCAGTGTACTAAGGTTGCGGCCTTGGCGGCGTTTCGCCTGCCGTGGTCGGCTCAGGCTTCTTCTCGGGCGGGGGAGGGAGGTCGAGGGCCTCGCGCGCCATGCGGCGGAACTGCTCGCCACGCTCGATGAGACCGACCTTCATGGCCGCCTTCTCGTCGTCCGGCACGTCGTCCGTCGGCATCTCTTTGTCCAGCGCCAGCGGGTAGCTCCGCACGTCGTAGAACCACCCCGGCCAGAGAAGCTCGGTGAAGAGGTCGAGTGGGAACTGCTCGTACCAGGGCGGGGCGATGTGGATGAACATGCGCTCGCGGAAGTAGCCGGGCCGCGTCACCACCACCTCGTGGGTGCCATACCAGTAGAAGGGGAAGCGGACGGGCGTCCGCTGCTCGAGAATCTGGCCGTCGAACTCGACCCGCGCCCCTGGGGGGCGGGTCATGAACTCGATCTCGCGGTGGACGCAGCCGCCGAGGGCGGCGGCGAGCAGGACGCAGCAGGCATAGCGGGAGGCGAACATGGGCGTGCTCTCAGACCTCCAGGATAGTGACCTCGAGGGTCGCGGTGTCGAGGAGAGCGACCGTGCACCTGCCTTCGACCCAGCCGCAGCACTCGCCGGGATTGAGGAGGAGCGGCGGGCCGGGCTCCACGAGGGGCTGGTGGGTGTGGCCGAAGATGATGACGTCGGCCTGCGCCCGTTGTTCGGGCGGCAGCTTGCTGAGGTGGTGGACGACCGTGACGCGGCGCCCGTCGAGCTCGACGCGGAGCGGCTCGGACTGGATGTCCTTCGTCAGCCGGCTGATCCCTTCGCGTTCCCCGTCGTTGTTGCCGAACACGCCGACGAAGGGGATGCCGGAGTTGACGAGCAGCTTGACCGCGAAGAGCGCCACGTAGTCGCCCGCGTGGATGACCAGTTGGGCGCCGCGGCTGCGGAAGAGGTCCAGTGCCGCCTTGAGCTTCGGCACGTTGTCATGGCTGTCCGAGATCACGCCGACGAGCATCTATCCTCTTCTCCTCAAGCGGCTTGATGGTAGCGCCGGCGGCGTCGCGTGTCAAGCGAGTAGTCGCGCCGCAATCTGCTCCCGCTCCTGGTGAACCACTTCTTGCTCTGCAATCGTCCTCGTCCCTGGTCCTCGACTCTTCTCCGCCAACCGGGGGATCGAGGACGAGGACGAGGGACGAGGACGATCGGGAGGCGGGCCACAAGGAAGCCCGGGCGCTTTGGGGGCGGCCCGGGCTTCGCCGGACGATTGAAGAGGCGTCAGTGGGTCATCGAGTAGACGACCGCGTTCATCCCGATGCGCAGGGCGTCCTGGGTGGAGTAGCACTTGGCGAACGGACGCTCCATGCCGTCCCACTGGGTGCCGAGGCCGATGGGGGTGTAGATGACGCCCAGGACGCCGCCCAGCGTGATCCCCTCGATGACCGGCACGTTGAGGTCGGGCTTGCTCTGCTTGAGGATGCCGCTGTACGTGACCTTGCCAACCTTGGCCTGGACGCTGAGGAGGGGATGGGTCGGCGTGACGGGTTCGAGCTGGTGCTTGGGGAGGACGCGCGCGATCTCGCGGCGGAACGCCTTGTCGAAGTCGCCGCGCCCGCAGCAGGCGTCGGCCAGCAGGATGCCGCCGTTGCGGAGGTAGCTGCGCAGCGCCGCAACCTCCTCGTCCAGCAGCACGAAGTCGTCGTGCCCGGTCATGTAGAGGAGGGGGTGGTGGAATGCCTCGGTCTTGCGGAGGTCCACGTTGACGCGCTTGAACTGCACTTCGAGGGTGGAGTTTGCGCCGACGTACTTCAGCAGGGCCATGTTGCCGGAGGGGTGGGGGTCCCAGTCGCCGCCGTGGATGACCTGGCCGAAGACGAACTCCTCGCGGGTGGGCTCG